>NZ_JBEYZK010000012.1:0-301610 GCF_040646035.1 Streptomyces sp. NPDC046465
GCTCTGCCCCCGGGCCCCCGTTTTTTCGGCCTGGACGGCCTCGTCCTCAAGCGCCGGACGGGCTGAGATCGCCCTGCGGGCTCGTCCTCAAGCGCCGGACGGGCTGAGACTCTCCGGCGCCGGACGAACTCAGATCAGCGTGCGCAGCATGCCCGCGTCGTACGGGGCTGCCTCGTTCAAGCGGCTTGTCAGCGCCTTGTCTGCCCATTCGGGGTCCGCGATCAGGGCGCGGCCCACCGCTATGACGTCGAACTCGTCGCGCTCCATGCGGTCCAGGAGCAGGTCGATGCCGGTCGACGCGCTTTCCTTGGCGAAGCCCTGGGGGCCGATGAACTCCTTGTCGAGGCCGACCGAGCCCACGGACAGCGCGGCCTTTCCTGTGAGCTTCTTGACCCAGCCCGCGAGGTTGAGGTCCGCGCCGTCGAACTCGGGGAGCCAGTAGCGGCGCGTGGAGGCGTGGAAGGCGTCGACGCCTGCCGTCGCCAACGGGGTGAGCAGGGCGTCGAGTTCGGTCGGGTCCGCGGCCAGCTTCGCGTCGAAGGCGTGGTCCTTCCACTGGGAGAGGCGGAAGATCACGGGGAACGTCGGCGAGACCACCGCGCGGACCGCCTCGACGATCTCCGCGGCGAAGCGGGTGCGGGACGCGAGGTCGCCGCCGTAGCCGTCGGTGCGGCGGTTGGTGGTGCCCCAGAGGAACTGGTCGATCAAGTAGCCGTGCGCCCCGTGCAGTTCGATGCCGTCGAAGCCGTTCCGCTCGGCGGCGGCGGCGCTGTCGGCGAAGGCGCCGATCACCGCGTCGATGTCGGCGCCCGTCATCGCGTGGCCCTTGGCGGCGCCGTCCAGGGCGAGGCCGGAGGGGCCCGCGGGGGGCGCGGAGGGTATGGGGCCCTGGCCCTCGTCGCGGGTCGCGCCGACGTGCCAGAGCTGCGGGACGATCCGGCCGCCCGCCGCGTGCACGGTGTCGGCGACCCGGCGCCAGCCCGCGAGCGCGTCCTCGCCGTAGAAGTGCGGGATGCGGTGGCTGCTGCCCGCCGACGCGTGGTCGACGTACGTGCCCTCGGTGATGATCAGGCCGACGCCGCCCGCGGCGCGCCGCGCGTAGTACTCCGCGACGTCCGCGCCGGGTACGCCGTCCGGCGAGAACTCGCGGGTCATGGGCGCCATGGCGATGCGGTTGCGGAGGGTGAGGCCGTTGATGTCGAAGGGGCGGCCGAGGATGTTCGCGGCTCGTGAGGTGGTGTTTTCCGTGGTGTTTTCCGTGGTGTCGTCCACGGTGTTGTCCGTGGTGTCTTCCATGGTTCCCATGCGGTCTCCTGGCGATTCTGCAGCGATTCTGCAGGGCTTCCGGCGCGAACAGAGGCATACGCGTCTGACAGCACTGTAAGCCCTTTACCCATGTCGATGTCGAGGCGGTACGGTGAAGGACATGAACTGGCCCGCGACCGAGCGCCTCCGTCTGACCCCCGCGCCCGGCGGCCTCGCCCTCGTTCAGGAGCTCCTGAACACCGCGCCCGCCGGCCATCCCGACTCCCCCGACTCCGTCGATCTGATCGCCGACGGAGCCCTCGGCCCTGCCCAGGAGTGGGCCGACCTGGCCGTACGGTCCTGGGCGGCGGAGACCGGGCGGGGCGACGTACACCTGGCCCTGACCGCCGGTGACCTGCCGGATCTGCGCTGCCTGCGCGACCAGCTGCGCCGCGCGCTGGCCGCGGACGACCAGGACGGCGAAGCGGTGCGGTTCACGTCCGCGCCGATCGTGGTCGGGCTCTCGGGGGACGGCGCCCTGTCCGTGGAGCCGGAGGGCGCGGGCGCGCGCTGGCTGGCCTCCGCCGTCCTCGCCGAGGGGCTGCTCGCCCAGGCCATGGGCCTCTGGCGGCGGCTGAAGATCTGCCGCAACGAATACTGCGCCGCCGCGTTCTACGACCGCTCCCGCAACAACAGCGGCGTCTGGCACTCGGTGCGCGGCTGCGGGAACGCCGCCCATCTGCGGGCGTGCCGGGAGCGTCGCCGGGCGGTGGGATAGGGGCCGCCCTCGTTGGCCCACTCTTGCGGCCGACAGCAGCATCAAGCTATTGCTGCTGTACGGGGTATCCGAGCCCTTGCCGATTCCGGGAAAGTTGCAGAAGATTCCCGTGGGGACCGGGGCCCCCGTGTCGGTAACGGCAGGGGCGGACCGCTACCCGGAGTACGTATCGAGGAGACAGCGATGTCCCCAGAGACGCCCGAGGCATCCCACGAGGAGCGCGCGTCCACCGAGGTCCCCGAGGCGGAGAGCCCGAACCTCGACTTCGCGGGAACCACCCCGTACGAGGACTACGTCCAGGCGGACGTCCTCACCCACCTGCAGCACCTCCGCTCGGACGACCCCGGCGAGATGGTCTTCCTGGTCACCACCCAGGTCATGGAGCTGTGGTTCACGGTGATCGTCCACGAGTGGGAGACCGCCGCGCACGCCCTGCGCCGCGACGACATCCCCGTGGCGCAGAACGCGCTCAAGCGCAGCCTGCGCGAGCTGGAGGCCCTGAACGCCTCCTGGCACCCGCTCGCCCAGCTCACCCCCGCCCAGTTCAACTCCTACCGCGGTGCGCTCGGCGAGGGGTCCGGCTTCCAGTCCGCGATGTACCGCCGCATGGAGTTCCTGCTCGGCGACAAGTCCGCGTCCATGCTCGTCCCGCACCGGGGCGCGCCGCGCGTCCACGCGGAGCTGGAGAAGGCGCTGCAGGATCCGAGCCTGTACGACGAGGTGCTCAGCCTCCTCGCCCGGCGCGGGTACGCGATACCGGACGCCGTCCTGCAGCGTGACCTCACCAAGAAGTACGATCCTTCGCCCGAGGTCGAGGCCGTCTGGACCGAGCTCTACTCCGGCGACGAGAGCGGCGAACTCGCCCGCCTCGGCGAGACGTTGACGGACGTCGCCGAGCTGGTCTGGCGCTGGCGCAACGACCACCTCGTCGCCACCCGCCGCGCGATGGGCGCCAAGACGGGCACGGGCGGCTCCGCCGGTGTGGCGTGGCTGGAGAAGCGGGCGGCGAAGAACGTGTTCCCCGAGCTGTGGACTGCGAGGAGCCATGTCTGACGCCCGTTCCGGCGCCGTGCCGGACCTCACGACCGTGCCGGACCTCGTGGCCGAGGCGGACCTCACGGCCGAGGCGGCGAAGCTGGACGCCGACGACGGACTGCGGGACAAGCGCGAGCTGTTCGTCCTCGACGAGACCGTCTACCTGGACGGCAACTCCCTGGGCGCGCTGCCCGCGCACGTGCCGGGCCGGGTGGCCGACGTCATCAGCCGTCAGTGGGGCGAGCTGCGCATCCGATCCTGGGACGAGAGCGGCTGGTGGACCGCGCCCGAGCGCATCGGCGACCGCATCGCCCCGCTGGTCGGCGCCGCACCGGGACAGATCGTGGTCGGCGACTCCACCAGCGTGAACGTCTTCAAGGCCGTGGTGGCCGCCGTCCGCATTGCCCGTGCCGCGGACGAGGGGCGCGACGAGATCGTCGTCGACGCCACGACGTTCCCCACGGACGGGTACATCGCCGAGTCGGCGGCCCGCCTCACCGGCTGCCGGATCGTCCCGGTGGCCCCCGGTGACGTGCCGGGCGTCCTCGGCGAGCGCACCGCCGCCGTCCTGCTCAACCACGCGGACTACCGCACCGGGCGCCTGCACGACCTGCCCGGCCTGACGCGGGCCGTGCACGACGCGGGCGCGCTCGTGGTCTGGGACCTCTGCCATACCGCGGGGGCCCTGCCCGTCGGCCTCGACGAGCACGGCGTGGACCTCGCGGTCGGGTGCACCTACAAGTACCTGAACGGGGGCCCGGGTTCGCCCGCCTACCTCTACGTACGCGCGGATCTGCAGCCCCGCTTCGACTCCCCCCTGCCCGGCTGGAACTCGCACGCCGAACCCTTCGGGATGCGGCCCGGGTTCGCGGCGGCGGACGGGGCGGTGCGTGGGCGCGTCGGCACCCCGGACATCCTGTCGATGCTCGCCCTGGAGGCGGCGCTCGACGTCTGGGACGGCGTCGGCGTCGACGCCGTGCGCGCCAAGTCGCTCGCCCTGACCGACTTCTTCCTGCGGTGCGTCGGGGCGTACGTGCCCCAGGGGCGCGTGGAGTCCCTCACTCCGGCCGCGCACGCCGAGCGCGGCAGCCAGGTCGCGCTCCGCTGTGCGGGAGCGGGCGACGTGATGCGCCGTCTCATCGAGCGGGGTGTGGTCGGTGACTACCGGGCGCCTGACGTGCTGCGCTTCGGGTTCACGCCGCTGTACGTCTCCTTCGGCGATGCCGAGAGGGCCGCTCGGGTGCTTGCGGACACGCTGGACTGATAGCGTCCGGCGGATCTTGCCCCCGCGTTTCCGGCTCCCGCGTTTCCGGCTCCCGGAGAACCGGAGAACCGGAGAACCGGAGAACCGGAGAACCGGAGAACCGGAGAACCGGAGAACCGGAGAACCGTAGAACCGGAGAAGCGGGGGCAGTGCCGCCAGCCGCACTGCCGTTGAGAGGTTGCCGCATGCCGGACGACGCCGCCGTGGCCCGCGATGCCGCCGAGGCCGACGCCGCCTTCGCGCATCCCGTCGTGGAGCCGGACACGACCGCCGCATACGGGGAACACCCCGACCAGGTCATCGACTTCTACGCCCCCAAAGGCCCCGCGGGCCGTCCCGCGCCCCTCGTCGTCCTCCTGCACGGCGGCGCGTGGCGGGCGCCCTACGACCGGCACCACATCACCCCGTTCGCGGACTTCCTCGCCCGCCGCGGCTTCGCGGTGGCCAACGTCGAGTACCGCAGGGGCAGTCCGATCCCCGTGCAGGGCGGCACCTCCCCGGTCGCCGGGCGCTGGCCGGAGACCTTCGACGACGTGGCCGCCGCCCTCGACGCGCTGCCCGCGCTCGCCCGCGTCGCCCTGCCCGCCGCCGACCCGCGCCGCACCGTGGTGACCGGGCACTCCGCGGGCGGCCACCTCGCCCTCTGGGCGGCCGCACGGCACGTGCTGCCCGCCGACGCGCCCTGGCACACCGGCCGCCCGGCCCCGCTGCGCGGCGTCGTCGCGCTCGCGCCGATCGCGGACTTCCGCGTCGCCGAGGAGCTGGCCGTCTGCGACGGTGCCCCGTCCCAACTCCTGGGCGGGGCCGCGCGGTTCGAGGAACGGCTGCCGTATGCCGACCCGGCCGCACTGCTCCCGACGGGCATCGCCACGACCGTCGTACAGGGGCGCACGGACATCGTCGTGCCGCAGGCGGTGGCCGAGGCGTACGCCGACGCGGCCGCGAAGTCGGGCGAGGTCGTGGGGCTCACGCTCCTGGAGGACGTGGGGCACTTCCCGCTGATCGACCCGGCGGCGGACGCCTGCGCGGTGGTCGCCGAAGAGATCGCGCAACTGGCGTTCTGACCTGCGGCGACGGGGCGATGGGTCACCCGTGGGGGATACCCGTCATACCTGAGAGCTACCCCGCGGCTGTATACCCCAGCGGGATGTGAGCGACAGAGACTGATCCATAACTTCCCTTCCGTGGAAGCGAGTCGGAGCACCGACCCGCGAAACGGCGGAAGGGACACGCACGATGAAGATCCGGGCCGGACGGCTGCGCCGCACTCTGCTGGCCGCCGGGGTCGCGGCCGCCGTGGTGATTCCGGTGTCGGGCGCCGCCCGCCCCGAGATCCCGGCCCCCGCCCCCGCCTCCCTCGGCCGCGTCACGGCGGCGGCGCTTCCCGCCGCGTATGCCGCGAACCGGGCCAACGCCACCGAGGCGGCGGCCCTCGCCGACGGGTACGGCGCCACGGGACGGGCCGCCGTGCTGCGCGCCATGGCCGCGCCCGACCGGCGGTTCCTCACCTTCGACGGGCGCGGCACGGGCCGCACCGCCGAGGTCTTCGGCGACCTGGCGGCGGCGGACCGCGTCGCCGTCCTGGTGCCGGGCTCCGACACCTCCCTCGACTCGTACGGCAGGCTGCGCTCCGGCGCCCTCGCCCTGCACGCGGCGGCCGGACCCCGCACGGCCGTCGTGGCCTGGCTCGGATACGAGACGCCGGGCACGGTCAGCCCCGCCGTCCTGACGACGGGCCGCGCCGAGGAGGCGGCGCCCGCGCTGCGTTCCTTCGTCGGCGCCCTGCACGGCATCAACGCCGACGCCCGCCTCTCCCTGCTCTGCCACTCGTACGGCTCGGTGGTGTGCGCCGCCGCCGCTTCGGGGCCGCGTGGCCTGGACGTCGCCGACATCGCGCTCTACGGCAGCCCCGGCACCGGCGTCGACACGGCGGGCGACCTGAACACCGGGGCCCGGATCTGGGCGGGCCGCGGCGCCGACGACTGGATCGCCGACGTGCCGCACACCAGCCTCGGCCTCTTCGGCACCGCCGTCGGCTTCGGCACCGACCCCGTCTCCGGCCACTTCGGCGCCCGCGTCTTCGCGGCGGGCGACGGCGGCCACAGCGACTACCTGAAGCCGGGATCCGTACCGCTCGGCAACCTCGCCCGGATCGCGCGCGGCGACGGACCGGAGGTCAGCCATGCGTGAGCGTCTCTCCACACAGCGTCTCTCCACACTGCGCCTCTCCGCCAAGCGCCTCTCCGCACTCGCCCGGCACGTCGACGCCGCCACACCCCCCGGCAGGGACCGCGGCCTCGACGCCCTGCGGGCCCTCGCCATCCTCGGCGTGGTCGGCGGGCACTGGCTGGTCACCGCCCTGGTGTCGGACGGCGGCGTCCTGCGCGCCGCGAGCCCGCTGCGGCACCAGCCGTGGCTCGCGCCCCTCTCCTGGATCTTCCAGACGCTCGCCGTGTTCTTCCTGGTCGGCGGGTACGTGGCGACGAAGAGCCACGCGTCGGCCCGTGCGCACGGCACCGGACGCACCGGATACCGGCCGTGGCTCGCGGCCCGCCTCGGCCGCCTCTTCCGGCCGGTCGCCGCCGTGCTCGCGCTGTGGACGGCCGTCGGCACGGGCCTGGTCCTGTCGGGCGCCGACCCGGACACCGTGCACACGCTGGTCAAGCTGGCGCTCTCGCCCCTGTGGTTCCTGCTGGTCTTCGCCGGGCTCACCGCACTCACGCCCCTGGTGCGGCGGCTCCACCCGCTGTGGCCGCTCGCCGTCGTCCTGCACGTGGACCTCGTACGGTTCGGCCTCGACGGCCCGGCCCGGCTCGGCTGGGTCAACCTGGCGGCGGGCTGGCTCGTGCCGTGGACGCTGGGCGCGGCCTGGGCGCGGGGCGAGCTGACGCGGCGCTCGGGCCGGGTGCTCCTGGTGGGCGGCGCGGCGGCGGCCGCCGGGCTCGTCCTGCTCGCGCGCTACCCCGCCTCGATGGTGGGCGTCCCGGGCGCGGCGGTGTCGAACCTGAACCCGCCCACGCTGGCGGCCGTCGCCTTCGGCCTCGCCCAGTGCGGCCTGGCGATCCTGCTGCGGGAGCCCCTGGCCCGGTGGACGCGCTCCCCCGCGGCGTGGGCGGCGGTGGCGCTGACGAACCTCTCCGCGATGACGATATTCCTCTGGCACCAGACGGCACTGATGGCGGTCACCGCGCTCGGTCTGCTCGCCGACGGCCCGCTGCCCGGACTGCACACGGCGCCGGACGGCTGGGGCTGGGTGCTGGCCCGCCTCGCCTGGCTGCCGGTGTTCGCGGTCGGGCTCGCGGTGTGCTGGGCGGCGTTCGGCACGTACGAGCGGGGCGGCGGGTTCGGGGTCGGGGCCGGGGGAGTGAGGAGGGCGCGGCGTGTCTAGGGTTGATCTTGTGAACGGTGGGGGGAACGGCGGGGGCCGCGGGAGCGGTGACGGGGAGCGGTTCGGCGGGGTCGTCGCCGCGGGCCTCAAGGGCCTGCGCGCAGAGCTGGGGACGGTGGCGGCGATGCGGCTGCCGCCGCTTCGGCGCCCGCGGCTGCTGCGCTGGGCCCCGCACGTCGTGATCGTCTGCATCGCCGTCGGCACGACCGTCGGCAACTTCGACCAGCTGTCGGAGCGCTATCACATCGGGTACACGCACGGCACGTTCCTCGCGCTGCTACAGGGCGGCGCCGTGGTCCTCGCCCTGGTGCGCCCGGTCCCCGCGTGGTGGCTGTCCCTCGCGGCGAGCACCTACGCCGCCGCCGTGGCGAGCCTGCCGACCGGCCACGGGGCCGAACCCTGGCCGTGGGGGCCGCCCGCGCTGATCGCACACGCGACGGTCACACTGCTGCTCGCGCTGCGGCTGCCGCCCCGGGCCGCCTGGGCGGCCTGCGCCCTCGCCGTCGGCGTCCCGCTCCTGTTGCAGCAGTCGAGCAACAAGGGGCCGGGCCCGTACGACACCACCGTGCCCCTCGCGGCGATCGTCTTCGGCGTCCTCACCCTCGTCGGCACGCTGCTGCACGGCCGCCGCGAGACCCGTACCCGGCTCGTCGAGCAGGAGACGCTCACCGCCGAGGAGCGGGCCCGCCGCACCCTCCTGGAGGAGCGCAGCCGCATCGCCCGCGAACTGCACGACGTCGTCGCCCACCACATGTCCGTGATCTCCATCCAGGCCCAGGTCGCCCCGCACCTCGTGAAGGACCCGCCCGACGCGCTCAGGGAGAACCTCGACGGCATCCGCGAGAACGCCCTCGAAGCCCTCACCGAACTGCGCCGCGTCCTCGGCGTCCTGCGCGCGGAGGACCCCGGCACCCCCGGCGCGCCCGAGGCCGCGCCGCAGGCCCCGCTGCCCACCCTCGGCCGCCTGGACGGCCTCCTCGACAACGCGCGCGCGGGCGGTCTGACCGTGCACCGCGAGAACACCGGCGTGCCGCGCCCGCTGCCGCCCGGCGTGGACCTGTCGGCGTACCGCATCGTGCAGGAGGCGCTCAGCAACGCGATGCGGCACGCGCCGGGCTCGACGGTGCGGATCGAGCTCGCGTACGCGCGCGGCGGCCTTCGCGTCCGCGTCACCGACTCCGGCGCCCGCTCGAAGGCGCCGCCCTCGCCCGGCGCGGGCCACGGTCTGCTCGGCATGCGCGAGCGGGCCGCGATGCTGGGCGGCGACCTCGCCACCGGCCCCACCCCGGACGGCGGCTACGAGGTCTCCGCCTTCCTGCCCGCGAACGCCGCTGACGCCAATAGCGCCACCAACGCCACCGACAGAGAGAGCCGACCATGACGATCCGCGTGCTGATCGCCGACGACCAGATCATGGTCAGACAGGGCTTCTCCGTCCTGCTCGACGCGGAGCCGGACATCGAGGTGACCGGCCAGGCCGTCGACGGCGCGGACGCGGTGGCCCAGGTCGCCGAGCTCGCGCCGGACGTGGTCCTGATGGACATCCGCATGCCCGAGCTGAGCGGCATCGAGGCCACCCGCCGCATCACGGCCGCACAGCCCGATGTGCGCGTCCTGGTCCTGACCACCTTCGACCTCGACGAGTACGTGTACGAGGCGCTGCGCGCGGGCGCCTCCGGCTTCCTCCTGAAGGACGCCTCCGCGCACCAGCTCGCCGAGGCCGTCCGCGTGGTGGCCGCGGGCGACGCGCTGCTCGCGCCCGGCATCACCCGGCGCCTCATCGCCGAGTTCTCCCGCATGGACGGCGCCCCGCGCGGCCCCCTCAGGTCCCGGGTGGGCGAGCTCACCGAACGCGAGACGGAGGTCCTCGCCCTGATCGCGCGGGGCCTGTCGAACGCGGAGATCGCGGCCCGCCTGGTCGTCGCCGAGCAGACCGTGAAGACCCACGTGGGCCGCATCCTGGTGAAGCTGGGCCTGCGCGACCGCACCCAGGCGGCGGTGTTCGCGTACGAGTCGGGCGTGGTCCGCCCCGGAAAGCCGTCCGGCGATTGAGGCCCGGGGCCCGGGGCAGAGCCCCGAATCCTTGACCGGCACGGGCGACGAGTAGTACTCGGGACGGACCCCCCAGAACCCCTCTTGCTATGGACGCCCCCGCGCCGGAGCCCCCGTACCGTCGTAGACGTGACCGAGATGACTGATCCGCTCAAGGCCAGAGGCCAGAGAAGCCCCGAATACCGTCTGGTGGTGGGCGTCGTCGGCGGCCTGCGCGACGCGCTGTTCCACCGGGCCTTCGACTACCGCCCGCTGCGGCCGGGCAGCCCGGACGGACCGCTGAGGAGCCGCCTGCCGCGGCGGATACGGCCGTACGCGGTCTGGTCCCGGCACGCCCTCGTGGTGTCCGCCGCCCTGATCACCGTGTTCCTCGCCTTCGGGACGGGCCACAACAGCAACTACATCGCGTACGCGCTGACCGGTCTCATCCCCGGGGTCGCGGTCCTGATGACGCTGGCCAGGCCGGTCGGCGCCTTCTGGATCGCGCTGCTCTCCACGCCCTTCACGGGTGCGCTCGGGGACAGCTGGGACGGCTGGCCGTGGGCGCCCGCCGCCTTCTTCGCGCACATCGTGGTGATGGTCGTGGTGGCGGCCAGGACGGGGCCGCGCACCGCCGGATGGATGTGGATCGCGACGGCGGCGTTCGCCCTCGTCATCGAGCTGTTCCTGGGCGGCGGCTCCTTCAGCGACAGCCCGCAGATGCTGTTCTTCTCCGCGCTCGCGCTCCTTGTCACCACCGTGGTGCACGTGCGCCGCGAGGCGCAGCGCGAGGTCACCGTGCAGCGCACCGTCACCGCCATCGAGCGCGACAAGCGCACCCTCCTGGAGGAGCGCACCACCATCGCCCGCGAACTGCACGACGTCGTCGCCCACCACATGTCGGTGGTCGCGATCCAGGCGGAGGCCGCGCCCTACCGCGTGGAGAACCCGCCGCCCGAGCTGGAGCAGGCGTTCGTGACGATCCGCGAGAACGCGGTGTCCGCGCTCACCGAACTGCGCCGTGTGCTCGGCGTCGTACGGGCGGAGGACTACGAGGCGCCGGACGCCCCGCAGCCCACGCTCGCCGACCTCGACCGGCTCCTGGACAACGTGCGCGACGCGGGCCTGACCGTCGACAAGGTGGTCACCGGGGCGGCCCGTGAACTGCCGCAGGGCGTGGAGCTCTCGGCGTACCGCATCGTGCAGGAGGCGCTGAGCAACAGTCTGCGGCACGCGCCGGGCGCCGCGGCCCGCGTCGAGGTCGGCTACGTCCTCGGCGGCCTCGGCCTGCGCATCGTGAACGGCCCCGCGACCGGCCTGGTCAAGCCGTCGCCGGGCGCAGGGCACGGCATCACCGGCATGCGGGAACGCGTCGCGATGCTCAACGGCGAGATGACGGCGGAGCAGGCGGCCGACGGCGGTTACGAGGTCACGGTCTTCCTGCCGGTGCCGCTCGCGGACCGGCTCGACCCGGCGGCGGAGGACCTCGCATGACGATCCGCGTCCTGATCGCGGACGACCAGATGATGGTCCGCGAAGGCTTCTCCGTCCTCCTCAACGCCATGCCCGACATCGAGGTCGTCGGCGAGGCCGTCAACGGCCGCGAGGCGGTGCGGCGCGTCCGCGAGCTCGCCCCCGACGTCGTCCTGATGGACATCCGCATGCCCGAGATGAACGGCATCGAGGCGACCCGCGAGATCATCGCGTCCGACGGCGAATCCAAGGTGCTCGTCCTGACCACCTTCGACCTCGACGAGTACGTCTACCAGGCACTGCGCGCGGGCGCCTCCGGTTTCCTCCTCAAGGACGCGTCCGCACGCCAACTGGCGGACGGTGTCAAGGTGGTGGCGTCCGGCGAGGCGCTGCTCGCGCCCACGGTGACGCGCCGCCTCATCACGGAGTTCTCGAAGCTCGCGGAGACGCCGAGGCTCTCGGCGACCGTCCAGGCCCAGCAGTACGGCGAACTCACCGAACGCGAGACGGAGGTCCTCGTCCTCATCGCGCAGGGCCTCTCGAACGCGGAGATCGCCTCCCGGCTCGTGGTCGCCGAATCCACCATCAAGACCCATGTCAGCCGGGTCCTGGTGAAGCTGGGGCTGCGGGACCGCACCCAGGCGGCGGTGTTCGCGTACGAGGCGAGGCTGGTCACGCCGGGGTGAACGGGTCTAGCGTCCCTTCATGGACGCAGCGACCGAAGCGACCGACGCGACCGAAGCGACCGAAGCGACCGACGCGGTCGGGGCCTTCGCCCCCTCGTCACCGGAGTTCCTGGCCGACCCCTACCCGGCGTACGCGCGGCTGCGCGAGGCGGGCCGCGTCCACTACCACCCGCCCACCGACCAGTGGCTGGTCCCGCACCACGCGGACGTCGCGGCCCTGCTCCGCGACCGGCGCCTCGGCCGCACCTATCTGCACCGCTTCACGCACGAGGAGTTCGGGCGCAGGCCCCCGCCGCCCGGACACGAGCCGTTCCACGTCCTCAATGACAACGGCATGCTCGACCTCGAAGCGCCCACGCACACCCGCATCCGGCGCCTGGTGTCGAAGGCGTTCACCCCGCGCACGGTCGAGCGGCTCCGGCCGTACGTCGAGGGCTTGGCGGACCGGCTGGTGCGCGACCTGGTGGCGGACGGCGGCGGGGACCTCGCGGCGCGCGTCGCCGAGCCGCTCCCCGTCGCGGTCATCGCCGAGATGCTGGGCGTCCCGGAGAGCGACAGGCCGCTGCTCCGCCCCTGGTCGGCGGCGATCTGCGGCATGTACGAGCTGAACCCGCCCGAGGAGACGGCCGTGCGGGCGGTCCGGGCGTCCCTCGAATTCACCGCCTACCTGCGGGAGCTGATCGCGGTCCGGCGCGAGAAACCGGGCGGCGACCTGATCTCGGGCCTGATCGCGGCGTACGAGGACGGGGAGACGCTCAGCGAGCAGGAGATGATCTCGACGTGCGTGCTCCTCCTGAACGCGGGCCACGAGGCGACGGTGAACGCCACGGTCAACGGCTGGTACGCGCTGTTCCGCCACCCCGCGCAGCTGGCCGCCCTGCGCGCGGACCCCGGGGGCCTCGTCCCCACCGCCGTCGAGGAGCTGATGCGCTACGACACCCCGCTGCAGCTCTTCGAGCGCTGGGTCCTCGACGACATCGAGATCGGCGGCGTGACCATCCCGCGCGGCGCGGAGCTCGCGCTCCTCTTCGGCGCGGCCAACCACGACCCCGCGGTCTTCGCCCGCCCCGCCGACCTCGACCTGGCCCGCCGCGACAACCCCCACATCTCCTTCAGCGCGGGCCTCCACTACTGCATCGGCGCCCCCTTGGCCCGCATGGAACTGTCCGCATCGCTGCGGGCACTGCTCCACAGGGCCCCGCACCTCACCCTCGCCTCGCCCCCGCCCCGCAGGCCGAACTTCGTGATCCGCGGCCTTGAGGAGCTGCTGGTCGAGGTCTGAGCCCACACAGGCTCTGAGCCCACACAGGCTCTCACCGCGGCAGCGTGAGCCCCCAGGCCAGCGGATGCACCGTCCACGTGCGCGTGCGGACCGGGCCCGCCACCACCGCGTCCGCGCGGTAGCGGAAGTCGGGGCCAGAGACCGTCACCGTTCCGGCCCGTACCCGTACCGGCGCCGCCTCCGCGCCCACCGAGGCCGGCCGGACCTCCACCTGGGCCAGGCCACCGTCGACCGTGGTCACGCGGACGCTCTCGACCGGCTGGTCCAGATCGACGAGGACCACGCCGTCCGCCTCGATCCGCAGCCGCGCGGGCCCGCGCCCCGCCCCGGGAACCGGCCGCGAGGGCCGGGAGGCCAGCGTGCGGACGAAGGACTGGCAGGTCCGCAGCCACGGGTGACCCTCGGCGGGGCCACCGGCGGTCACCCGGGACACGGCACGGGCGGAGATACGCGCACCCTCACCTGTGCTCCCCTCCGCACCGAATCCACCGGCGGGGACGCCCGCCCCGCCCCCGCCGCCCTCGGCCGCTCCCACCGGCGGAATCCGCAGATCCCCGAGGACCACCCCGTCGCTGTCGTCCACCAGCAGATCGAGCCGCCGCTCCGCCCCTTCGAGGACCGCACGCGCCGCGGCGACCGCCCCGGGCGGCACCCCGAGACCTCGCGCGAGAGTCTGCGACGCGCCCACAGGAACGACCGAAAGCGCGCATCCTGCGAGCTCCCTGTCCCGGTGGAGAGAGCCGACCGCACGCAGCAGCGCACGGTCGTCGCCGACCACCACGAGACGTCTCGTACCCCTCCTGGCCAGCGCTTTTGTGAAGTCCTCGGGGCCGTCGGGCAGACAGACCCGGACCGCCGCGCCCGCACTGAGCACATCCTTCGCGATCCGTACCGACTCACCGTCCGTGCGCCGGGCGACCGGGTCGATGACGACTAGGAGCTGGTCGCGAGCCGACAACGTGCGCCCTTTCTTTTAGCCGTTCATTGAGACCTCGGGTAGCATCTTTGTGCAAGAGCCCCTTGCGCTATTGCGCCAGGGGCTTCGTCTATTCCGGGGCAGCATCCAAGGCACACCCATATGGCGGCTACGGCCCCTGACCTTGGACATGCCCCGCCCGGAAGGGGTGTACGCCTGTGCCCGCACTTGTGCTGCTCGGTGCTCAGTGGGGTGACGAAGGCAAGGGAAAGGCCACTGACCTGCTCGGTGGCTCCGTGGACTATGTAGTGCGCTACCAGGGCGGCAACAACGCCGGCCACACGGTCGTCGTAGGTGACCAGAAGTACGCGCTGCATCTCCTCCCTTCCGGGATCCTCTCCCCGGACTGTGTCCCGGTCATCGGCAACGGAGTCGTCGTCGACCCGTCGGTCCTGCTCTCCGAGCTGAGCGGTCTGAACGAGCGCGGCGTCGACACGTCGAAGCTTCTGATCAGCGGCAACGCGCACATCATCACGCCGTACAACGTCACGGTCGACAAGGTGGGCGAGCGCTTCCTCGGCAAGCGGAAGATCGGCACCACCGGCCGCGGCATCGGCCCGACCTACGCCGACAAGATCAACCGCACCGGCATCCGCGTCCAGGACCTCTACGACGAGTCGATCCTGACGCAGAAGGTCGAAGCGGCCCTCGAGCAGAAGAACCAGCTGCTCACCAAGGTGTTCAACCGTCGCGCCATCGAGACGGAGCAGATCGTCGAGCAGCTCCTGGAGCACGGCGAGAACATCAAGCAGTACGTCGCCGACACGACCCTGATCCTCAACAACGCGCTCGACGACGACAAGGTCGTCCTGTTCGAGGGCGGCCAGGGCACGCTCCTGGACGTGGACCACGGCACGTACCCCTTCGTCACCTCCTCGAACCCGACCGCGGGCGGCGCCTGCACGGGTACGGGCGTGGGCCCGACGAAGATCACCCGGGTCATCGGCATCCTGAAGGCGTACACGACCCGCGTCGGCGCGGGCCCGTTCCCGACGGAGCTGTTCGACAAGGACGGCGAGGCGCTGCGCACGATCGGCGGCGAGCGCGGTGTGACCACAGGACGGGACCGCCGCTGCGGCTGGTTCGACGCCCCGATCGCCCGCTACGCGACCCGCGTGAACGGCCTGACGGACTTCTTCCTCACCAAGCTCGACGTCCTCACCGGCTGGGAGCAGATCCCGGTCTGCGTGGCGTACGAGATCGACGGCAAGCGCGTCGAGGAGCTCCCGTACAACCAGACCGACTTCCACCACGCGAAGCCGGTCTACGAGATGCTGCCCGGCTGGTCCGAGGACATCACCAAGGCCCAGACCTTCTCCGACCTGCCGAAGAACGCGCAGGGTTACGTGAAGGCCCTGGAGGAGATGTCCGGCGCGCCGATCTCCGCGATCGGCGTGGGTCCGGGCCGTACGGAGACGATCGAGATCAACTCGTTCGTCTGAGTCCTGCCCTGAGTCTTGCCCTGAGTCTTGCTCACCCGTCACACGAAGGGGTGGGTCGCGCGCAAGTGCGACCCACCCCTTGTGCATGTCCGGCGAGCCGGGGCCGCTCGGTCAGTTGCCCTTGTCGTACGTCAGTTCGCCGCTGCCGTCCGTGTTCGCGCGGCGCAGTCTGCCGTCGCCGAGGAGCGTGACGACGCTCGGTTCGCCCGGGGTGCAGGACGCCATGGGTTCGCCGGACGTGATCACGGTGGGGCCGATGTGCAGGCGGTCGCCGGACGCGGACTCCAGTTTTCCCTCGAAGACGCAGCGGTACGTGCCGCCGGTGTCGGTCGGCCCCTCCGCCGTCACGGAGAGGACCGTGTCGCCCACCTCGCCCTGCTGGAGCGTGAGTTCGCGGGTGCTGTGACCGGACTTGGTGTCGAGGCCGCCGCTCCAGTCGCCCAGGTACTTGTCGGGCACCTCGCCCTCGGCCGTGTCCGAAGCGGACGGTGACGGCGACGGGCTGGTCGGGCCGGGTCCCGATGAGGTGGGCCCGGGGGTCTGTGAGGCGCTGCTCGCGTTGTTCTTGCGGTCGTCGCCCCGCTTCTTCTCGGTGCTGTCGCCGTTCATGACGGCATAGACGGTGCCGCCCGCTCCTATGGCCACTATCAACGCCACGACGATCAGCGCGGCGGTCGAACGGCCGTTGCGGCGCGGGGGTTCGGGCTGCGGCGGGACGGGCCCGTACGGGGGCGTGGGGCCGTAGCCGTTCTGCGGGTAGCCGTAGGCGCTGGGCTGGGGGAGTTGCTGCGGGGGCGGGGGCTGCTGGGGGTAGCCGTACGCAGGGGCGCCGGGTATCGGCGTCGGTGTGGGTGGTGTGGGTGGTGTGGGTGGCGTGGGCGGTGGGGCCTGTCCGGACACCATGGTCGGCAGGTGGTTCACGGGGGGTGGGGTGCCGGGTGGTGGCGGCGAGGCGGGCGCGGCGGGTGCTGGCTGCGCGGTGGCCTGCGCGTCCTCACCACCCGCAGTATCTCCGGCACCGGCTCCGGCACCGGCACCGGCACTCGCACCGGCACCCGCACTCGCACCCGCTGCCGTCTCCTCCGGATCCTCCGCGTCCAGCAACTGCACCGCGTGCCGCCCGAGTTGCGCGACGAGCGCGCCCGGCAGCCAGGGATCGATCGTGCGGCCGTCGCCGAGGGCGTCCGCCGCGCCCGTGCGCTCCTGGATCTCGTCCAGCGAGGGCCGGTCCGCCGGGTCCTTGCGCAGGCACGCGGCGATGAGTTCGGTGAGGTCCTCGGGGAGCCCCGCCAGGTCCGGCTCCTCCTGCGCGATGCGGAACATCAGCGCGTGCACCCCGCTGTTGGCGGTGCCGAAGGGCAGCGCGCCCGACGCCGCGTACGCGAGGACGGAGCCGAGGCAGAACACGTCGCACGCCGGGGTGAGGCGGTCCCCGCGCACCTGCTCGGGCGCCATGAAGCCGGGCGAGCCGACCAGCGCGCCGGTGCGAGTCAGGCCGCCGTCGGTGACCGTCTCCAGGGCGCGGGCGATGCCGAAGTCGATGACGCGCGGGCCGTCGATCGTGACCAGGACGTTCGACGGCTTGAGGTCGCGGTGGACGATGCCCGCCGCGTGGATGTCCTTGAGCGCGCCCGAGAGCCCGGCCGCGAGGATGTTCACGGACCGTTCGGGCAGCGGCCCGTGGTCGTGCGAGACGACGCTCTGTAGCGAGGGCCCCGCCACGTACCCCGTGGCGACCCACGGGATCGCCGCCTCGGTGTCCGCGTCAAGGACCGGCGCGGTCCAGGCGCCGCCGACCTGCCGTGCGGCCTGTACCTCCTGCCGGAAGCGGTTCCTGAACTCGTCCTGTTCGGCGAGTTCCTGGCGGACGAGCTTGACCGCCACCGTCCGGCCGCGGTCCGACCGCGCCAGATACACCTGCCCCATGCCGCCGGCGCCGAGCCGCGCCAGCAGCCGGTACGCGCCGATTCTCTGCGGATCTCCGGGCACGAGCTTCTCCATCGCCGCACCGACCTCCCCCACTGGTGTGCAACAGAGTGAGGATAGTGCGCCCGTACGACAGGGTGGGACGCGCTTGGCTCTACGGTTGCGTAACGGGTTCGTCGAGGGCCGCGGCCAGCCGTTCGAGGACCCGTGCCGTCTCCGCGAATCCGTCGGTGCCGAGCGCCGCCGCGAGCCGCTCCGCGAGCGCCGCGTGGCCGGGATCTATCTCCGCGACGGCGGCCAGGCCCGCGTCCGTGGGGCGCAGGAGTTTGGCGCGGCGGTGGGCCGGGTTCGGCGCGTACGCGGCGAGGCCGTCGCGCACCAGCAGGTCGGCGACGCGCTGCACGCTCTGCCGGGTGATGCCCATCGCGCGGGCGATCCCGGCGACGGGCAGCGGTTCGCGCAGCACGGCGCCGAGCACCTGCCAGCGGGCGGCGGTCAGGCCCGCGGGTCCGGCCAGTTCCTCGGACAGGGCGAGGAACCGGCCGTTCAGGCGGAAGACGGCGAGGGCGGTGCGGCTGAGCAGGTCCTGCCGTAGCCGGGTGCTGCCTTCTTCGTCGGTCATCGTCGGTACTCCACGGCCATCATGCTTGCCCCGTTCAGGAGTTGAGGGTTTCGTACGCGGCCGGGTCCGAGTCGTGGAAGAGGCGGTACCAGGCGTCGAGCTTGTCGCCCTCGAAGACGTCGCCGAGTCGGCCGAAGACCTCCCGGGCGAACGCGACGGGTTCGGTCGGGCCCGCCGTGACCAGGTCGCCGTCGGTGACCGCGTCCGTCTCGACGTACCGTCCGCTGCCCTGGTAGCCGGTGGCCGCCAGGTACATCGCTGCCGCGCTGGTGTGCGCGCGGTCGTCGAGCAGCCCCTCGCGGGCGAGGCCCGCCGTGGCCCCGCAGATGGCGCCGACCGGCACGCCCGCGCCGAGGAACGCGCGGGCGGCGCGGCCGAACGGTGCGAGGTCGTCACTCGTGTCCCACAGATCGGCGCCCGGCAGGATCAGCAGCGTGCTGTCCTCGGGGCGCAGTTCGGCGAGGGAGAGGTCGGGCTGGACGCGCAGGCCGCCGATGGAGACGACGGGTTCGGCCGACAGGGCGACCGTGCGAATTTCGTAGCCGACGCGGGCGAGCCAGGCGGTGGTGTGGCCGGTCTCCCAGTCCGCGAACGTGTCGTAGAGGGCCAGATGTACGGGCTTGCGGGACATGACGGCCTCCGGGGCTCGGGTCACGATGCTTTGCCGTGCTGCGTACGTAAGTATGCTGTCGTAGTGACAGCATACTGTCAATGGCTCTGTTAACGCTCATGGGGGGCGGCCTTAACCCGCCGCTCCCTAGCGTCCTCGGCATGGACAGCACCCTGAACCTCAGCGCCCACCTGGGCCTCGATCTCGCCGCCGTAGCCCTGCTGACCTTCGGTGTCTTCTATCCGCGGCACCACAGGCGCGAGCTCGTCCCCGCGTATCTCGCCCTGAACGTCGCGCTGTTCGCGGTGGTCGCCGGGCTCGGGACCGTCGGCGGCGACGGTGGACTCGCCCTCGGCTTCGGGCTCTTCGGCGTGCTCTCGATCGTGCGGCTGCGCTCCGACGCCCTGCAGCACCAGGAAGTCGCGTACTACTTCATCACCCTGGTGCTCGGCCTGCTCTGCGGCCTGCCCGAGCTCGACCTGCCGGTGGCCGCCGGGCTCGCCGCCGTGCTGCTCGTGGTCATGTACGGCGCCGACCATCCGCGCCTGTTCGCCCGCGACCGGCGGGCCGTCGTCACGCTGGACTCCGTGCACCGCGAGGAGGAGACCCTCCGGGCCGAGCTGGCGCGGCGGCTCGGTGAGCCGCTCGGGTGGACCGTCCAGGAAGTGGACTACGTACGTGACCTCATGGTGCTGGAAGTGCGTTTCCGTCAGCCGGAACCTTCCGTGCCCTCCGGGGAGTTGACGGTACGACGACGCACGACCCGGTCCGACACGATCGCCCCCAGGTACCCGAAGGAGACCGTGTGAACCCCGCCGTACGCGCCATCGGCCGCGCCGCCCTCGCCGCGCACCCCATCGCGCTCGAAGAAGTGAACGCCAAGGCGGAACTGCTCGCCCGCTACGACAACAGCTATCTCGTGCCCGTCGAGATATTCGAGGACCTCGCGGCCCTGCTGACCGATCCCCGGCGGGCGAGCGGCCCCTTCCGGGCGCTCAGCATCGGGGGCAGGCGCTGGTTCCGCTACCACTCGACGTACTACGACACCCCCGAGCTCGGCACCTTCCACGATCACCGCCAGGGCCGGAGGCTGCGCTACCGCATCCGGGAGCGGGTCTATCAGGACAGCGGGGAGCGGCAGTTCGAGATCAAGCTGAAGAGCGGGCGCGGCGAGACCGTCAAGCACCGCCAGCGGCTCGAAGGGGACGACCACGCGCTCGACGCGGTGCGGCTCGGCTTCCTCGACGGAGTGCTGCGGGGGTCGTACGGCCTGGAGGCGCCCGGCGGCCTCACACCCTCGCTCGTGACCGAGTACCAGCGGGCGACCTTCGTCGCCGACGGGCAGCGCGTCACGTGCGACGCGGGACTCGTCGTGACGGACACGGTGACCGGGCGCAGCGCCGCCGCCGACAGCGGCCTCGTGCTGGTGGAGACCAAGACCAAGGGGCATCTGACGGACGCCGACCGGGTGCTGCACCGGTTCGGGGTGCGGGCCGCGGACTTCACCAAGTACTGCGGGGGGTATGCCGCGGTCCGGCCGGAGCTCGGGATCAACAAGTGGGCGCGGGCGGTGCGGACGGCGTTCCCTCGGGGAGCACGCGCGGGAACGTGAGGGTGACGCGGGCGCCGGTGGTCCGTTGAGGAGCCACTTCGGCGCCCCTGTTCGACGTGTCGAAGCGGCCGTTCGCCTCCTCGGCGGTGCGGCGGGCGATGTCCAGGCCCAGGCCCGTGGAGCCCGCGCCGCTGGTGCCGCGGTCGGGGGCCGTCCCGTCGGGGAAGCCGGGGCCCTCGTCGGTGACGGTCAGCTCCGCCTCGCCACCGGGCGTGCAGCGGACCTCGATGGTGAAGGGCGTCCCTTGCGGTGTGTGGTCGAGGACGTTGCCGATCAACGCGTCCAGGGCCGCCGCGAGTTCGTCGGCGGGGACCGGGACCAGGATCTCTTCGGGCGGCGCCGTGGTGCGGGCGGCGCGGCTCTGGTCCTCCGCCAGCGGTGCCCAGAACGCCGCCCGTTCGCGCGTCACCGCCGCCAGGTCCGCGCGCGGCGCCTCGCGCAGGGGGCGCCGCGCCTTGCGGATCACGTCGTCGACACTGCGCTCAAGGGCTGCGACGTCCGCCGCGATGCGGCGGGCCCCCTCCGGGTCGCGGAGGGTCTCCGCGTCCAGGCGCAGGGCGGCGACCGGGGTGCGCAGCCGGTGGGCGAGGTCGGCGGCGTTCTCCCGTTCGGCGGTGAGCAGCTCGTCGATACGGGCCGCGAGGCGGTTCAGCTCGCCCGCGACGAGGCGGAGTTCGGGTGGGCCCGCCAGCTCGGCGCGGGCCGTCAGGTCGCCCGCGGCCAGCCGGTCCGCCGTGCGGGCGAGGCGCCGCGTCGCACCGACCAGGCGGGCGCCGAGCCGGTCGGCGAGCAGGAGGCCGAGCAGGACGAGGCCCACGCCGATACCGGCGAGGACGAGCCAGGACGCGAGGGTGCCCGCGTACAACTGCTTCTCGGTCAACGTCACTTGTACGACGGCCGTGCCGTCTTTCGCGCCCTGGACGGGGACGAGGACGAGGCGGCTGCCGGAGCTGGTCTCGTAGGTGAAGGCGCGGCCCGTGCGGGCGAGGCGGACGGGGTCGGTGACGGTGGTGGTGTCGTGTGCGTGTGCGCCGACGTGTGCGCCGATGACCTGGTCGTTCGCGAGGATCAGGGACGTGGCGGGCAGGCCGTCGCCGTTGACGCTCTCCACGGTCTGCTCCGCCGTCTCGTGCTCGTCGGCGGTCGCGAGCGCGGGGCCGAGGGCGTGGGCCACCCACTGGGCGCGGGCGGTGGCCTCGGCGGTGGCGCGGTCCGCGGCGTGGGTGCGGGTGAGCAGGGTGAGGGGGACGAGGAGGGCGGTGAGGACCAGGGCGGTGGTCGCGGCGGTCAGGAGGAGGAGGCTGCGGCGCATCGGTCAGCCCGCGTCCCGGCCGTCGGGGGCCGCGTCGGGGGTCGCGTCGGGGGCCGCGAGTTTGACGCCCACGGTGCGGACCGTGTGCAGGTAGCGGGGTTCCTGGGCGGTCTCGCCCAGCTTGCGGCGCAGCCAGGAGAGATGGACGTCGACCGTCTTGTCGGCGCCGCCGAGGGGCTGTTGCCAGACCTCGGCGAGGAGTTCGCGGCGGGAGACGACCTGGCCGGGGCGGCGGGCCAGGTAGGCGAGGAGGTCGAACTCGCGGGGCGTGAGGTCGAGAGCCGCGTCGTCCAGGGTCACCTCGCGGGACGCCGGGTCGATGGAGAGCGCCCCCACGCGCAGCGGCTCCTCGGTCTCGCCCACGCCGAGGCGGCGAAGGACGGCCTTGATGCGGGCGTCCAGTTGCGCGGCGCCGAACGGTTTGACGATGTAGTCGTCGGCCCCGGCTTCGAGGACGGTCACCATCTGCGGTTCGTCGTCGCGGGCGGTGGCCACGATGACGGGGACGTCGCTGACGGCGCGCAGCATGCGCAGCACCTGTGCGCCGTCGACGTCGGGCAGCCCCAGGTCCAGGACGACCAGGTCGGGCCTGCTGGTCACGGCCGTGTCCAGGCCTGCCATGCCGCTCGGCGCGGTCGCCACGGCGTGCCCCTTGTCGCGCAGGGCCCGTACCAGCGCGCCGCGGAGCTGGGGGTCGTCCTCGACGACGAGAAGATGTGCCATACAACCACCGTAGTCAGGGGCGGGGCGGCACCCTTGTCGGGGTCTTAACCGGACGTTAGGAAACGATGCGGCACAGTGGCGGGATGAGGAAGTGGCGGAACGCGGTCGGTACGGCGGCGTGGGTGGCCGTGGGCACGGCGGCGGGGGCGTTGGGCGCGTGGCAGTTGGCGAGTTCGGACAGTTCGGGTGGGGCGGCGCACAGTCGTCCGCTGGACGAGGCGGCGGTGCGGCGCGCACTGACGTCATCCTCGGCGCACCCTCCGGCTTCCACACCCTCGAAGTCCCCCTCCCCCTCCTCTGAGCCTTCCTCCCCAGAACGATCCACGCTCCGTTTCACGGGGGGCTCGGCGACGGTGGAGTGCCGGGGCGACGGGACGGTGTATCTCGTCTCCTGGAGTCCGGCGGACGGCTTTCACATCGACGACGATGTGGAGCGGGGGCCTTCGGCGGTCGCCCGCCTGGAGGCGGAGCCGGGGGACGACGACGAACAGGACGACCTCCCGTACGAGATCCGCTGCGCGCCGTCGGGCCCCCGGGCAAAGGTGGTCCCGGACCTGGACGACGACTAGCCCTCCCCGGTCCGGAACCTCGCCTGCGGGCCACACGTGGCTGATCGCGCAGTTCCCCGCGCCCCTAAAACCAAGCCCCGTGCCGCCCCCCGCCAAGGCAACGCCCAGAAGTCCTACCTCAGGGGGCGCGGGGAACTGCGCGACAAGCCCCCACCCAGCGGACGCAGAAAGCGCACCCCGCCCCGCAGGGGCGAACGCCCACCCGACACTCTGTCGGGTTCCGCACCCCACGCCCGACAAGACGCCCATGTCCCGTCCACTCCGCGGACACTTACCCTCGGCCCCATGACCCCTCAGCCGAATCCCCAGGTCGGCGCAGCCGTGAAGGCCGCGGACCGCGCACATGTCTTCCACTCCTGGTCCGCACAGGAGCTCATCGACCCACCGGCCATCGCCGGCGCCGAGGGCTCGTACTTCTGGGACTACGACGGGAACCGCTACCTCGACTTCACCAGTGGCCTCGTCTACACCAACATCGGCTACCAGCACCCGAAGGTCGTCGCCGCGATCCAGGAGCAGGCGGCGACGATGACGACGTTCGCGCCCGCCTTCGCCGTAGAGGCCCGCTCCGAGGCCGCACGCCTCATCGCCGAGCGCACCCCGGGCGACCTGGACAAGATCTTCTTCACCAACGCGGGCGCCGACGCCGTCGAGCACGCCACCCGCATGGCCCGCCTGCACACGGGCCGCCCCAAGGTGCTCTCCGCGTACCGCTCGTACCACGGCGGCACTCACCAGGCCATCAACCTCACCGGCGACCCCCGCCGCTGGGCATCCGACACCGGCACGGCGGGCGTCGTCCGCTTCTGGGCGCCCTTCCTCTACCGCTCCCGCTTCTACGCGGAGACGGAAGCGCAGGAGTGCGAGCGCGCGCTGCGGCACCTTGAGGACACCATCGTCTACGAGGGCCCGCAGACCGTCGCCGCGATCATCCTGGAGACCGTCCCCGGCACCGCGGGCATCATGATCCCGCCGCCCGGATACCTCGCGGGCGTCCGCGCGCTCTGCGACAAGTACGGCATCGTCTTCGTCCTCGACGAGGTCATGGCGGGCTTCGGCCGGACCGGCGAGTGGTTCGCCGCCGACCTCTTCGACGTCACCCCCGACCTGCTGACCTTCGCCAAGGGCGTGAACTCGGGCTACGTACCGCTCGGCGGCGTCGCCATCTCCGGCGCCATCGCGGAGACCTTCGCCGAGCGCCCCTACCCGGGCGGACTCACCTACTCCGGCCACCCGCTGGCCTGCGCCGCGGCCGTCGCCACGATCAACGTCATGGCGGAGGAAGGCATCGTCGGGCACGCCGCCACCCTCGGCGCCCAGGTCATCGAGCCGGGCCTGCGCGCGCTCGCCGAACGCCACCCCTCGGTCGGCGAGGTGCGCGGCGTCGGCATGTTCTGGGCCCTGGAGCTGGTGAAGAACCGGGAGACCCGCGAGCCCCTCGTGCCCTACAACGCCACCGGCGAGGCGAACGCCCCGATGGCGGCGTTCGGCGCCGCGGCCAAGAAGCGGGGCCTGTGGCCGTTCATCAACATGAACCGCACCCACGTGGTCCCGCCGTGCAACGTCACGGAAGCCGAGGCGAAGGAGGGCCTGGCCGCCCTGGACGAGGCCCTGACGGTGGCGGACGAGCACACGGTGTAGCCCGCACAGAGATCGATCACACCGGGTAGCACAGCCGTTTCCCACGGTGACGAAGGGTGGGGGGCCGGATCGCGGCCCCCTGCCCCGGAACCCCGACCACGTAGTCTGACGTGCTCGTAAGCGACCACGTACCCGGACCCCGCGGGGGAAACAGATGCCCGGCACCGACGGCTCCGCCGTCATCCGCAGCACTCTGCGCCAGCAGATCGCCGACGCCCTGCGCGACGAGATCCTGGGCGGCCGCCTCGAGCCGGGCCAGGAGTTCACGGTCAAGGAGATCGCCGAGCAGTACGGCGTCTCCGCGACCCCCGTCCGCGAGGCCCTGGTGAACCTCACGGCGCAGGGCCTCCTCGACGCCGACCAGCACCGCGGCTTCCGCGTCCACGAGCACACGCTGGTGGACTACCGCTCCATGCTGGAGGCCCGTGGCCTCGTCGCCGACGGCATCTTCCGCGACCTCGCGGCGCACGGCCCCCGCAGGGACGTCGCCGACGCGCTGCTCTCCGTACGCCGCCGCGGCGAGGAAGCGTCCCGCGCGGCCTGCGCGGGCGACCTGACCGTCCTGATCGGCTACGACCTGCGCTTCTGGCGCGAGCTCAGCGCCCTCTTCGGCAACCCCTACCTCTCCGACTTCCTGCACCGGCTGCGCGTGAAGTCCTGGGTCTGCGCCGTCACCCACCTCCGGCGCTGGTGCGAGAACAGCGGCGGTGACCTGCGGGGCGTCCTCTGGTCCCGGCACACCGAGCTCGTCGACGCGCTGGCGCGCCGCGAGCCGGAGACCGCCCACGGGATCGTCGTGGAGTACAACGCGCACTCCCTGGCCCTGATCGAGCGGCTGGCCGCTGCATGAGCGTAGATCTGACCGTCGTCGTCCCCGCGTACAACGAGGAGCGGCGCCTCGGCCCCACTCTGGACGCGATCCGCGCCCACCTGGAGCTGACGGACCGGGGCGCGTGGGAGCTGATCGTCGTCGACGACGGGTCCACCGACCGCACCGCGGAGATCGCCGAGGAGGCGTCAGCCGCCGACCCCCGCGTCCTCCTCCTGCGCGGCGACCGCAACCGCGGCAAGGGCCACGCCCTGCGCGAGGGCGTCCTCGCCTCCTACGGCCGTCGCGTCCTGATCACCGACGCCGACCTCGCCGCGCCCATCGAGGAGCTCGACCACCTCGACAAGGCGCTCACCGACGGCCACGCGGCGGCGATCGGCTCCCGCGCCCGCCCCGGCGCGACCATCGGCGCCCACCAGCACCGGCTGCGCGAGCTCCTGGGACGTACCGGCAACTTCCTGATACGCGCGGTCGCCGTCCCCGGAATCCGCGACACCCAGTGCGGCTTCAAGCTCTTCGACGGCGACCGCGCCCGTGCGGCGTTTGCGGAGTCCCGCCTGCACGGCTGGGGTATAGACGTCGAGATACTGCAGTACTTCCGGCGCTCGGGATGGCCCGTCGCCGAGGTGCCCGTGCGCTGGTCGCACCAGGAGGGGTCGAAGGTCAGGCCGCTCGATTACGTCAAGGTCCTCGCCGAGCTGACCGCCCTGAAGGCCCGCGCGGTCAACCGCACCGACGTCCGGGTCGCCCTCCTCTTCCTGGCCCTGTCCACCGTCCTGTTCTCAAGTCGCTGGCTGGCCCCCGCGCACCGCTACTTCCCCGACTCCATGCAGGACCAGAACCAGTGGGAGTGGTTCTTCGCGGTGACGGCGGACAACGTCCGCCACCTCCACAACCCCCTGTTCACCACCTTCCAGAACCTCCCGGATGGCGTGAACCTCATGGCCAACACGGCCATGCTCGGCCTCTCCGTGCCGCTCGCCCCCGTGACCTGGCTGCTCGGCCCGGCGTTCGCCCTGAACGTGGCGATGACCGGCGGCCTCGCCGCCACCGCCGTCTCCTGGTACCGGCTGATCCGCAGGCGACTCGTCCCGCACCGCGGCGCCGCGTTCGTCGGCGCGGCCGTCGCGACCTTCGCGCCCCCGATGGTCAGCCACGCCAACGCGCACCCGAACTTCGTCGTCCTGTTCATGATCCCGCTGATCATCGACAGGGCGCTGCGGCTCTGCGAGGGCACCCGTGTCGTACGTGACGGGGTCGTCCTCGGCCTCTTCACCACGTACCAGATCTTCCTGGGCGAGGAGCCGCTCCTCCTCGCCGCGCTCGGCATGCTGCTCTTCGCCCTCGCGTACGGGGTCGCGCGCGGGGACGTGGCGAAGGCGGCCTGGCGTCCGCTCCTGCGCGGCATCGGCGTGGCGCTCGCCGTCACCGTCCCGCTGATCGCCTTCCCGCTGTACTGGCAGTTCTTCGGGCCGCAGAGCTACAAGAGCGTGCTGCACGGCGAGTCGGGCAACAGCCCGCTCGCCTTCCTCTCCTTCGCCGAACGCTCCCTCGCGGGCAGTGCCGAGAGCTCCGACCACCTCGCGCTGAACCGCACCGAGCAGAACGCGTTCTACGGCTGGCCCCTCGTCGCCCTGGCCTTCGCCGTCGTCATACGCCTCTGGGAGCGCCCGGCGGTCAAGGCGCTCGCTTTCACCGTGCTCGGTGCGGCGCTGCTCTCGCTGGGGCTGAAGTTCCGCATCCCGCTGACGGACATCGTCCTGCCGGGGCCGTGGGCGGCGCTCTCCGACCGGCCCCTCTTCGAGTCCGTCATCGAGGCGCGCGTGGCGATGGTGTGCGCACCGGCGCTCGGCATGCTCCTCGCTCTGGCCCTCGTCCGGCTGTTCTCGGTGCCGCGCCGCGCCCCCCGGTACGCGGGCGTCGCCGCCGTCGCGCTCGCGCTGCTGCCGATCCTGCCCGCGCCGCTGAAGGCCGTGGACCGGGCCGACGTGCCGCCGTTCATCGCGGACGGCACCTGGCGCGCGTACCTGGGCGAGGGCGAGACGCTCGTCCCCGTGCCGGTCCCGGACGCCGCCAACGCGGAGGCCCTGCACTGGCAGACCAGCGCCGACCTGGGCTTCCGCATCCCCGGCGGCTACTTCAACGGCCCCTGGGGCCCGGACCGCATCGGCATCTACGGCCCCTCGCCCCGCAGCACGTCCGACCTGCTGCGCGACGTCATCGCCTCCGGCCGCACCCCCCGGATCACCCCGGCCTGGCGCGCCGCCGCCCGCGAGGACCTGAAGTTCTGGAAGGCGGGCCTCCTCGTCCTGGCACCGCAGGAGCACGACGGACAACTGCGCGCGACCGTGGACGCACTCCTTGGCCGTCCCGGAAAATGGGTAGACGGCGTATGGGTATGGGACCTGCACCGGGGCAACGGCCGGGATCCGCACAAGGGCGGATAGCGGCCCCCGTGCCCGACTACGCTGCCTGCACGCCGGGCGCCATCCGTTCGACCGACCCGAGGAGTCCTTCTTGGCCTGCGACCTGTGGCTGGTCCCCCTCGTCGACGTGCTGTGCCACAGCGCCGACAACCCCTTCGCGGATGAGCTCGCCGCCTACGACAAGGCACTGCACGAGGCCGGACTCCCGGCCGTGCCCGTCTTCGCCTACATGCCGGGCCTCTCCGGCGACGTCGCCCCGGTCGCGGGCTTCGACTACGACGCGCTGCACTTCCTGCGCCGCGCCTACCTCCTACAGATCTGCGGCCTGGAGGTCACGCCGGTGGACGCGCTCGGCGGTGACTACGAACAGCTCCTGGAGATGTTCGACGCCACGGCACAGCAGTCGCACCTCGTCTGGCACTACGACCACGCGGGCGCGTACGTCCCCGTGGACTTCCCCGCCCCGCTCTCCAACGACGACCTCCTCGCCGGGGGCGGCCCGCTGGGCTCCTCGCAGGCGCTCCTGCGCGAGCTGGAGTTCGTCGCCCCGTCGATCGGCATAGACCCGGCGAACCCGCCGCTGCCCCCGGCGCCGCCCGAGGCGCCCACGTCCCTGGAGGAACCGGCCGCCGCGGCGCCGCCGGACGAGAGCCCGTTCGCCAGGGAGCGGCACGTATGGCTGGGCCTGCACGCGGCGGCGACCCGGAGCCTCGCCCAGGGCTCGATGATCATCTACAGCTAGGGCCTGGTTTCCGGTTCGGGCGGCCGATGAGTTCGTGCGGTCCGGGCGGTCTACCTGTCATCGATGGCGTGACGCAGGAGGAGGAGCGGGCCCATGGAACAGCTGCTGAAGGTCCAGAATTTCAACGTGTCGAGTGACGGTTTCGGCGCCGGTGAGGGCCAGAGCCTGGAGCGACCGTTCGGCCACGCCGACCCGATGGAGATGATTTCCTGGGCCGTCGCCACGGCGAGCTGGCCGAACCGTACGGAGCCCGGTGGCAGCCGGGGCCTGGACGACTTCCTCACGCGGGACTTCCACCACAACATCGGCGCCGAGATCATGGGCCGCAACAAGTTCGGGCCGCAGCGCGGGCCCTGGCAGGACCACGAGTGGCGCGGCTGGTGGGGCGAGGAGCCGCCCTTCCACACGCCGGTGTTCGTGATGACGCACCATGTGCGCCCGTCGTTCACGCTCTCCGACACCACGTTCCACTTCGTGGACGACGACCCCGCCACCGTCCTGGCGCGGGCGCGGGAGGCGGCACAGGGCAAGGACGTCCGGCTGGGCGGCGGCGCGACCGTCGTACGGGAGTTCCTGGCGGCCGACCTCGTCGACACCCTGCACGTGACGGTCTCGCCGCTGAAGCTCGGGGCGGGGACCCGCCTCTGGGAGTCGCCCGACGAGCTGCTCGACCGCTTCCACCGGGATGTCGTGCCGAGCCCGAGCGGTGTGACGCACCACTTGTTCTGGCGCAAGTGAAAGAAGGGCCCGGGGGAGGGGTCAGCGCGGCTCAGCGCGGCTCCGG
Source organism: Streptomyces sp. NPDC046465 (assembly GCF_040646035.1). Lineage (NCBI taxonomy): Bacteria > Bacillati > Actinomycetota > Actinomycetes > Kitasatosporales > Streptomycetaceae > Streptomyces > Streptomyces sp. NPDC046465. Next base: position 29,397 of record NZ_JBEYZK010000012.1, read on the forward strand.
CGGCCGCTGCCGAGGCATGTTCGGCCGGGTCCCCGGCGGCATCGGGAACCGCCCGGGGGCGGCCGGTGCCTCCCGGGGCGGGCTCCCCGGGCTCATCGCCTGCATGGTCAGCGGCACGGGCCCGGCCCGGAACTCCACCATCCAGTCCGAGGTCTCCGCCCGCACCAGCTCCGTGACGTCCTCGGTGAACTTCCGCAGCACTCCCAGGCACCGCTCGGCCGCCTCGCCCGCCGTGCCCTCGGTGGGCCCGAGCACCTCCCGCACGCTCTCCGACGCCCAGTCGAACTGCAGCACCTGCAGCCGCCGCTGCACGGCCTGCGCGGTCGCCACGTCCCGCATCCACCCGGACGTGAGCCCGAAGAACCGGTCGCATGCCACGCACGCCACCCCGGCGAGCAGCGAGACGAACCCCCAGGTGGCCACGGGCCCCACGGCCCCCGCCAGATCGAGCAGCGGCAGCACCCCGCCGCCCACGGCGCCGAGCGCGGCGCCCGCCCGCAGGAGCCGCGCCCCGAGCCGCTTGTGGCCCCGGTCGGCGAGGTACCACTCGGCGGTGTCCAGGGCGCCCCGCTCGACCCAGCGGTACAGCTCGTCGAGGCGCGCGGCGGGCTCGCCCCAGTCGCCCTGAGGGAAGGCCCGGCCGGTCAGATCGCCGAACCGCGCCCCCGGCCCCGCGCCCCCCGCACCAGGCCCCGCACCCGCCCCCGTACCCGCGCCAGGCCCCGAACCGGTCCCCGCACCCTGCCCCTCGGGGGGCACGCCCTCGGGCTGCATCTCCGGCTGGCTCACCCGGCACTCCTCTACGAGATCGCGCGTATCGACGCTAAGTCCTACCGCCCAATGGGTGGCCATGAGACCGGGTTCACGGCTTTTCCGCCCGGAAGAGGTGCTTGATCAGGTATAGGAAGACGGCTGATCTCACTCGAAAGAGTGTCGGCGAGAGTGCTGGGGCGGCCCGGCCGCCGACCACGTAGGCTCGGTGAAGGCGGGAAAACCGCCAGAAGGACCCGTACGAAACGGAGCTGATCGTGATCCCCGGTGGTGGCCAGCCCAACATGCAGCAGCTGCTGCAGCAGGCCCAGAAGATGCAGCAGGACCTCGCGGCCGCGCAGGAGGAACTGGCGCGCACTGAGGTGGAAGGCCAGGCGGGCGGCGGCCTCGTCAAGGCGACGGTCAACGGCTCCGGCGAGCTGCGCGGCCTGGTGATCGACCCCAAGGCGGTCGACCCCGAGGACACCGAGACGCTGGCGGACCTGGTCGTCGCGGCGGTCCAGGCGGCGAACGAGAACGCGCAGGAGCTCCAGCAGCAGAAGCTGGGCCCGCTGGCCCAGGGTCTGGGCGGCGGCGGCATCCCGGGGCTTCCCTTCTAAGAAACCCCCCGGCCAACTACCGTACGTACAGGGCCGACACCCTCTAGAGGACTTCAGGAAAGGCGTTCCGTTGTACGAAGGCGTGGTTCAGGACCTCATCGACGAGTTGGGCAGGCTGCCCGGCGTCGGTCCCAAGAGCGCGCAGCGGATCGCCTTCCACATCCTGCAGACCGAGCCGACGGACGTACGGCGCCTCGCGCACGCCCTCCTTGAGGTGAAGGACAAGGTCCGCTTCTGCGCGACCTGCGGGAACGTGGCGCAGGAAGAGCTCTGCAACATCTGTAGGGACCCGCGCCGCGACCTCTCCGTCATCTGTGTGGTGGAGGAGCCGAAGGACGTCGTGGCGATCGAGCGTACGCGCGAGTTCCGGGGGAAGTACCACGTTCTGGGGGGCGCGATCAGCCCGATCGAAGGCGTGGGCCCGGATGACCTGCGCATACGGGAACTCCTCGCGCGCCTCGCTGACGGCACGGTCACGGAGCTGATCCTGGCCACCGACCCGAACCTGGAGGGTGAAGCCACGGCCACGTACCTCGCGCGCATGATCAAGCCCATGGGCCTGAAGGTCACCCGCCTGGCCAGCGGACTCCCTGTCGGGGGAGATCTGGAATACGCGGACGAGGTCACCCTGGGCCGCGCCTTCGAGGGGAGACGACTCCTAGATGTCTGACGCCACGCTCAACACCGTGACCGACAATCCGGACGACTTCGCGGTGCAGATCTCCGACCAGATCGAGAGCTTCATCGTCTCGGTCAGGGAGATCGCGAAGGGCGACGAGCCGGACTCGGCGGTCCCCTTCCTCCTCCTGGAGGTCTCCCAGCTCCTGCTGGCCGGCGGCCGCCTGGGCGCGCACGAGGACATCGTCCCCGACGAGCGGTACGAACCGGATCTGGGCCCCGAGCAGGACGTCGACGACCTCCGCGAACGCCTCGCGCTGATGCTGGAACCGATCGACGTCTACTCCGAGGTCTTCGACCCGTACGAGCCCCGCAAGGCCCCGGTGCCCTGCCGCATCTCGGACGACCTGGCGGACCTCGTCGCCGACCTCTGCCACGGCCTGGCCCACTACCGCGCGGGCCGCACGACCGAGGCCCTGTGGTGGTGGCAGTTCTCCTACTTCTCGAACTGGGGCTCCACGGCATCGGGCACCCTCCGCGCCCTCCAGTCCCTGGTGGCCCACGTCCGCCTCAACCAGCCCCTGGAAGACCTCGACGGCCTCGACACGGACGAGGACCTGACGGAGTCGGCACTGGAGGAAGCGGCCGGAAAGGTCATGGCGGAGGAGATCGCGGGCCCGTTGGGGTTGCGGACGGTCAAGTAACCCTTGTTCACGGCTTGTTGTGGGACGCGGCGCTACGCTGCGTCCCACACGTGTGTGAGGGGGTGTCTGATGGGTGAGTACAGCAACTGGGCGGACGTGAAGCGCCGGATGCGTGAGAGCGACCCCGACGTATCCGACGCCGAGTGGGAGCGCCGCAAGCAGACGGCGCGTACTGCCACCGAGGCGCACGTCCTCGGGCATCACCTGCGGGAGATCCGCGAGGAACAGAACCTGACGCAGGCGGACGTCGCCAAGGCGGTGGGAATTTCCCAGGCGCGGGTGTCGCAGGTGGAGCGGGGCGAGATCCACAACCTGGAGACGATGCGGACGTATGCGGCGGCGCTGGGCGCGAGGCTCACGGTGTCCATCGAGTACGGGGATCGCGTCGGCGGCGCGGCATGACGGACGAGGCCTGGGCGGAGCGCCGCCCCCGGTAGGGCGGTGGCCGTGTCATGGACGTGCGACGGGTCGTGGAGGTCTGGAACCCGGGTGGGAGGCAGGCGGGCACCGGGTATCTGGTCGCGGACCGGGTCGTTCTGACCGCGCGGCACAACGTGCGTGGCGGGGGCGGGGGTGGCCTGGAGGTTCGGCTGCTTGGTTCCGGGGGGCGTGAGGCGTGGGTGGGCGCCGAGTTGCTCTGGCCCGGGAGGGGAGAGGGCGAGGGAGAGGGCGCTCAGGTCGATGCTGCGTTGATCCGGGTGACGGGCGGCGCGTGGGTGCCGCCGGTGGGCGCGGAGCCCGTGCGGTGGGGCCGGATTCATGTGACGGCGGCGGGGGATGGTCGGCTCGGGTGTCTTGCGGTCGGGTTTCCGCGTGCGGAGGTGCGGGACGGGGTCCGGGACACCAAGGAGATCCGGGGGCACATCGAGACGCTGACCGGACTGAGGTCGGGCGGCGAACTGATCACCGCGCACGTCGACGGCGTCGCCACCCCGAGCCGCCCGGCCGAACGGTCGCGCTGGGCGGGCGCCTCCGGTGCGGCGCTGTTCGCGCGGGGCCGGCTCGTCGGCGTGGTCACCACGGACCGGGCCCGGGACTACGCGGCGGACCAGCTGACGGCGGTGTCGGTGGCCTCGCTGGCGGCGCGGCCGGGGTTCGCCAACGCGGTGGGCGACGGCCTGGTCCTGGAGGACGTCACGGCGACCGGCGCCCACCCCGAACTCACCCCTACCTCCTATGACATGGACGTACCCCGGGGCCTGCACAACCTGCCTGAGCTGCCCTCGCGCTTCTTCGTCGGCCGGGACGAGGCGCTGGCCTCGCTGAGCCGAGCCCTGTCCGACGGCTCCCGGACCATTACACAGACGGTGCACGGCCTCGGGGGAGTCGGCAAGACGACGCTCGCGCTGCACTACGCCCACGGTCACCGTGAGGCGTACCGCCTCGTGTGGTGGATCCGCGCCGACACGCCGGACCTCATCGACACGGGCCTGGCCGCGCTCGCCGCCCGCCTCAGGGGCGACGCCCCCGTCCTCGCGACGGCACAGGCCGCCTCCTGGGCCATCGGATGGCTACAGACCCACCCGGGCTGGCTCCTGGTCTTCGACAACGCGGAGAGGCCGCAGGACGTCAGGGCGGTCACCGGTCAACTGGGCTCGGCGGGCCGTCAGTTGATTACCAGCCGTTGCAGAGCGGGCTGGTCCGGCGAGCCGATCCCGCTGCCCGTCCTCGCCGCCGACGACGCGACGGACCTGCTGGCGCGCCTGACGGACGGCAGTGGCGACGGCGGCGACTGCGGCGACGGGGACGAGGCGCGCGCGCTCGCCGAAGACCTCGGGCACCTGCCCCTCGCCCTGGAACAGGCGGGCGCGTTCATCGCGCAGACCATGATGACGACGGGCGAGTACCGGGAGATGCTCGGCCGGTACCCGGGAGAGGCCACCGACGCCGCGCCGGAGGGCTCGGACCCGGCCCGCACGATGGCCCGGATCTGGCGCATCACCCTCGACGCCCTCGACGCGCGCGACCCCCGAGCCGTGGACCTCCTGCGCGTCACCGCCTGGTACGCCCCGACCGGCATCCCCCGCGACCTGCTCGCCCCGCTCGCGGAGAACCCCGTCGACCTCGCCCGCCTCCTGGCCCTCCTGGCCAACTACAACATGATCACCCTCGACCGCTGGACCATCGGCGTCCACCGCCTCGTCCAGATGGTGGCCCGCACGGCGTCGGACGCTGACCCCCACCGCGCCGGTGACCTCGTCCCCGAGGCCCGTGAGCGGGCGGCGACGTGGCTGTGCGACACGCTTCCCGACGCCCCCATGGACAACGTGGCGGGGTGGCCGACGTGGCGGAGGCTCCTGCCTCACGCCGAGGCGCTGCTGGCGGCCTGGCAGCCCGAAGAGGACACCATCCGGACCCAGTTCCTCCTCAACCAGGTCGCGTTGTACCTCCAGGCGCAGGGCGAGGTGCGCAAGGCCATCGGGCTGCTCCAACGGGGCCTGGCGGCGAGTGCCCGGGTCCATGGCACGGACGACCCGGTGACGCTGGGAGCGCGGAACAACCTGGCGGGCGCGTACGAGATGGCGGGCGAGGTGGACCGGTCGATCCGCCTGTTCGAGCGGACGCTGGCCGACCGGCTTCGTGTCCTCGGCCCGGACCATCCGGACACGCTCAGGTCGCAGAACAACCTGGCGGGCGCGTACGAGTCGGCGGGCGACGCGGGCCGCGCGATCCCCCTGTACGAGCAGACGCTCGACGACCGTCTTCGCGTCCTCGGCCCGGACCACCCGGACACCCTGATGTCGCGGAACAACCTGGCCTACACGTACCGGGCGTCGGGCGAGGTGGAGCGCGCGATCCCGCTGTACGAACGGACGTTGGCCGACCGGCTCGGCGTCCTCGGCCCGGACCACCCGGACACGCTCACCTCGCGGAACAACCTCGCGAGCGCGTTCGCGATGTCGGGCGAAGCGGTCCGTGCGATCCCCCTGTACGAGGAGATGTTGGCCGACCAGATCCGGGTGCTCGGCGCGGACCACCCGGACACGCTGCGGTCGCGGAACAACCTGGCCCACGCGTACGAGTCGGCGGGCGACGTGGACCGCGCGATCCCCCTGTACGCAGAGGTAATCGCCGATCAGTTGCGAGTCCTCGGCAGGGACGACCCGAGGACCCTGCGGTCGCGGAACAACCTGGCCCACGCGTACTGGCGGAAGGGCGACAGCGCCCGAGCGATCCCCCTGTACGAGGAGGTCCTCGCCGACCAGCTCCGGGTCCTCAGCCGAGACCACCCGGACACCCTGACCACCCGGAACAACCTGGCCCACGCGCACTGGACGGCGGGCGACGCGCACCGCGCGGTCGCACTGTACGAACAGGCACTGACCGACAGCGTCCGCGTACTCGGCCCGGACCACCCGACGACCCTGATCCTGCGGCAGGGTCTGACCAGGGCCCGCTCGAAGAGCTGGAAACCGAAGAAGGCTACGGACTGAAGGCTACGGACTGACGGGCCCCAGCGCGGCGAGCAGGTGCCCCGGGTCCACATACGGACTGCTCGGCGTCGGCTCTGAGTACCAGAGGAGCGGCCAGGTGTTGCCGTTCAGCGCGGGCACCCCGATGTACGTCACCGTGCGGCACCCCGCCCCGCCGAACCGCTGCACGCCGAGCGGCCAGTTGCGCTCCTTGGCCGCGCCCGGCGCCACCAGGAAGTACATCCACCGGAAGCCGGTCGCCTCGCAGATGACGGGCCCCGCGTCGTCGTCGGTCTCGGCGATGAGCCGGGCGGCGACCTGTTCCCCTCGTACGCCCTGAATCCGCACCGCGTCGAAGTGGACTCCCGAGACCCGGAGATGGTGCCCCGCCAGCGGGACCCACTCCGGCCAGTGAATTGCGTTCGTCATGGTCACAGAGTGCGCACTGCGGGGCTACGCTCGGTAGTGACTGAGGGGATACGCGCCCCCGTGTATCCGTCGGAGGTGGTGGCTGTGTCCGTTCAGTACAACCCGACGTGGCGGTATAGCGGGAACCAGTTGAAGCGGTGGCGGATGAAGGCGAACGTCACGCGCGAGGAGTTGGGCGCGGCCGCGAATTACGCGCCGGACACGATCAAGGCCATGGAGCAGGGCGTACGGATGCCTACGGCGCGGGTGCTGGATGTGGCGGATGAGTTGTGTGGGGCGGAGGGGTTGCTGAGCGCAGCCAAGGAGTACCTTCAGCGCGAGAAATTTCCGCAGCGAGTGCAGGACTTCATGGATCGGGAGCAGGAGGCGCTGAGCCTGTGGTCCTACGAAGTTGCCCTGATCCCAGGGCTGTTGCAAACAGAGGCCTATGCGAGAGCGCTGCTCGGGAACCGGTGCCCTCCGGTGGGTGAGGAGACGGTGGAGGAACGAGTTTCTGCCCGGCTGGAACGGCAGTCGATCCTGAGCCGGAAGCCCCCGGTGGCGATCAGCTTTGTGATCTACGAGGCCGCATTGAACGCCGCGCAGGTCGACAAGGCCCAGTTGGTGCGGCTGCTGGAGGCAAGCGACTTGTACAACGTGTCGTTGCAGGTGCTGCCCTACAAGCGGGCGACGTCATCCGCGCTTTCAGGGCCGATGGTGCTTCTGGAAACCCTTGAGCATGAACGGCTGGCCCTGTCCGAGGGCCAGTCGGTGAGCCAGTTGACGTCCGATCCGGATGTGGTCACCGCCCAGAGCGAGCGGCTTAGCATGATCCGCACTGTGGCGCTCAGTCCTGCTGAGTCGGCCCAATTTATCGAGCGGATGGTGGGTGACCTGTGAGCGGCGAGCTGCATTGGTTCAAGTCAAGCTACAGCGATGACGAGGGAGCCAACTGCCTGGAAGTAGCCCTGAGTCGAAGCATCCACATCCGGGACTCGAAACTCCCCGCGAGCCCCGAGATACAGGTGCACGCCTCCGCGTGGGCCACCTTCATCGCCGCAGTTCAGCCCGGAGCTTGAGCCCCGGGACCCGAGCTCTTTCCTGGTTGGTCCGGCGAGAGAAATGAACCCAACCAACCGGCCCAGAAGCGGAGTTGAGGGTTCCGTCACCCTCAAGAGTGACGTTCCGTAGTCAGCTTGCGTCAGAACGTAAAGCCGCCCTAGGTTCGCGGCAATAGAACGGCCTCGGCCGGTGCTACCAACACCGGGTCCGAGGCCTAGCCCTACGGATCGAAAGCAGTCGATCGTGGCTTGCGCCCAGCCTAATCCCGTCCTCCCCTCCCCGTCCCACCCGATGGCCAAATCGGGGTACGGGAAGCGCCAAGCGGGTGACGAAGAACCGGACACCGAGCCCGACTTCGCACACCTGGGCGCCCGTGAGAGCGACCTCGCGACCTTCATCGACCACCTGCCGGACGGCGCGGCGATGGGTCACAAGGCCATCGCCGCCGCCCACCCCCGCTACGGCCAGCAGGCAGTCCGTACCTCCCTCAACCACCTCATCGACGCCGGTCACCTCCGCTGGGTCAAGGAGCACCTCACCGTCGAGGACGGCACGATGCGCTGGGTGACCAGGACGTACTGGTCACGCACCCCGGAATCCCCGGCCTGGTGGGCCGAGTTCGTACGGGAACGGCACGGACGCGACGTAACGCACACGTACCGGCCGGGCCTGGCAAGAACAGCGGAACCGGAGCCGAAGCCGGAGCCGACTTCGCCCACCCCGCCCGAGCCGAGCGCAGCTCACCGCACCCTCGCCCAGCTCCGTACCGCCGACCGACGCATGGCCCTCTCCGAGGGCGAGTGCAAACAGCTGGAGCCGAGCGCAGCGGAGTGGCTGGAGCGGGGCGCGACGCCGCACGACATCACGCGCGCCCTCACCGAAGGGCTGCCGCCGACCGTCACCAACCCGGGCGGACTCGCCCGCAACCGACTGGAGAACAAGATGCCCCCCAAGCGTCAGGCCCCCGCCAAGGCCCGCGCCCGCGTCACCCGTGCCGTCATGATCTGCGGGGACTGCGAGGAGCCGGAGACCTCCGTGGAGCTGGTCAACGGGATCTGTACCGACTGCTACCCCCGCGCGGAGCGGACCGGGTACATCCCGGACACGTTCCGCGCGCGGCCTCGCCGAGCCGCCGCGTCGGGGGTCGTGGACGTCACCGAACGCGTGGCGGAGCTGCGCCGCGCCGCCGGTCTGCCGACGCCCCGGGGTGACGTATGAGCGTGCAGGACGTGCCGGTCCGGGCACCATGGAGTCAAGGAGGCGACGCCATGACCCCCAGCACCGAAGAGCGCCCTCAGATGTCCGTCGAGGACTTCGAGGAGCTTGTCCGCAGGGCCCCGGAAACCGTGCGCAACAAGCTGGAATTCCTCGGCGGCAGGTTGTGTGTCAAGCACGGTCCGCTCGATGTCGAGGACTTCGAAGAACTTGCCGAAGTGGCGCCCGAGACGGTGACGCTCGAGTTCATCGACGGACGGCTGGGAGTCAAACCTGTGCCCGATGGGGACCACGGAGAGATCATCATGTGGCTGCTGCGGCAGTGCATGCAGCAGCGGGCGGAACTCGGTCTCTACCCCGAGCAAGGGCTTGTCATCGCGGGATACCGTGCGGGCCGTGCCAAGCCTGACGGGGCGCTCGCGCCGCTCGGCAGCTTCGCCGGCCAAGGAGAGTGGGCGGACCCCGGTGGCGTCCTCATGGTCGTCGAGGTCACCTCCTACGACCGCGACACCGACCGCCGCGACCGCCACGAGAAGCGCCACGGATATGCCAGGGCGGGCATCCCCGTCTACCTCCTCGTCGACCGGGACAGCGACACCCTGACGGTGTTCGGCGACCCGCACGACGGTGATTACCGGCAGAGTCCTACGTACGCGTACGGCGCCACGCTCACCCTCCCGGCGCCCGTCGCCATCACCCTGAACACCGAGAAGCTCAAGGACTACACCGCCTGAGACCCCCGCCCCGGAACCTGTGACCCGCCCCACTTTCCGGAGTGCAGCGCTCCACAGTGGGCATGTGCCCAGCCGAGCGGCCGGAACGTACTCCCCGAACAGCGGGGCCGTATGCCCCTGGTGATCACCTTGTGAGCGGGACATCTCACGATGTGATATGGCCGAGGCGGATTTCGGTCGCTCGTTAGACTGAGCCGACCGCACAACGGATTGAGCGAGGAGCGCACGTGAGCCTTGTCGTGCAGAAGTACGGAGGCTCCTCCGTAGCCGATGCCGAGGGCATCAAGCGAGTCGCCAAGAGAATTGTCGACGCCAAGAAGAACGGCCACCAGGTCGTTGTCGTGGTGTCGGCGATGGGCGACACGACGGATGAGTTGATCGATCTCGCCGGACAGGTATCCCCGATCCCTGCCGGACGCGAATTCGACATGCTGCTGACCGCTGGTGAGCGCATCTCCATGGCCCTGCTGGCCATGGCGATCAAAAACCTGGGCCACGAGGCCCAGTCGTTCACGGGCAGCCAGGCGGGCGTCATCACCGACTCCGTCCACAACAAAGCGCGGATCATCGATGTCACCCCGGGCCGCATCCGGACCTCCGTCGACGAGGGCAACATCGCCATCGTCGCCGGGTTCCAGGGCGTCAGCCAGGAGGGGAAGAACATCACCACCCTCGGGCGCGGTGGTTCGGACACGACGGCCGTCGCCCTCGCCGCCGCCCTCGACGCCGAGGCCTGCGAGATCTACACGGACGTGGACGGTGTCTTCACCGCCGACCCGCGTGTGGTCAAGAAGGCCCGCAAGATCGACTGGATCTCGTTCGAGGACATGCTGGAGCTCGCCAGCTCCGGCTCCAAGGTGCTGCTCCACCGCTGTGTGGAGTACGCCCGCCGTTACAACATCCCGATCCACGTACGGAGCTCGTTCTCCGGCCTCCAGGGCACGTGGGTCAGCAACGAACCGCAAGGGGACCGCAAGGTGGAGCAGGCCATCATCTCCGGTGTCGCGCACGACACCTCCGAGGCCAAGGTCACGGTCGTCGGCGTGCCCGACAAGCCGGGCGAGGCCGCGTCGATCTTCCGCGCCATCGCGGACGCCGAGGTCAACATCGACATGGTCGTGCAGAACGTGTCGGCCGCCTCGACGGGCCTGACCGACATCTCCTTCACGCTCCCCAAGGCCGAGGGCCGCAAGGCCGTCGACGCCCTGGAGAAGACCCGCGCCTCCGTCGGCTTCGACTCGCTGCGCTACGACGACCAGATCGCGAAGATCTCGCTCGTCGGTGCCGGTATGAAGACCAACCCGGGCGTCACCGCGACCTTCTTCGAGGCGCTCAGCGACGCCGGGGTGAACATCGAGCTCATCTCGACCTCCGAGATCCGCATCTCGGTCGTCACGCGCGCCGACGACGTGACCGAGGCCGTGCGGGCCGTGCACACCGCCTTCGGACTCGACTCCGACACGGACGAGGCCGTGGTCTATGGAGGCACCGGGCGATGAACCGGAAGCCGACGCTCGCGGTCGTCGGAGCGACCGGGGCCGTCGGCACCGTCATGCTCCAGATCCTGTCGCAGCACGCCGACATCTGGGGCGAGATCAGACTCGTCGCCTCACCGCGCTCGGCCGGCCGCAAGCTGGCCGTGCGCGGTGCGGAGACCGAGGTGCTTGCCCTGTCCGAAGAGGTCTTCGACGGGGTCGACGTCGCCATGTTCGACGTGCCCGACGAGGTCGCCGCGCAGTGGGCCCCCATCGCCGCCGCCAAGGGCGTCGTCGTGGTCGACGACTCGGCCGCCTTCCGGATGGACCCGGACGTGCCGCTCGTCGTGCCGGAGGTCAACCCGCACGCCGCGCGCGTACGGCCGCGCGGCATCATCGCGAACCCCAACTGCACGACGCTCTCGATGATCGTGGCCATCGGCGCGCTGCACGCCGAGTTCGGCCTGCGCGAGCTGATCGTCTCCTCGTACCAGGCCGTGAGCGGCGCGGGACGGGACGGCGTCGACACGCTCCGCCGCCAGCTGAAGCTCGTCGCGGGCACGGAGCTGGGCATCAGCCCCGGTGACGTACGCCGCGCCGTCGGCGACGACACCGGCCCCTTCCTTGAGCCCGTCGCGCTGAACGTGGTGCCCTGGGCCGGGTCCCTCAAGGACGACGGCTGGTCGTCCGAGGAGATGAAGGTCAGGGACGAGTCGCGCAAGATTCTGGGGCTGCCCAAGCTCCGTGTCGCCGCCACCTGCGTACGCGTACCCGTGATCACCACGCACTCCCTGACCGTCCACGCCCGCTTCGAGGACGAGGTCACCGTCGACCGCGCGCGCGAGATCCTCGCCACCGCCCCCGGCGTCGTGCTGTTCGACAACCCGGCCGCAGGGGAGTTCCCCACCCCCGCCGACGTGGTGGGCACCGACCCGACCTGGGTGGGCCGGGTGCGGCGGTCGCTCGACGACCCGACCGCGCTTGAGCTCTTCGTGTGCGGCGACAACCTGCGCAAGGGCGCGGCGCTGAACACCGCGCAGATCGCGGAGCTGGTGGCGCGGGAGCTCACGGCGGGCTGAAGCTCGCGGCGAGGGTTCGGCGCGGTTGCTCGGTGCGATAGCTCGGTGCGATTGGTATGGACCACCCCGGAGCGGATCCCTTTGTGGGATCTGTGTAAGTTCTGTGTCCAACTTGGTGGTCGTGAGCGCTTGAACTGGATCATCTCCGCGTTCGAAGATTCGCCTCTGATCACTGCAACCGACGGCGGGACGGGGGGCGTCTTTAGCGGTCGCCCTCAGGGGTGGCCCGGCGGCCACTTTCAGGGGTGGCCCGAGCGCTGTCGGAAAAACGGGGCATAGGGGAAGAGCTGGTACGCATGGGGGCATTTGATGCATCGTCACGAGCGGTGCCCACGCAGCATGCCGCAAACGCGATCCCGGATGCGTACAACCCTGAAGGGGGGAAGCGTGTCCAACAAGCGTGGCAGAGGTACTCGATTTCACAGTGGTACAGGCGAGAGGCGCGGCAACACTGCGCCCCACTCGCCGACCCCGCACGACCGGTGGCATGCCGGTGATCGCACCCATGCCCGCAGCGCGGCCCGCCCGCATCCCGTCGCCGCGCGAGGGCGCTGACGACACGATGACCGCGGGCACCACAGTCGACCATCTCACCGAGACCTACCGCGCCCACTACCGGTCGCTGCTCGGTCTCGCCGCGCTGCTCCTGGACGACACGGCGTCCTGCGAGGACGTGGTCCAGGAGGCGTTCATCCGGGTCCACTCGGCACGCAAGCGCGTGCGCGACCCGGAGAAGACGCTCGCGTACCTCCGCCAGACCGTGGTCAATCTGTCCCGTTCCGCGCTGCGTCGGCGCATCCTCGGGCTCAAGCTTCTCTCGAAGCCGATGCCCGACATGGCGAGCGCGGAAGAAGGGGCTTACGACCAGCTGGAGCGCGACGAGCTGATCAAGGCCATGCGCGGCCTGCAGCGGCGCCAGCGCGAGGTCCTCGTGCTGCGCTACTTCGCCGACATGACCGAGGCGCAGGTCGCCGAGACCCTGGGCATATCGCTCGGCTCGGTGAAGGCGTACGGCTCGCGCGGCATCGCGGCCCTCAGGGTCGCCATGGAGGCGCCGGCATGAGTGAGCGCAAGCGTGATGAGCAGGGCGGATCTGAGCGGCATGGCAGGAACGGAAACGTGAACCACGGACCCGAAGACGGCCCCGGGCCGGACGGCGGGCCCGACGGTGCCGACGAACTCGCGCTGCGGCGGATGATGCGCCAGGCCGTCGAGGAGATCGAGCCGAGCGACCGCTCCCTCGAACACCTGCGGAAGGCGGTGCCCGCCCGCAGGGCCCGCAAGCGCCAGGCCGTCGTCGGCCTCGCCGCCGCCGCGCTCTTCATCGGCACCGCCGTCCCCGCCCTCGTGCACGTGACCAACTCCGAGGGCGACTCGGACGACCGGACCTCGATCGCTGGGAACAGCCAGGACGCGCAGGGCGGTTCGAGTCAGGGCAAGGGCCCCGACGGCGGCGAGAAGGACCCGGGCAAGAAGCCGGGGAGCAAGTCCAAGGACAAGGACGAGAAGGACAAAAAGGGCAAGAAGGGCGACAAGGAGAAGGGCGGCACCGGCGGCGGCGGTACGGGATCGCCGGACCCCTCCACCTCCGAGGCCGCCAGCTCGCCGGTCTGCGACGCCGCACAGCTCGGCGCCACGGGCGGCGCGGGCACGCCGGAGACCGACAACAAGGTGTACGGCTCCTTCCGCGTCTCCAACGTCTCCGACAGCAGTTGCACCATCGAGGCCGCGGGCGCCGTCGGCACGGTGGCGCAGGGCGCGGCCGACCCCGCGAAGATCACCGTGGTCGACCACACGGCGGGGGACGCGGCGACCGGCCTGCCCGACCCGGCGAAGGAGGCCAGCCCGTTCGTGCTGCAGCCCGGCGCCGCGTACGAGGTGCGGTTCGTCTGGGTGCCGTCGGAGACGTGCCCCACGGACGGCGGCGAGCCGACGCCCAACCCGACGCCTTCGGAAGGCGGCAGCGGAACGCCGGAGGGCGGCTCGCCCGGTGGTACGGAGCCGCAGCTGGGCCGGACGGACGGCGGCGTGGCCGAGGGTAGCGTCGTGGTCTCCCTGACCGCGGAGGCGGGTTCGCCCTCGGCGGGGGCGACGGTCCCCGACGCGTGCGCGGGAACGGTGTACCGGACCGGGGTACTGCCCGCTTCTTAGCGGGTGCCGCGCGGCTCGGGCCGGTCCAGGCCTTGGCTCAGGCCTCCAGCAGGCCCAGGTGGGCGTCGCGCGCGAACTCCGCCTCGCGGCGGAACAGCCGGAACCACATGAAGACGACGAAGCCCGCGAAGACGAACCACTCACCGGTGTAGCCGAGGTTCTGGAACGCCTTCAGGTCAAGGCCGGTGTTGTTGGGCGCGGCCGCGGGGACCGGCTTCATCCCGGAATCCGCCTTGTCGAGCGTGACCCACGCGTCGTACACGTCGTCGCGTACGAGGTTGACCAGTGACGCCGAGCTGATCGCGCCCAGCTGGCCCCGGGGCAGGCCGCCCGTGGCGCTGACCCCGTTGGAACCGGGGCTCTCCGAGGCCTGTAGGGCGCCTCTGACCGTGACCTTGCCCGTCGGAGCGGCCGGTGCCTTCGCCGCGCTCGCGTCGCCGGGCAGCCAGCCGCGGACGACGGGCAGGGACTTGCCGCCGTCGGTACGCAGCAGCGTCAGCACGTAGAAACCGCGCTTGTCGTCCAACTCCCGCCCCGGCACGAGCAGCTGCCTGCCGTACCGTCCGGTGGCCGTGGCCTGCTCGCCGGAGGTCTCCTTGTCGACGGGCAGCAGCGCGTCGAGGGGCCGGCCCTGCGTGTTCCGCTCCCTGCCCTGCTCCGCGACCTGCTCCTTGGCGGACTCGTGGTCCTGTACGCGGTCCTCGAAGCGGCCGAGCTGCCAGGAGCCCATGAAAATGCAGAAGGGGATGGCCAGCACGACGAAGACGTTGATCCCCCACCAGCGGGGCGTCAGCAGAAACCGGTACACACGCCCCACGGTACGGGGCCCCTGCGGGGTGCCGAGCCGTGGGGTCATCGTCCTGCGACGCCGGACGCCCCCGTTCGCCCCCTATGCCTCCCGATGGAGGGCCTCGCGCAGGGCGCGTACCTGGTCGGTGAGGTTGCGTTCGCTGATGCGGGCCTGGGGGAAGAGGAGGTCGAAGCCGTGGACGGCGCCGGGGACCTGGACGAGTTCGGTGGTGACACCGGCGGCGGACAGGCGTGCGGCGTAGTCGCGGCCCTCGTCGCGCAGCGGGTCGATCTCGGCCACGGCGATGTAGGTGGGCGGCAGGCCGCTGAGATCGGTGGCGCGGATCGGGAAGGCGTACGGGTCGGCGTGGCCGTCCTCCGCGTAGTACCGCACGGCCAGTTCCAGCGCGCCCCGGTCGAAAACCGGGGTATCGGTGAACTCCCGTGCCGAGGCGCTGGTGAGGCTGCCGTCCACGCTGGGGTAGGTCAGGGACTGGAAGAGCAGGTGCGGGCCCGCCTGGTCGCGGGCGCGGAGCACGGTGGAGGCGGCGATGTTCCCACCGGCGCTGCCGCCGGCCACCGCGATGCGTGTCCGGTCTCCGCCGAGTTCGGCCGGGTTGTCGGCGATCCAGGTCAGGGCGGCGTAGGCGTCGTCGGCTGCGGCCGGGTAGGGGTGTTCGGGGGCGAGGCGGTAGTCGACGGACACGACGACGGCGTGGGCGTCGCGGGCGTAGCGCAGGGAGCGTCCCTCTTCGGCCTCGGGGGATCCGTAGGTGAAGGCGCCGCCGTGCACGTAGAGGATCATCGGCAGGTCTTCGGTGGTGTCGGGGCGGTAGACGCGCAGTCGCAGTTGTCCCGCGGGGCCGGGGATGTACAGGTCCCGCACCTTGACCTGGTCGTCGACGGGGGTGTCGGGGTGTGCGCGCAGCAGTGCGTAGCGCTGGGGGTCGGCGAGGACGGCGTCCAGGCCGTGGACGGGGAAGACGCCGGTGTCGGCGGTGTCGAGCAGGGTCTGGATCTCGGGATCGACAGCGGGGGCAGTCATGGCTGGCTGGGCACCTTCCGGGTGTTCGACCGGGTGGTGCCCGGTCTGATGTGCGGAACTGACCTCAGTCTCTGCCGATCACGAGCGGCACAGAAGTGGCCCGAGGGCCACTATGTGCAACTATTGGGCCATGACTGTTGCGGCACCGCATCATGTGGCCGTCCTGGCCCTCGCACCGGTGGTGGCCTTCGACCTGAGCATCCCGGCCCAGATGCTTGCCTCGGTCGAAATCCGCGCGGGCACCGCGGCCTACGAGGTGCGCACCCTCACCCCGGACGGCTCCCCAGTACCGACGGTGAACGGGTACGGCGTCACGCCGCAGGGCGACCTGTCCCTGCTGGAGCACGCGGACACGGTGATCGTCGCCGGCACCCGCTGCCCGGAGGTACTGGACGCCGGCGTGGTGGACGCCCCCGTCGCCGAAGCGCTGCGCCGTGCGGCCCGGCGCCGCGCCCGGGTGGTGTCCCTGTGCACCGGCTCGTTCGTACTCGCGGCCGCCGGCCTGCTGGAAAGCCGCCGGGCCGCGACCCATTGGCGCTACGCGCAGCAGTTCAGGCGGCTCTTTCCCGCAGTCGACCTCGACACCGACCCGCTCTACATCGCCGACCGCGGAATCCTGACGTCAGCCGGTGGCGCGGCCGCCATCGACCTGTGCCTGCACCTGATCCGGGAGGACCACGGCAGTTCCGTGGCGAACCGGGTGGCGCGGTACAACGTGGTCGCGCCGATGAGAGACGGCGGGCAGGCGCAGTACATCGAGCACCCGGTCCGGGAGGACGCGGGCACCTCGACGGCCGGGGCGCGCACGCTGATGACGGAACACCTGGATCGGCGGCTGTCCCTCAAAGACCTCGCGGCTCACTGCCACATGAGCGTGCGAACCTTCACCAGGCGCTTCCGACAGGAAACCGGACTCTCCCCGGCCGAATGGCTCGCCTCGGCCCGCCTGGCACACGTACGCCATCTGCTGGAGTCGACCGAACTGCCTGTCGACGACATCGCCGCCAGGTCCGGCCTGGGCAGCGGCACCAACCTGCGGCAGCATATGCGCACCGCCCTGGACATCACCCCGTCCGCCTACCGGAGGGCATTCCACCCCCTACGTGCCGCCCCGCGAACTCCAACTCCAGAGCCACCTGCTTGATCCGCTCGTCCACGACCAGTGACCCGTGACCCGCGTCGTACCGATAGACCTCATGCACCGCGCCCCGCGCGACCAGCCGGTCCACGTAGTTGTCGATCTGGCGGATCGGGCACCGCGGGTCGTTGACTCCGGCCGAGATGTAGACGGGGGCCTTGACCTCGTCCACGTACGTCAGCGGGGACGACGCGCGGAACCGCTCGGGCACCTCCTCGGGCGTGCCGCCGAGCAGCGTGCGGTCCATCGCCTTGAGGGCCTCCATCTCGTCGTGGTACGCCGTCACGTAGTCCGCGACGGGGACCGCCGCGAGGCCCACCGCCCAGGCCTCCGGCTGCGTGCCGAGGCCGAGCAGGGTGAGGTAGCCGCCCCAGGAGCCGCCCGACAGGATCAGGCGGTCGGGGTCCGCGAGGCCCGACGCCACCGCCCACTCCCGCACCGCCGCGATGTCCTCGAGCTCGATGAGGCCGACGCGGTGCTTGAGGGCGTCCGTCCACTCGCGGCCGTACCCCGTGGAGCCGCGGTAGTTCACCCGTACCACCGCGTACCCGTGGTCGACCCAGGCCGCCGGGCCCGCGGCGAAGGAGTCGCTGTCGTGCCAGGTGGGGCCGCCGTGCACCTCGAAGACGGTGGGAAGCGGGCCTGAGGAGCCCGCGGGCCGCTGCACCAGCGCGTGGATGCGGCCGCCGGGCCCGTCCACCCACCCGTCCTCCACCGGAACGGACTTCGGTGCCTTCATGCCGGGCGGGTCCAGGACCACACCGCCCGCCGTCGAGCGGACGACCGGCGGCTCGGCGGCCGACGACCACATGTACTCCACGGAGCCGTCGGGGCGGGCCGTCGCACCCGACACGGAGCCCGCGGGCGTCTCGATGCGGTCGAGGTCGCCGGAGGCGAGGTCATAGCGGAAGAGTTCGCCGCGTGCCTCGAAGCCGTGCGCGATGAGCAGGGCCGAGCCGTCCGGATACCACTCGGCGCTCACGTCGCCCGGCAGTCCGAGCACGAGGTCGCTCTCCTCGCCCGTCGTCACGTCCCACACCAGCGGCTCCCAGCGGCCCCGCCGCTGGTGCCCGATGAGCAGGCGCGAGTCGCCCGCCACCGGTGCGAAGCCGAGGACCTCGAGGCCCAACTCGACCGTGCCGCCCCGGGTGTCGTCGAGCTCGGCGACCGTCGAGCCGTCCGGGCGGATCACCCGGAGCGCGGAGTGCATCGCGTCGCCGTGCTCCGTGTGCTCCACGGCGATCAGCGTGCCGTCGTGCGAGAGGTCGCCGACGCCCGCCGACTCGCGGTGGCGGTACACCTCGACGGGGCCGGTGCCGTCGGGGTGCACGACGTGGATCGTCGAGCCTTCGTCGTCCGTGGAGCGGCCGACGACCACCGTGCGGCCGTCCCTGCCGAGGGCCAGGCCCGAGGGGTACGAGCCGTCGAGGCCCGGCACGGCGGGCTCGTCGGGGCCGCCGCCGAAGGGCTGGCGCAGCCACACGCCGAACTCGTCGCCGTCCTTGTCGTTGAACCACCAGATCCATTCGCCGTCGGGCGAGAGCGCGCCGTCCGTCGTGCCGTTCGGCCGGTCGGTCACCTGGCGTTGGGCGCCGGTCGTCCGGTCCCATGCGTACAGCTCATACGTCCCCGTCGCGTTCGACACGAACAGGGAGCGCTGCGGGGCGTCCTCCGCCCAGTCCGGCAGCGACACCCGGGGCGCCCTGAACCGCTTCTCCCAGTCCGGCATGACGTCCGGCATAACGTCCGGCATGGCGTCCGGCCCCCCGGACCCCGCCGCACTCGACCCCGCCGCACTCATTTCGTTCGTCGCACCCGTCTCGCTCATGCCCCCCATAGTGCCTGGACCCGCCCACAATTCGCTGGCGGGAGTCCCCAGCCTGTGGATAACTTTTCGACCATGTACTCCCCGACGCCCGCCGACTGGCGCGAGACCAACCGGAAGCGCTGGGACGAGCGCGTCCCCCTCCACCTCGCCAGCAGCTACTACGACCTCGACGCCTTCCGCGCGGGCAAGGACCCCCTGCGCGACTACGAGCTGACGGAAGTCGGTGACGTACGCGGAAAGTCCCTGCTGCACCTGCAGTGCCACATCGGCCTCGACACCCTCTCCTGGGCGCGGCACGGGGCGTCCCGCGTGGTCGGGCTCGACTTCTCAGAGCCCGCTGTCGAGGCGGGCCGAGCGCTCGCCGCCGAGCTGGGCCTCACCCCGGAGCAGGCCACCTTCGTTGCCGCCGACGTGTACGACGCGGGCGTGGCGGCGCCCGACTCCTCGTACGACATCGTCTACACCGGAGTGGGCGCGCTCGGCTGGCTGCCCGACATCCGGCGCTGGGCGGAGACCGCCGCCGCGCTGGTGGCGCCCGGCGGGTTCCTCTACCTCGCCGAGTTCCATCCGCTCGCCGACGTCCTTGACGACGCGACGGGCTCCCGCATCGAGCACGACTACTTCGCGCGCGACGCCTGGATCGAGGAGTCCTCCGGCGGTTACGCGGACTCCGTCACCCCCACCGTCCACAACCGCAGCGTCGAATGGCAGCACCCCATCGGCGACGTCGTCTCCGCGCTCGCCGCCGCGGGCCTGCGCATCGACTTCCTGCACGAACGGGACGAGACCCTCTTCGAGCGTTTCGACGCGCTCGAACGGCGCGACGGCGCCTACCGGTTCCCCGCCGACCGGCCACGCGTACCGCTCATGTACTCCCTGAAGGCGAGCAGGCCGCAGGATCCGTCGTCCGCCTCACGGCAGCGGTGACGGCGGACGCAGCCAGCCCTCACGACCGGGTGAGAACTCGCCCAGTTTCCGCCAGTCCCACGCCTGTAGCACCTCCCGCCCCAGATCGTCGTCCCGCCGGGTGACGGTGACGACGACGTCGGAGGTGTGCCGCGTCAGGAGCAGCGTCCGCAGCCGGGAGGCGACGTCCGCTCTGCGTCCGGCGGGCGCCACGAGCAGCTCGCTCAGCCGGAACACCCGCCCCGACGCGGTCTGTTCCTCGGCCTCGGCGGGCAGGACGCCCCGGAACCCCTCCCACCACTCGCCACTGCGCTCGGCGCGGTATCCGTAGAGGCAGCCGACCAGGCCCGACGCGTCGGCCACGACCATCTCGAAGTCCGTCCGCTGCACATCGCGTGCGAAGCGGCGCAGAAAGTCCTCCCGGTCGCGGTACTCGGCCCCGACCGTCCCCCGATACGCCTCTACGTAGAGGTCCGCCACGGCCTCACGCTGCTGCTCCGCCTGCCAACGGCTCAGCCGCCGCAGGAACACGTCCGACATGTGCGCCTCCCGCCCGCCCTGCTGAGGGCGACTCCCCCTACACCCTGACTCCGCATGGTGACAGCACGGACCGGCTAGCGGAACGGCGCGAAGGGCCGGAAGAGGGGCCGGGCGAGGTTCTGGACGGCGGGTTGGGAGAGCGGGCTTTGAACTCCTATGGTGATCACGGTGCTTAACCCGCCCACGAATGGGCAGGCGCATTGATGTCGTCCCGATAGTTGTCCCCGATGTCCCCCCACCAGAGGTGAACTTGTGAGGCCGCCTACACAGTTGACTGCCACATCGACGGATGAGGCAGAACACGCTGCGAGCCCCTGGGAAGAGATGTCCAGCAGCGAGCTGCCCTGGGTGGAAGACGCGGGCAGCGTCGCTCCCAAGGACGCGCGGGCCTTGTCGAAGATCTTCTTCGACCGGCTCCAGTTCCTCGAAGAGGGCACGCACGAATACCAGTACGCGCGCAACACCCTGATCGAGATGAACCTGTCGCTCGTGCAGTTCGCGGCCGCGCGCTTCCGCGGCGGCAGCACCGATGCCGACGACATCGTGCAGGTCGGCACGATCGGCCTGATAAAGGCCATCGACCGCTTCGAGCTCTCCCGCGAGGTGGCGTTCAGCACCTTCGCGCTGCCCTACATCACCGGCGAGATCAAGCGGTTCTTCCGGGACACCACCTGGGCCGTCCACGTGCCGCGCCGCCTCCAGGAGCTCCGCGTCGACCTGGCCAGGGCCAAGGAGCGGCTCGGTGGCGAGCTGGACCGCGAGCCCACCGTCCGGGAACTCGCCGCGCACCTCGACCTCACCGAGCGCGAGGTCAACGACGGCCTCGTCGCCTCCAACGGCTACACCGCAGGCTCCATCGACGTGCCCGTCGGCCAGGACGACGGCACCCAGGGGCGCGACTACGCCGACGTCCTCGGCGAGGACGACCCGGCGCTCGACCTCTTCGAGGAGCTGCACACGCTGGCGCCCCTCATAGAGCAACTGGACGAGCGCGAACGCACCATCATCGAGATGCGCTTCGGGCAGGAGCTGACGCAGGCGCAGATCGGTCAGGTCCTCGGGATCTCCCAGATGCACGTCTCGCGACTCCTGACACGCACCCTCGGCAAGCTCCGCTCCGGAATGCTCGCCCAGACCTGATCCGTCAGCATTGGCGCAGGCGCCTCGATGTGTGTGAGCGCATCGTCAGCCGTACGTCGACGCGCAGCGCACGGGGCGCCGCCGCCGCTCTTGCCTCGGCCACCGTGTGCCGGGCAAGGCGGCCGAGGACGGCCTCCGGGCAACTGTCCGGCAGCAGCACCAGCGTGACGCGTGCGCGCAGCCGCCGGGGGCTCCCTCGAAGGCTCACGTGCGCGTCGGCCACACCCTCGACGGCACGTGCCCGCTCGGCCATCGCCGCGGCCAGGGCGGGCCCCGACAGGGTGACGTCCGCACGCCCCAGGGACAGTTCGCGCAGCCGCCCGCCGCGGGCCTGGGCCACGGTCAGGGCCAGGAACAGGAGTACGCCGACGGAGAGCGCGGCGATGACGGCGAGCGTCCACCAGCCGTGCTCGCGCCACCGGCCGAGGTCTTCCCCGTCGGCCCAGAGCCAGCCCCGGTCGCCGTCAAGCCGCGGCAGACCGGACGGCAGCCGGTCGCGGACGGGGCCGGTGGCGGACGCAAGGACGGCGCCCGAGCCGATGAGCGCCACGGCCGCGCAGAGCAGGGCGGTGCGGTTGGCGCAGGTGCGCAGACCGCTCTGAATGCGGCTCACCGACCGGTGCCCCCTTGCTGCGCCTCCGCGGCGGCCTCCCGTACCGGCTCCGCCCCCGGCTCCGCCTCCGCTGCCGCCTCCCGTACCGCGGGCGCGTGCCACGTGGGCTCCGGGCGCAGCCCGACCCGCACGCGCGGCGCACGCGCCAGACCCCAGCCCGCCACGGTCCGTGCCACCGTGTCGGCCAACTCGCCCCGCGCCGCCTCCAGGTGGCCGAAGGCGAGCCCCGCGCGCACGCGGACCCGTCGGCGGCCGACGCCGACCCGTACCCGGGCGACCCCGGGCAGCTCCGTCACGGCGTCCCGCAGCAGCGCGGCCGCCGCGCCCCGGTCGAGGACCGCGTGGACGTCCGGCAGCGGCTCGCGCAGGGGCAACCGGCCGCGCAGTCCGGGTGTGACGGCGAGGATCAGCAGCCACACGCCGAGGCCGAGCACGGCGAGCGCCGCCGCCAGGCCCGGCCACGCGCTGTCGGCCGGGCCGTGCGTGGTGAGCCACTCCACGGGGCCGGTCCGCCACCGTCCGGGCGCCCACCCGGCCGCGTGCACGGCCACCACGTCGTACAGGAGCACCCCGCAGACCGCGGCGACCGCCAACGCCAGCACCCCGACGGGCACCCGGCGTGCGGACCACGGCCGCCACACCCTGCCGCCGCCCCCCGGCAACGGGACCTCGCCCTCGCTCTCGTCGGCCCGTGCCCGCACGCGCAGCCCCGCGACCCGGACCCGCGCCGAGGGCACGACGAGTCCGGTGAGCTGCCGCGTGCGGTCGGCGACGTGCGACCGCACGCGTTCGCCCGCGTCGTCGAGCACCTCGGGGTAGGGCAGCGTCACGGTGACGGCGACCCGTGCCCGGCGGCCCCGTACCGACGCCGAACTCCGGGTGGTGCGGACCTCGCCGGGCGCGAGCGCCTCCGTGGCGGCCCGCTCGGCGATCCGGCGCACCGCACGGTCGGCGACGTTGGTCGAGCCGCGCTCCCCCGCGGGCGTACTCATCGCCGCCCCCGGTCACGGCCGCGGAGGAAGCCGCCGACCGCGTCCAGCGCGGCGACCAGACCTGTCAGAGCTGTGCTCACCACTCACCTCACTCCACGGAAACGGACTGCACGGAAACGGGCCGCACGGAAACGGACATCGCTGCGTCGGTACCCCGGGTCGGCCGCGGGATTCCTACTCCACGCGCGTCTCGCCGCCGGAGTCCGCGCTCTCGTCGTCGGGCAGCCGTACGTCGTTGACCGCGACGTTGACCTCGACGACCTCCAGGCCGGTGATGCGTTCCACGGCGGCGATGACGTTCTCGCGCACCTCGTGGGCGACGTCCGTGATCGGCACGCCGTATTCGACGACGATGTCCAGGTCGATGGCCGTCTGCCGCTCGCCGACCTCGACCTTCACGCCGCGGCCGACATTGGGGCGGCCGCCGGGGACCCGGTCGCGGACGGCGCCGAGCGTGCGGGAGAGCCCGCCGCCCATGTCGTACACGCCGGGGATCTCACGGGCGGCCGTCCCGGCTATCTTCACCACCACCACGTCGGCGATGGAGGTCTTCCCGCGGGTCGCGGCGGGCTCGGCGGCCCCGGTACGGCCCGCCACGGTGGTGCTGCCCGGCACGCTCTGGTGCGTGCCGCCGGTGAAGGCCGTGTCGTCACCGGACGTGGCCGTCTTCGAAGTGATCTCCTGAGGCGTCATGCCGCCATCTCCTCGTCGTCAGGGACGTGTCGCCGTCCGTCTGCTGTCCGGGCGGTCGGTGGAAGCCGGGTGCCCGGACCGGCGTTCGTCTGACCCTCGCGTGTGCGATTCGTTACGCGGCTCGGCCGGATTTCTTCGCCCGCTTCTTCGCCCGCTTCTTCGCCCGCTTCTTCACCCGTTCCTTCTCCCGGCGGGCCGTCCGCCCGTATCGCGTAACGCGGGCGGACGCCGCAGTGTCGTAGGAGGACGACGTGAGTGAGAGGAGCCGCGTGTGCCGGGGGACCGGGACAGCGTGCGGGAGGAAACCGGTGGGTCCTCCCCGCGCGACGACGGATTGCTGGCCGTACGGGCCGCGGAGGGTGACGAAGAGGCCTTCGAGCAGCTCGTGCGCCGCCACGCGCCCGGACTGCTGCGCCTCGCGACGCGGCTGCTCGGCAGCCGGACGGAGGCCGAGGACGCGGTGCAGGAGTCGTTCGTGAGCGCCTGGCGCAAAATGCCGGAGTTCCGCGGGGACGCGCGCTTCGGCACGTGGATGCACCGCATCGTCACGAACCGGTGCCTGAACGTGCTGCGGGGCCGCCGCCCCTCCGTGGACCTGGGCGAGGTCCCCGAGCCGCAGGCGCCCGAGCACGAGGCCTCGCCCGCCCGGGTGGCCGAGTCGCACGCCGCCGTGGAAGCCCTCGGCAAGGCGATGGAGGGGCTGTCCCCGGAACAGCGCGTGTGCTGGGTGCTGCGCGAGCTCAACGGCCTCGCCTACGAAACCATCGCGGAGACGGTCGGCATCAGCCCCGAGGCGGTACGGGGCCGGGTCTTCCGGGCGCGGCGCTATCTCACGGAGGCGATGGCCGGATGGCGGTGAACGAGATGCACGGGCCGGACGGGGAGAACCGCGGACCGGACGGGGAGAACCACGGGCCGGACGGAGAGATGACGGACCAACCGAACGAACTGCTGCCCTGCGGACGCGACGTGTGGAGCGTCTGGGAGCGCGCGGAGGACGGCGAGCCCGATCCGCACGCCGAGACCTGTCCGCACTGCGCCGAAGCGCTGGACACGCTGCGGCGCCTGGAGGACGTCGTATCGGCGGCCCGAGAGACGGAACCGCGGGAGCCGGAGGCCGACGCCGCAGCGCTCGTCGGCCGGGTCATGGACGTGGTGCGTCTCGAACTGAGGCCGGGCCGCACGCTTCCGCTGGGCGAGGAGGACGAGGACGCCTGGATCGTGGAGGCCGCGGCGGCCCGTACGGTCCGCGCCGCCGCGGAGACCCTGTCGGGGGTACGGGCGGGCAGCTGCCGCATCGAGCCGCTCACCGCGGAAGGCGGGCCGCGGGGGCCCGTACGGGTCCGGGTGGCGGTGACCGTGGCCCTGACCTGGAATCTTCAGGAGGTCGCGGAGCGGGTCAGGGACAGGGTCCTGGAGGCGGTCGACGCCGAGCTCGGCCTGCGGGTCACCGAAGTCGACGTAACGATCGCGGACGTCACCGACAGCACCGACAGCACCGATGTCACCGACAGGACCGATGACGACAGCGTGGAGAGGCGGCAGCCGTGACGGAACGACTCACTCCCGGCGCGCGGGCCGATGCCGTACGGGAAGCGGTGCTCGGCACGCCGGGCGTCGCCTTCCTCCGCCCCGGCCTCGCCGAACTCCTGCGGGCGTCCAACCTGCTGACCAGAGGACCGGCACGCACCGCTGGCGTACGGCTCACCCGCGACGGCGGCTCAGGCAGATGGCACGCCGACATCCACGTCGTCCTGCACCGGGGCCACCGGGCCGTGGACGTCACCCGCGAGGTGCGCGCCGCGGTGGCCGAGGCACTGGGCGGGACGGCTGGCGACGCGTCCCTGCCCCGCGTGACGGTGACGGTCACCGGCCGCGTATGACGATGCGTGTGACGATGCGTGTGACGAAGCGTGTGACTACGTGAACGCCACGTCGCCCGCGGTGTCGGCGAGCTGCCTGGCCTTGGCCGTACGGGAGTCCTCGGCGGTCATCGTCACCGCGACCGACGCCTTGGTGGCCTTGGTCGCGGGCCCGGCGAAGGCGTACTCCCAGCGGTGGGCCGTGGCGCTGCCGTCGCAGGTCCCGTCGAGCGTCCGGGTTCTGGCGGTCGTCGCCGTGCTCGTCTTCGGGACGGGCGCCCCGGGCACGCCGAGCCACTGGAAGAGGTTCTTCACCGTCTCGGTCTCGGCCGCGTTGAGCGGGCGCGTCTGTTCCGTCCGGAGCGCGACCCTGAGCCGCACGGGGCCGGTGTAGCCCTCGCACGTGTACGTACCGGAGACGACGGCCGACTTCCCGTCCGCCCCCGCACGGGCCGTCGGCGTCACGGTGACGGCATGCCGTTCGGCGGCGTTCGCCGCACCGGGCAGCAGCGCCGCCGCCGCGGCGAGAGCTGTCACGAGGGTTGTCTTCACGAATTGGTGCACCGCGGGGACCGGCCTTTCCTGGGCGAGAGGCGTACGGCCCCCATGCAACCCCGCCGTCCCCGGTCCGCCCGGTAGCCACACGGCGCGGGGCGCATCCGCTGGTCCAGCGGAGTGGCGGGTCCGGGCGCGGGCCTCACGCCGCCAGTGGGACGTGCGCGACGATGCGTTTTCCGCCGCAGGGAAGGTGCGTCACGCTCACTTCGTCGGCCAGGCGGCAGACGGCGGGCCAGCCGAGTCCGCCGCTGACGAGGAGGCTCGTACGAGGGCGGGTCACCGGGACCGCGTCGTTGCTGTCGTCGACGGCGATCTCGACGACGCCGGGCCGCAGGCGGCACGCGAAGCCGCGCAGTCCGCCGCCGTGCCGGATCGCGTTGGTGACGAGTTCCGAGGTCACCAGGACGGCATCGGCGAGGGCCATGTCACCGACGTGCTGGGTGCCCTGACGCAGCAGGGCGCGTACGAGATCCCGGGCGGCTCCGGGGCTGCGGGGCCAGGTGAGGGGTGCGGTGTCCGGCGAGATGACGGTCGTCACAGCGCATCACTTCCACCGATCTTGTGGGGACTGTTTCTCTTCGGTTGCCCGACGACGGCGCGCCCACACGCGTCGTTCGGGTGGTTCGCCCGGGAAGTGCCCGAGAAGTGCCGAAACGCACGACGGCCGCCACGGAAATCCGTGGCGGCCGTCGGGCACACCGTGGCGTCAGAGCAGGCCCAGGTACGCGTCCACCAGGTGGTGGTCGTGGTGGCCGTGGCCGTGGCCGTGGTGGTGACCGTGGTCGTGGTCCCAGTCGTCGTCCCAGTCGCGGGCGTCAGACTGCTGCGTGACCGGAGCAGCGGTGACAGCGGGCGCCGCGGTGGCGACGCCGACGGCCGGAACGGCCAGCGCGGCGGTGATGCCGACGATGGACACGGCACGGGCTATGCGCTTCATAGTCAGACCCTTCGGTGTGGGGGCGTACGCACGCATCGAAGCTGCGTACACGAACGCTCACCACGCTGAACGGTCTTCCAGGGACCCGCCCGCCGAACGCGGCTGGACGAGTGACGCGAGCGCTCGGATCAGTGGTTGGCGGTGCCGTTGCCCGAGAGGAGCGGGATGTCGCTGAGGATGTGCGACAGCGGCTCGTCGCCCTTGGCCTGGGTCGAGTTCTCGGTGCACTGCTGGTTCTGCGGCGCCGAGAGGATCGGGATGTCCTGGACGGCGATCGGCACGAGGCCGACGAGCGAGCCGATGTTGAGCTTGGCCGGGAGGCCGACACAGGGCTTGTTCAGCGAGCCCTGGACCAGGGACATCTGCGGGCTCATGTCACCGCGCGTGGCGGAGTTGCCGAACGACTGCATGGCGTCGTTGCCACTGATCGAAGTGGTGCCGGCGTCGTCTCCGATGGCCATGGCCTGCGGGGCCGTGGCGGCGGACATTCCGGCGACGGAAGCGGCGAGGGCGGCCGTCGCGAACAGCTTCTTCATGGTGTTTGGGGTTCCCTTCGGAGAGAGGCTCCGCTGCGGAGCCGCATGCCGATCAACTGACCGAGCGGACAGCGGTTGCGGCCACTGACCCGTTCGGCGGATTAATGTGCTGAACGCCAGGGGCGGGTTATTGCGCCCCCGCGACCGAGCCCCCAACTCACCTCACGGGGACGGGAGTTCACCGTCGCCGTCCATTTCTGAAACCGTGTACCGGAGAAATACCTTTTCGCCTCGACGCTGCTGTTTCGTTCTCGTCCTCGACAGGAACGAAAACGCCAGACGCCCCCACTCGTGACGAGGACATATGGCTGACCGCGCAGGACGATGGAAGCGGCAAGGTGTCATTCCGGTGAGTCGGCAGTCCCCGGACCGCTGCACGGACCCCGTCTATCAGGCTCTGCTCAGAACGTGGCGCGAGGAGGGGCGGACGCTCCCCGGGCTGCCCGATCCCGAGTGGACGCGGCTGGCCGAGCGCGACCCCTGGCCCCGGTACTGACGGGGGCTGCGGGCGTGGGCGGACAGCACAGCGGGCCGCCATGGAGAGGCATGGCGGCCCGCTGAAAACTTCCGGCGTCAGTGGTTGGCGGTGCCGTTGCCCGAGAGCAGCGGGATGTCCTCCAGGATGTGCGACAGCGGCTCGTCGCCCTTGGCCTGGGTCGAGTTCTCGGTGCACTGCTGGGTCTGCGGCGCCGAGAGGATCGGGATGTCCTGGATGGCGATCGGCACGAGGCCGACGAGCGCACCGATGTTGGCCTTGGCAGGCAGGGCGATACAGGGCTTGTTCAGCGAGCCCTGGATGAGCGCCATCTGCGGGCTCATGTTTCCGTACGTGGCGGAGTTGCCGTACGACTGCATGGCGTTGTTGCCGCTCATGGTCTGGGTGCCGCCGTCGTTGCCGATGGCGAGCGCCGTGGGAGCTGCAGCAGCAGACATGCCGACGACGGAAGCCGTGACCGCCGCTGCGGTCATAACCTTCTTCAGCACAGGATTTCCCTTCTGAGTGAGCCCCGTCCAAGGAGCACCATGAGCAACTACCGGGAGAGTGAGTAGTTGCTGGGATTCACTCCGATGGCCCATTGATTCGACGGGGCGCGCGGCGTGGCACTTGGCAGCACGGCGATTGCGGAAAGATCCGATGGAGTGAACGACCGGAACCAAACGCGGCAGGGCGAGTTGAGCAGCCCGCAGTAACCTGAGCGTCCGCCAGAAAAGGAACATCAAATGCTCAAGAAGGCAATGGCAGCGGCCGCGGTCGCCGTCTCCGTCGTTGGTATTACCGCCGCCGCTTCGCCTGCCGCGATGGCCATCGGTGACGACGGTGGCACCCAGTCGCTGAGCGGCAACAACGCCGAGCAGTCATTCGGCAACTCCGCCACCAAGGGCAATATGAGCCCGCAGCTCTCGCTGGTCGAGGGCACGCTGAACAAGCCCTGTGTCGGCCTCCCGGTCAAGGCCAACATCGGTGCGCTCGTCGGCCTCGTGCCGATCGCCATCCAGGACATCCCGATCCTCTCGGCGCCGCAGAACCAGCAGTGCACCGAGAACTCGACCCAGGCGAAGGGCGACGAGCCGCTGTCGCACATCCTGGACGACATCTCGGCGCTGTCCGGCAACGGCGTGAACAACGGCTGATCTGTCGAACCGCAGAGACTGCTCGGGTCGCCCGTTTTTCTTCCTCCTCGGGTGGCCCGGGCTTTCTCATGCAATGAAGTAACTCCCTTTAAATAGAGGGCGGTTCAGTGGCATCGCATTCGAGTGAACTTACGAAGGCTGTCAACTCCGCGGTTTCCTCTGTCCCCTTTGCTCGTTAAGTAGGGCTCAGGTCACGGTGCGGGAACAGGAACTGCCCGCCCGGTTCAGGCCGGCGTTCAGTCGTGACCCGAAGGAAGGGAAAAGCTGTGAAGCTCAAGAAGAGCGCCACCATCGTTGCCGGTGCCGTCATGGCGCTGAGCCTGGGTGCCCCGGCGTTCGCCGACGCCGGTGCCTCCGGTGCGTCCACGGGCTCCCCGGGCGTCATCTCCGGCAACACCATCCAGGTTCCCGTCCACGTTCCCGTCAACGTGTGCGGCAACAGCATCGACGTCATCGGGCTCCTGAACCCGACGTTCGGCAACAAGTGCGCCAACGACTGACGTAACGGCACAGCTGTTCCGGCTGCGTCTCAGCCGGCCCTGGCAACCCTCCCGGGGCCAGGGCCGGCTCCCCATCGGACAGAGAAAGACCACTAGATTGCGACAGGCCCTCAGCAAAGGAATGCTCTCCGC
The DNA here is from genome assembly GCF_040646035.1 of Streptomyces sp. NPDC046465. Lineage (NCBI taxonomy): Bacteria > Bacillati > Actinomycetota > Actinomycetes > Kitasatosporales > Streptomycetaceae > Streptomyces > Streptomyces sp. NPDC046465. The sequence goes on from NZ_JBEYZK010000012.1 coordinate 59,467, forward strand.
CGCGGCCGCCACGAGCATCCTGTCCCTGTCCGGCACCCACGCGTTCGCCGCTACCGAAGCGAACGGGCAGGCGCTGGAATCGCCCGGCATCTTGTCGGGCAACAGCGTGCAGGCCCCGCTGGAAGTACCGGTGAACGCCTGCGGCAACACGGCGAACGCCGTCGCGGCCGGTAACCCGGCTTTCGGCAACTCATGCGGCTCCACCTCCACCCAGCACCGCCCTGCCGAGCAGCACCGTCCTGCCGCGCAGAGCCCCGAACCCCACCGGGCAGCACACAGCGCCCCTCCGGCGAAGGCACCGGCCAAGGCCAAGACACCGGCCAAGGCACCGGCCAAGGCACCGGCCAAGGCCAAGACACCGGCCAAGGCACCGGCCAAGGCGCCGGTGAAGAAGCAGCCGACGCCACGAGCCGGTGGCCACGGCGCCGATGACACCGCAAGGACCCCGGGCGGCGCCACCGCCCACGGTCCGGCGGCCCACTCGCCCGGCGCGGCGTCGGGCAACGACGTGGAGACCCCGGCGGACGTGCCGGTGAACGCCTGCGGCAACGCCGTGGGCATCGTGGCCGCGCTGTCGACCGCCTTCGGCAACACGTGCGGGAGCGACGGCTCTCACCACACCACCCCGCACCACCACGGCGCGCACCACGACACCCCGGCCCACACCACCCCGCACGCGGGCACGCCGGAGGGCCCCGGCCCGCGACCCCGGGCCATGCCCCCGGTCGTCCCGCACCCCTCGGCCCCCGGGGACTCCGTCAGCACGACGCACCCGGCACCGCACCACACGCCGCAGGGCACCCGTGCCCATGTGCCGGAGCGGGCGGGCGCGATGGCGGAGGCCCGGGACCAGCTGGCCCGGACGGGCGCGGACTCCACGCTGCTCGGTGCGGCAGGCGCCAGCGCGGGGCTGCTGCTCGGCGGAGCGATCCTGTACCGGCGCGGATTCGCCGGGAACCGGCGTTAGCTGGGGCGCGGCGCGCGGAGAGGGCCTGGAACGGCAGAACGCCGGCAGGGAAGCCGAGACGGAACGGCTTCCCTGCCGGCGTTTCAAGGAGGTGGCGACCGGCCCGATGGGGTTGTCGCGCCCCGACGGCAGGACTGCCGACGGCTGGTGGGGAGCGACCCGAGCCTGTCCCGTGAAGCGCATTCAGTGCACCACCGGACGGCCGGGCGCGGAACCGAAGTTCACCCGTTCGCCCGCCCTGTCACTCAGAAGAGCTGCCCGGCACGTGCCGTGGATCCGGGCGCGCGTTCCGAGGGGTTCCGGTCCTGGTCCTGGGCCGGGAGCAGGGCACGCCGCGACCGCCGTACGTACCGTTCGACGCCCCGCACCAGCCGTTCCGCGGTGAACGAGGCGCCGTACACGAAGCGCATGGCGGGGCCGAAGCTCGACGCGGTCGTCAGACCGGCCAGGAAGAGGCCGGGGCACGACGTCTCGAAGCGGTCGCCGACGTAGGGGGTTCCGTCCGCGAGGGACCGCAGGCCGGTGCGGAGCTCCGGGTCCAGGACATCGATGCGGCCGGTCGTCGCGCGAAAGCCCGTGGCGGCGATGACGTGGTCCGTCGCGAACCGCAGCCCCTCGCCGGTGTGCGCGGCGGTCCGCACCCGCACCCGCCCTTCGGCGAGTTCGGCCGCCTCGATGCGGTGGCCGACCCGCACCTCGACGCCCGCCTCGACGCGGTCCCTGATCCACCACGCGCCGGCCGGGCCGAGCGCTCCGGCGGCGGCACGGGCGCGGGCCTGCTCAGGGAGGCGGCGGAAGGCGCCGGGGGTGTCCGCGTAGAACTTGTTGCGCCAGCCGCAGCCGAGGCCCGTGTGCGGGGCGCGCAGCGCCTGCCACCACGGCCGCTGCCAGGCCACGGGCACGGTGTTCCAGGCGACGCGCGGGGACCGGGCGAGGACGCGCACCCGGGTGCCCTGCTCGGCGAGGAGGGCCGCGGTCTCCAGGGCGGCCTGCCCGGCGCCGAGCACCGTGACGTCCTGGCCCGCGAAGCGCCGCAGGTCGGCGTGGTGGCTGCTGTGCGAGACGTGCCGGTCGCCGAGTCCCCGTACGGCCCGGGGGATCTCGGTGAAGGGCAGCACGCCCACCGCGAGGGCCACGGCGCGCGCGTGGCAGACCTCGCCGTCCCGCGTCCGCACCTCGTAACCGTCGGCGGCGCGGCGGACGGAGGCGATGAGGCGTTCGTCGACCGGCGGGGCGGCCCGCTCGGCGAACCAGAGCCCGTAGGACGCGAAGTGCTCGATGGGCAGGGGTCTGCCGTGCTCGGCGGGCAGCCCCTCGCGGGCGCAGTAGGCGGCCAGGCCGTACCGGCCCGCGGGGTCGGACAGGTCGGAGGCCCACGGTTCCGACTTCAGGAACATGCCGCGCGGCATGTGGTCACGCCAGGACGCCATGGGCCGCCCGAAGATCCGTACGTCCAGGCCGGCCGCCGCGGCGTGCGAGGCGATCGACAGGCCGTAGGGGCCCGCGCCGACAATCAGCAGGTCATGCATCGGTGACTGCTCGCTCTCTGTTCGTCGTGCCGGGGAGGACGGCGGGCGCGTGCTCGCGCGCCCTGCTCGACAGGGACATCAGGACGGTGCGGGACCGGTGGCCGAGGCCCTCGCGAAGCCGCCGGGCCACATGGCGGCACCAGAGGCGGCGCAGGGCGGCGCCCGGCGCGGGGTCGTCCCCGTCGTGCCAGGCGAGCTCGCGGGACGGCCGGGGCAGGGCGAGCAGCGCGGTCAGCGGGGCGTAGTTCTCGACGACGAAGGTGCGGCCCGTCAGGGGCTGCGAGGGCGGTACGGGGCGGTGGGTGAGGTCGAGGTGCAGGGCGCGGACGACGTCGGTGCCCGTGCCGTCGGTGAAGAGGCGGAACTGGGCGCCGGGGCGCGGGTTGAAGTCGATGAGGTGGAAGGCGCCGGTCGTGGCGTCCCTGCGGAAGTCCAGGTCGAAGATCCCCCGGTACCGCAGCGCCGACACCACCTGCGCCGCCGCCGACCAGAGCGCGGGGTTGGCGGCCCACTCGCCGCTCACCGTCAGGCCCGCCGAGCGGGGCCAGGAGCGGTGCTTGCGGCCCGTGCCGCCGCCGCGTACGACGCCGTCGCGGCCGGCGCAGCCGTGCACGAACCAGTCCGCGTCGCGGGCGCCGGGGACGAACGCCTGGAGCAGCAGGCTGCTGCCCGCCTCGGCGCGGCGCTCGAAGAGGGCGGCGGCCTCGTGCGGGGAGCCGATCACGGTGGTGCTGCGCAGGCCGGTGTCGCGGGGCAGCAGCCAGGGGCGGCTCCACTTCGCCACGGCGGGGGAGCCGAGCCGGTTCATGGCCACGGCGGCCTCGGCGGCGGATTCGGGGGCCAGCGTCGCCGGGTGGGCCACGCCCGCCCGCGCGCAGATCAGGGCCAGGGACGCCTTGTCCGCGACGCGCTCGGCGACGTCGCCGAGCGCGCGGGGCAGCAGGAAGCGGTCGGTGAGTTCGTCGTAGAGGGCGCCGACCGCGAGGGCGCTCGCGTCGTCCAGGGGGATCAGCACGGCCGGTGCCGTGAGGCGGTGCGCGACCCGGCGCAGCACGGCGGCCACCTCGGCGAGGGACGCTCCGGGGGCGGGCGGTGCGTGCATCCGGTGCAGATGGCGAGAGCGCTGTACGGGGCTTTCGCGGTCGTCGGCCACGAGGTGGACCTCGATGCCCGCCCGTCCCAGTGAGCGCACGGCGCCGAGGGTGCCGTGATGAAAGGGATTCCTGTCGATCCGCATGAGGACCGCAGGAATGCGTGTATCCAGGGGCTGCAACGTCATCCTCGCTTATCGATCGCCCATGCGGGCGATGTGCTGGAACTCAGGATTAGAAACCCGATTGGCGTAATAGAAATACATATGACGAGGTGTCAATGAAGTGCGGTCGAGAACTCGGAGAACGAGGAGCAGATATGTCCCCACAGCGTCGTCAACGCAGTAGACGTCTCGCCTTCATCGCTGCCGGAATCGTCTCTTCGGTGGCGCTGGCAGCCGCGCCGGGACACACGGCCGGTGTCGCGGACGACGGTGAGCCGCCAGGACCCGCGGCCGCGAAACAGACGCCCGCCTTCGGCGCCTATCTCGACTACGGACCTCGTGGGGTCGCCCGCATGGACGAGCTCAGCGCGTGGCTCGGCGGCGCGGAGCTGCGGGTCGGACACACCTATCTACCGGGCGATCGCTGGAGCAACATCGAGGGCGCCCCGAACTTCCTGGAGAAGTGGGCCGAGTGGCGCAAGGCGAAGGACGACAGGCTCTTCGTCCTGAACGTCCCGATGCTCGAACGCAATGAGGCCGGTGTCGGCGACCGCGAGGTGGCCCGGATGCTGAAACAGGGGGCCGCCGGGGAATTCGACGACCACTTCCGGACGCTCGGCAAACGCCTGGTGGACCTGGGCGTGCCCGACACGGTGGTCGTCCTCGGCTGGGAGATGAACGGCACGACCTACACCCATCGCTGTGGTCCGGACCCGGAGTCCTGGAAGAAGTACTGGAACAGGGCCGTCACCGCGATGCGTTCCGTGCCGGGGCAGAAATTCCGGTTCGACTTCACGCCGAGCAGAGGGCGGGACGCCGTTCCCTGGACGCAGTGCTATCCGGGTGACGATGTGGTCGACATCGTCGGCATGGACTCGTACGACCAGCCGCGTGGAATGTCGTTCGACGAACAGGTGAAGGAGCCCTATGGACTCCAGGAACACGTGGATTTCGCGACGGCTCACCACAAGCCCATCTCGTATCCGGAATGGGGTCTTTTCCGCAACGGCGACAACGAAGAGTACATGCGCCGGATGCTGAAATGGATCGACGAGAAAAAGCCGTTGTACAACACCGTCACCGACTACTGCCCGCACGGCGTGTGGCAGTGCAAGGACAACCCCGACGCCGCGAAGGTGTATCGCGACCTGCTCTCCGGCCGCGACGGGGGCCCGACCGACCCGACCGACCCGACCGATCCGACCAAGCCGACCGGCCCCACCGAGCCCACCGACCCCACCGACCCCACGAAGCCGTCCGCCTGCACGCCGGTGGAGCTCAGTGACTGGGTGCAGCACTGGCTGGGCGACAAGAAGCTCTGCGTGCGGATCGACTGGTGGAACGGCCGAAGCCCCTCCTGATGGCCGCCGGGACCGCGGTGGTGGGACCCCGTCACGACTGTCACGACTGTCACGACTGTCACGTCGGGGTGCCGCCACCGCGGCGCGCGGCGCGCTCACGCAGCCGCCGCTTCGCCCACTCGCGCCCCGACGCGCCCCAGGCCACCGCGCACACCAGCGGCACGGTGCGCTTGCGGGCCAGCAGGAACCGCCGGTTGTGGACCGGCTCGGGCCGCCAGTGGTGCTTGTAGGGCTCGTCGCCGCGCAACAGGCTGAGCGCGCGCGGGTGCTCGCCGCCGGTGTGGCGGGTGCACGCGTCCAGGAGCATCGTGGCGACGTCCACCTTGCGCTCCCTGAGCCGGGGATGGGCGCCGTACAGATAGCCGCCCGCCAGCGTGCCCGAGAGCAGCGTCAGGTCGGCGGCGAGCACCTCGCCGTCAAGCCGGAACTCGGTCACCACCGCCTCCCCGGCCGCGACCATCGGCCGCATGGAGCGGAGCAGGTGCTCGTGGAAGCGCGGCTGGAGGTGCTCGGCGGTCACCTTGCGGCCCTGCCACTGCAGCTGGTGCAGGTGCAGCAGGGTCCGCACCGAGGTCTCCACCTCGTCGACGGGCACGACCCGGCTCTCCACCCCGAGCGCCGCCAGCTTGCGCATCTTGGCCCGGGCGCGCTGGGCGCGCGGCGCGGGCAGCCGCTTGAGCAGCTCGTCCATCGGCAGCCCGGGAAGTTCCAGGCAGGGCGAGTCCCGCAGCGTGCGGCGCGGTCCTGGCCACCGCTCGTAGAGGGTCTCCACGCAGGCGCCGGGCCGGACCTCCCCGAAGTCGACCAGTGCGGTACGGGCCAGCGCGTACATCCCCGAGAGGAGCACGTCCGCCGCCTCCTCACGGCACGCGCCGTCGAGCAGGACGTCCGTGAAGTCGGAGATCTCGCCGCCCAGCGGCTTCAGCGCGGGCAGCGGCCGGTCCACCCGCATCAGCGGCGCCGCGGCGATCAGCCGCCCGCCGTCCCGGACCAGGACCACCCGCAGCGCGCCGGGGCGGCCGTACGACCGCCACCAGGACGACAGCCACGCGTGGCTCTGGAACGGGGTCGCCGCCGGACACGCCCGGTACAGCCGCCCCCACGGCTCGGCGAGCGCCTCGAACTCGTCCTCGTCCACGCAGAGTTCGGCCTGCGCGGTCTGCGCGGCCTGCGCGGTCCGCGCGGTCTGCGGGAACTCCTCGTCCGGCGCACTCACGGGGCGCTCCGCACCAGGGCGGACGCGGGCCCGGGGACGGAGGGGCCGGGCGACTTCTCCCTGCGCGTACGGGGGCGGACAAGGAGCGCGAGGCCGCCGAGCAGCCCGCCCGCGCACCCGCCGACCAGGACCGTCACGCCGGTGGAGAGCGAGGAGGGGGAGTTGGGCTCCAGGGCGCGGGAGAACGCCAGGAGTTTGACCTGGGTGCTGTCCTTGGAGTGGTTGGCGCTCCTGGCGAGCGACTGCGCCACCGCGTTGGCGGTGAGGGCGGCGGACGACGGCTTGGCGGTGGTCGCCGAGACCGCGATCATCGGCGCGTCGGGGGAGGTGACCACCTTCACGCTGTCCTGCAGCTCGGTCGGCGACATGCCCGCGGCCACCTGGGCGTCGCCGAGCACGGCGAGCTGCGTCGCCACCCTGCCGTACGCCTGGGCGAACCCGAGCGCCGTCGCCGGGTCCGCCTTCTCCTGCGGGACGGCGACGACGTAACTCGTGGCCGTGTACTGCGGGGTCTGGAGCAGGCCGTACCCGGCGCCGGCCACCACCCCGAGAGCCGCGCACGCCGGCAGGGCCCACCAGCGGGGCAGCTGCGCGAGCCGGGCTCGCAGGACGTCGGTGCGCGGGCGCTCGTTCGCGGAGTCGCTCATCGGGGGTTCACCTCCGGGGTCGGGCCGGGCGCGACGGACGCGTAGACGCCCATCAGCTGCTCGGCGCTTCGGGTGATGCTGTAGTGGCGCACCGCGGCCGGGGCGCCGCGGTGCGGGGGGACGTCGCCGCGCAGGCCGTGGAGGGCCTGCGCGAAGGAGTCCGGGTCGCTCGGGCAGTACGCGGCGCCGGACCGCTCGGCGGGGGCGAGGCTCTCCAGGGCGGGGCAGGACGCGTACAGCACGGGCAGACCGCTGGCCAGGCCCTCCACGAGCGCCAGGCCGAACGCCTCCTCGGGGCAGGGGGAGGCGAGGGCGTCCATGGCGGAGAGGAGCGAGGGCAGATCGGGCACGGCGCCGCTGTCCAGGGGCGACGTGGCGGCGAACTGGGGAGCCTCGCCCGCGAACCGCACCCGCTCCTCGATGCCGAGCCGCTGTGCGAGCCGCCGCAGTCCCGGCTCCTCGGGGCCGCTGCCCACCAGCAGGACGACGACGTCCTCGGGGAGCCGGGCGACCGCCCGAAGGAGCACGTCGAACCGCTTCCCGGCGGCAAGGCGCCCTACGCCACCGACGACGAACGCCCGCTCGGGCAGCCCCAGTTGTTCGCGCGTACGGGTCCGCGCGGCCGGATCGAAACGGAACCGCTCCACCTCGATGCCGTTCGGCACCACCCGGATGCGGCGGCGCGGCACGCCCCACCGGTGCAGCCGCGCCCCGACGGCGGGGGAGACCGCGACCGTCATCCGGCCGAGCCGCTCCCCGGCCAGATACAGCGCGCGGACCCCCGCGGTGAGCGGGCGCCCCTCCATCTGCGAGTCGCCCAGGGAGTGTTCGGTGGCCACCACCGCGCGCACCCCGGCGAGCCGGGCGGCGATGCGCCCGTACAGGCAGGCCCGGTAGAGGTGCGTGTGCACCACGTCGTACTCGCCCGCGCGGATGATCCTGACCAGGCGCGGCAGCGCCGCCACGTCACGGTTGCCGGACATGCCGAGCTCGGTCACGCGCGTCCCGTCGGCCGCGATCCCGGCGGCCACGGTGCCCGCGTTGGTCAGCGCGACGACGTCGCACGGGGTCGGCAAGTGGCGCAGAAGGAGGCGCAGTTGCTGCTCGGCGCCGCCCACGCCGAGCCCCGTGATGATGTGCAGGACCTTCACCCGGCCACCGCCGAGCGGTCGATGACGCGGTGCCTGAGCCGGTTCGTGCGCAGCTTCAGACGCAGGCGCCAGGCGGTGTCGCCCTGGCCGATGTGGACGCGGGGCAGGGCGAGCGGACCGGCGAGGGGGCCCGGCGCGATGGCGCAGGCATAGCGGTACCCGGCCTCCCGTACCGCGGCCGTCACGCGCTCGTCGACGTGCCCGTAGGGGTAGCAGAACCCCTGCACTTCGCAGCCGGTCAGCTCGTGCAGCGCCGCCCGGCTGCCGTCGAGCTCGCGGCGGAGCACCTGGTCGTCGGCCGCGGTGAGGTCGACGTGGGTCAGACCGTGCGAGGCGATCTCCATGCCGGACTCGGCCACGTGCCGGATGGCGTCGGCACCGAGGAGCGGTTTGCGCGGGCCGAGCGGATCCCAGGCGTTGTCGCCGTCGAGGCGGCCCGGCAGCACGAACACGGTGGCGGTGCAGTCGTGGCGGCGCAGCAGCGGCAGCGCGTGGTCGACGAAGTCGCGGTACCCGTCGTCGAAGGTGAGCCCGACGAGATTGTGCTCCTGGCCCCGCGCGCACGCCTCCAGGAGGTACTTCATCGACACGCCGCGCAGGCCCTGGCGCCGCAGCCACCGCAGCTGCGCGGCGAGGCGCTCGGGCGCGACGGTGATCTCGTACGGGTCGTCGGAGGGGTCCGCGACGGAGTGGTACATCGCCACCCATGCCGGGGTGCGGGGCGGCCGGAACCGCAGGAACGGCTCCGTGCCGGGCGGGGTGTCAGGGGTGAGGTCAACGGACATGGCGCAGCTTTCCGGTCACGGTGCGAAGGGCGGACGCCCAGGGCTGCGCCCCCAGGAGGAGGCCCAGGAGCACGAAGGAGACGGTCACCGCCGCGAAGCTCGCGAGGACGGCAAGGACGGGCGGCCCCGCGACCTGCTCGGCGCACAGGGCGCCCAGGGCGGCGGCGCCCGCGGCGGCGAGCACGAGCCTGCCGAGCTGCCCCGCGACGGCGCGCGTCCTGATCGCCACGGTGCGGGGGCCCATGCCGCGCAGCAGGAGCAGCGCGGCGACGCAGATACCGGCCGCGTTGGCCCCGGCGATCCCGCGGACGCCCCAGGTGCCGACGGTCAGGAAGCCGAGGCCCGCGGTGGTGACGACGCCGGTGACCATCGCGTGGAGCGGGATCCAGGTGGTCCGGGCGACGGAGAAGTGGGCGCGGGCGAGCGCGCCGACCAGCGTGTGGCCGAGCAGGCCGAGGGCGTAGACGCGCATCACCGACGCGGTGGCGGCGGTGTCCCGCGCGGTGAAGGCGCCCCGCTGGAAGAGGAGTTCGATGAGCGGGCGCGCGGCGGCGATGACCGCGGCGGTGCCGAGCAGCACCATGCACCCGGCGAGGACGAGGTCGCGCTCCACCCGCTTGCGGGCGCGCTCCGTCTCGCCGTCGGCCAGGGCCCGCGCGACCACGGGGAAGGTGACGGTGCACAGCATGAGGGAGAGGGCCATCGGCATCTGCGCGACCTTCTGCGCGTAGTTCAGATGCGAGATGGCTCCGGCGGGCAGCGACGAGGCAAGGAACCGCTCGATGAGGACCTGCGACTGGCGGCACAGCGCGAAGAGCAGGACGGTCCAGATGATCGCGGTCTGGAGGGACGTGGACCGGTCCGGTGTCGCCGCCTTCTCCCGGGACGGTACGGGCGCCGCCCGCAACTGCCGCCAGAGCGAAGGCGCCTGCACGACCGCCATGAGGGCGCCCCCCACCGCCACGCCCACCGCCGCGGCCCGTACGCCCAGCGGCGCGGCAAGGGCGAACAGGGCGGCGATGATGGCCGTGTTGTAGGCGACGTAGACCGTGGCGGGCGCGACGAACCGCTGGTGGGCGCGGAGGGCCGCGCTGCAGTAGCCGGTGAGGCCGAAGGTCAGGGCGCAGGTGGCGGTCAACCGGGTGCAGTCGACGGCCAGTCGCGGGTCGGGCAGGCCGGGGGCGAGCACCGCCACCACGTACGGCGCCGCCGCGATGAGCAGGACGGCGGTGCCCGCGAACCACAGGGCCATCCGCGGCAGCGACGCCCGGACGAGCTCGTGGACGGGGTCGGTGGCCGGGGCGTCCGCGCGGCGCGCGAGCGCGAGGCTGAACGCGGGTACGAGGAAGAAGGCCAGGCCGTCCTCGATGAGCAGCGTCGCGGCCAGCTCAGGAAGCGTCCACGCCACCAGGAAGGCGTCGGTGTCGGTCCCGGCGCCGAAGAAGTGCGCGAGCGCCTGGTCGCGGACGAGCCCGAGGAGCGACCCCGCGACGGAGAGCACGGCCGTGACCAGCGCGGCCTTGGCGAGGAACGAGCCGCCGGACTTCTCGTCGCCCCGGCCCGCACCGGGCCCGGCGGTGACCGGAGCGACCGGAGCCACCGGAGCGACCGGAGCGACCGGGTCGGGCGCCGCCCGGGGCGGCACGGTCGTCATCGCGTGACCGCCTCTCCCCGGCGGCCACGGGCGCCGACCGCCCACCAGGCCGCGACGCCGAAGGCGACCCCGGTCAGGACGGTGGAGGGCCCGCCGATGTCGGCGTACATGAAGTCGGTCAACTGCCAGACAAGGAGCCCGCAGGCGACCAGCGCGCAGTCGGGGTCGGGCCCGCCCGGCCCGCCCGGCCTGCCCCGCCGGGCCCGCTGCCGGTGCCAGCGGCGCACCCCGCACACCACGAGCGCCGCCCAGGCGCCCACCAGCGCGGTGAGGCCGAGCAGTCCCTGCTCGCTGAGAACGAGCAGGTACATGTTGTGCGGGGAGAGCAGCGGCTGGCGGACGAAGCCGCTGCCGGCCCCCGCCGTGTCGCTGCCCGAGGACAGGGCCAGCGAGGCGTGGCTGTCGCGGTGTTCGGGGAACCCCTTCAGGCCCACGCCGGTCACCGGGTGCGCGCGCCACATGTCGGCCGACGCCGCCCACATCGTGTAGCGGTCGGTGACCGACTGGTCGGGGGCGTCCGTGACCTGGGTGATGCTGCTCAAACGCTCCTGGAGCATCGCGGAGCCGACGCCGAGCCCCGCCACCAGGACGACGGCCGCCGCGCCCGCGACGAGCAGGACCCGGCAGGCCCGGCGCACCCCGGCGAGCAGCAGCACCGTGCCGCAGGCGCCCGCGGTGGCGATCCACGCCCCGCGGCTGAACGACAGGGCGAGCGGCACGGCGAGGAGCGCCGCGCACACCGCCGCCGCCGTCCGTTGGCGCGGCGCCCCCGGGCGGTGGGCAAGGGCCAGCGCGCAGACGAGCCCGTACGAGACGACCGTGGCCATCCCCATGACGTCCGTGGAGCCGAACGTGCCGACGGCGCGGATGTCCTCGCCCATGTACGAGGCGCCGGTGCCGGTCAGGAACTGGTGCACGCCGATGACGCCCTGCCACAGGCCGAGCCCGACGAACGACCGGGCGAGGAGGCGGAAGTGGGACGCGTCGCGGATCAGGAGCAGCACGGCCACCGGTACGAGGACGAAGATCTGCAGATAGCGCGCGGCCCCGGCGACGCCGGTCGCGGCGGACGACGCGCCGAACGCGGCCACGGTGATGCCGACGACCGGCAGCCCGAAGAGCACCGCGGCGGTACGGGTCAGCGTGCGCTGCCGGGCCCGTACCGCGCGGACCACGCAGTAGCCGACGACGAGGGCGGACACGGCGTCGGCCACGGTGCCGGTCCCGGTGCCGTCGGCCGAGGCGCCCTCGGCCGACGGCACCGGCAGCGCGAGCAGCGCGATCAGGAGCACCACCGGGAGGACGGGGGCGTTGTGTCGCAGCCACGGCAGCAGCACGTCGAGCGGGTGGGGCCGGGGCAGGGCGGGGACCGGCGGGGAGGGGATGTGGGTCACTGCTCAGCTCCCCGTGCGGCGTACGAGGCAGCCGAGGGTGCGCAGCAGGATGCACAGGTCCTGCCAGAACGACCAGCTGTCGATGTAGGCGTTGTCGAAGCGGCATCGGTCCTCGATGGAGGTGTCCCCGCGCAGGCCGTGGATCTGGGCCAGGCCGGTGATGCCGGTCGGCATCCGGTGCCGCTGGGCGTAGTTCGGGTGGGTCTGGCTGAACTGCGCGACGAAGAAGGGGCGTTCGGGCCGTGGGCCGACGAGGCTCATGTCGCCGCGCAGTACGTTCCACAGCTGGGGCAGTTCGTCGAGCGAGGTGCCCCGCAGGACGCGGCAGAACGGGCTGATCCGGCGCTCGTCGGCGACGCTCCACCGGGTCGCCGCCTCCTGCGGGTCGGCGGGCCGGTGGGTCCGGAACTTCAGCAGGGTGAACAACTGTCCGTCCTTGCCGACGCGTTCCTGCCGGAAGATCACGCCGGGGCCCTCCACGGCCCGCAGCACCAGGGCGCAGGCCGCGAGCACCGGCGCGGCGACGAGGAGCAGGGCGCCCGACACGGTGATGTCCAGGAGCCGCTTGCCGATGCCGGTCCCGCGGGGCCGGGTGGCGACCAGCGGGCGGCAGGGGAATCCGGCCACGTACTCCCGGGGACCGCCGGGCTCGGGCGCCACGTCCGGGCAGCGCGCGTCGAGCTCCCACAGGTCGCAGTCCAGGCCGCTCAGCACCGGCAGCCAGCCGGTGGACCCGGGCCCGCGGTCGGCGAGGAGCAGCACGGCGCGGACGTCGTTCTGGATCACCGCCCGGTGCAGCTCGTCCGCCGTGCGCAGAACCGGCAGCTCGGGCCCGGCTCCTGACGCCGTATCGGCCTCGTCGGCTGGGTCTTGTCTGTCCTGTCTGTCCTGTCTGTCCTGTCTGTCTTGCCGGTCTTGCCTGTCTTGCCGGTCTTCTGCCGCCTCGCTCACGATGCCGACGGGACGCATGCCGCAGCCGGGCCGCCGGAGCAGCGCCGCGGCCACTCCGCGGGCCGCGCCGCTCGGCCCGAGCACCAGGACCGGGCGGGGTCTGCGCACGGTGCGGGACCGCTGGTACCAGTGGACGAGGGCCCGCCCGCAGAAGCTGAGCAGGCACTGCGCGGCGGCGGCGCGCAGGAGGGCCCCGGGGGCGAGCGGCTCCGCGACGGGCAGCGCGGCGGCGAGGACCGCGGCGAGATACCAGCCGAGCACGGTCCGCCCGGCGAGCGACGGCAGCCTGCCGAGGGCGTCGGGCAGCACGGCGTCCTCGTACAGGCGTCCCCGCCCGTTCAGGATCAGCACACCGGCCACGAGCAGGGGGGCCAGGACGGCCTGTTGCCGCGGTTCCTGGAGCGGCAGCAGGGCGAGCAGGGCGGCGGCGCAGTCGACGGCCATCAGCGCGGCCGCCGAACGCCGTCGGCGGGCCGGGCGCGGCGCCGACGCTCCGGCGCGGGTGCCCATGGCTTCGCGTGGCGCGACGACGAAGGTCCCGGGCGGGGCCTGGGTGTCCTGCCGTGACTGACCCGATGAGGAGGCGACGGTCCGTTCGGCACTCACGTGGTGGTGCACTCCCTGTGTCCGGTGGGCGCCGTGCCCAGAACCTCGCCGTACACCGCGTCGATGGCGGCCGCGGTGTGCCGTGCGTCGTGGTGGTCCAGTACGTGCTGTCGGCCCCGCCGCCCCAGCGCCTCCCGCAGCTCCCTGTCCCGCAACACGGCGACCAGGGCCCGCGCGAGCGCGGCGGGATCCTCCGGCGGTACGAGGGCGTGCGCGCGGTGGGCGTGCGGCAGGCTCTCCCGCGCCCCGTCCACGTCGGTGACCACGACCGGACGGGCACAGGCCATGGCTTCGAGCGGCGCCAGCGCCATGCCCTCCCAGCGCGAGGGCAGTACGACGACGTCGGCCGCCCGGTACCAGGGGGCCGCGTCGGCCGCCTCCCCGGCGAAGGCCACCCGCGGCCCGGCGCGGGCGCGCAGCCGGTCGCCGTCGGGCCCGTCACCGACCAGTACGAGGCGGGCCTCGGGAACCTGCGCGGCCACCGCGGGCCAGGCGCGCAGCAGCACGTCCTGCCCCTTCTGACGGCAGAGCCGTCCGACGCACACCACCAGGGGAACGCGCGCGCCGGGCGCCCGGCCGGGGACGGCGGGCGTGAAGCGGCCGGTGTCGACGCCGTTGGGGATCACCGTGTACGAGCCGGTGATGCCCGCCCGCCGCCCGGTGCCCCACTCGGCCTCGCTGACGCAGACGATGCGCGTCGTCCACCGCGCCGCGCTCCGTTCCCAGCGGCGGGCGAGGAACGCGGTGACGCCGCCGACCGCCTCGAACGACCAGGCGTGCGGCTGGAACACGGTGGGCACGGCCCCCCGCAGCGCGAGCCGCGCGGCGAGCCCGGCCTTGGCGCTGTGCGCGTGGACGAGCGCGGGGCCCACCGCGTCGACGATGCGCTTCAGGTCCCTCGTCTCGGTCCTGAGGCCGGGCCCGGGGGAGCGGGAGGCCGCCCAGGGATGGAGGCGTACGCCGGGGCCGAGGTCGGCGAGGGCCCGGGGCAGTAAGCCCTCCGGCGGGCAGGCGACGTGGACGTCGGCGCCGGCCGCGGCCTGCGCCGTGACCAGGTCGACGACGACCCGTGCCACGCCGCCGTCCACGGGCTGGCTGACGTGCAGGACCCGCGGGGGAGCGAGTGCTGAAGGCAGAGGCATGCGCGACTCCCTTGAGTCAGTGACAGCGCGGAGCCGGTGCGGAGCGAGGTGCTACCGCTGGGCGAACCACAGCGGAGATGGATAATTCATGTTTTGTACGGATATGGCCGCATATGAGTGGATTTCCCTAAAGGGAAGCGCAACTGTAGCCCCTGAAGCGGGTCGCTCGGTCAACCTCGGCGCGTGTGTCGGAACGGTGAAGGGCGCGGCAGTTGGGCGAGGTCAGGCACGGCCCGCGTCAGCACGGAAGGAGCGCAGGTCCCGCGGGGTCGGCGGCCGACGGACCGTCACCGCAATGGATCCCCCGCAGCATCACCCGTCTGGGCGCACAACTCGCCGCCACGCTGAGCAGTTGATCCCCCTAGACGGGTATCCCTCCCGTCCCTCGTTACATCACCAAGGAGCAGCACTCCATGTCGCGTACCACCAAGGCTCTTGCCCTGTCCGCCGTCGCCGCCGCCGCTGCCGTGGCCGGATCCGCGGGCGTCGCCACCGCCGACAGCGGCGCGCAGGGTGCCGCCACCAACTCGCCCGGCGTCATCTCGGGCAACGCCGCGCAGGTGCCGGTCCACATCCCCGTCAACGTCTGCGGCAACAGCGTCAACGTCATCGGTCTGCTGAACCCGGCGTTCGGCAACCAGTGCGCCAACGACTGACGCACCGTCTGACTGGAACGGCCGCCCCCGCACTGACGGGGGCGGCCGTTCCGCGTACCGGGGCGGCACCCGGCCGTCGTGGCCCGCGCCCGGCCGTGCCCCGAATGGGGGGCGCGCCACCCTTTGCCGACTGTCCGTCACATCTACTTCTCACCTGCGCGGATGCTCCCTCCGCGAAGGAATGGCCGCTACGGTGCGCGGCCGCTCGGTTGCGGGTGGCGGTGCCCGATCCCACGGTGATCACAAGATCTGACGCATCACCGAAAGGGAAACACCTATGCGCGCTCTGCCCGTACGGCGTATCGCGACCACCGCCCTGTGCGCGACGCTGGTTCTCGGCGCGGCCGGACCGGCCCTCGCCTCGCACGCCAACGCCAACGCCGTCGCCGTCGCCGACGCCAACGCCTCCGGCGACGACGTCCGGACCGCGTCCGGCGCGCCCGCGGACCCGGCCGCCCTGCTGGCCCAGGTCCAGCAGCTGAGCGTTCTCGGTGCTGTCATCACCCCCGTCACGAATCTGCTCACGGCGGTGCTCAAGGCGAAGGACAACAAGCTCTCCCCCGAGGACATCAAGAAGCACGCCGACGCCATCAAGAAGGCGCTCGACGCGGCCGCCAAGCCCCCCGCCAAGGCACCCCTCAGTACCGCCGCCGACCCGGCCGCGCTCCCCCAGCTCCCGGCGACCCAGCTCCCCGCCGCGCAGCTCCCGGCCGCCGGGGCGCAGCGGGACGCCAAGGGCTTGCTCGACCCCAAGGCCCTGCTCGACCCCAAGGCCGACGCCGTGGCCGCGTTGCAAAAGGCGGTCGACGGCCTGCTCAAGGCCGTCACGGCCGGTGACCCCAAGGCCGTGCTCGCGCAGGTCCCCGCGGTCGTCACGGGCCTGGTCAACTTCGCCGTCGCCACTCTGCCCAAGGCGCCCGGGGCCTGAACCCACGTCACGTCGCCCACCACCCCTGTCGGGCCGTCAGAACTTTTGACCACAGGGGTTTCCGTACCGGGCCGTGCTCGTTAGCCG
Source organism: Streptomyces sp. NPDC046465 (assembly GCF_040646035.1). Taxonomy (NCBI): domain Bacteria; kingdom Bacillati; phylum Actinomycetota; class Actinomycetes; order Kitasatosporales; family Streptomycetaceae; genus Streptomyces; species Streptomyces sp. NPDC046465. The sequence continues at coordinate 75,796 of NZ_JBEYZK010000012.1, forward strand.
GGGAGAAGAGAGAAACCAGGCAAATCGATGCCTGAACGGTTCTCCCACAGGCGACACGCGTTGCCAAAGAAAGGAACATGATGAAGGCCCTGAAGGCTGCCGCTGTCCTTGCCGGTTCGATCGCCATCGCCGCTTCCGCCGCGCCCGCGTTCGCCGGCGACCTGACGCCCTCCAGCCTGAACGGTGGTCTTGACACCCTGACCGGCCAGTCGCTCCTCGACACCAAGCCGGTGAGCACGAACATGCTCGACACCGAGAACAAGGACTCCGTGGTCAACACGGTCGCCGACGCCGTGGACGCCCTGAACTCAGGTGGTGGCCCCGCCGGTCTCCTCGGCGGAGTCCCCCTCGGCAAGTAGAGCCTTCTGTTCCTGTTCCGTGCCAGGGGTGCCGCGGCGCGCGGCACGGACGGGAGTTCGGCCGTGGGGTCGCACGGGCGCCGACCGGGTGACCCCATCGTGTGATGGCGTCCTCGGGCTGGGCCACACGGGTGACAACGGCGCAGGACCGGCCCCTTCGCGTCTATACGGTTCCCCTCATGACCTCAACTTCCAGTGAGCAGCGCCCCTTCCAAGCAACTGATCTGGGCACCCTCGCCGTTCTCGCCTGGAGCGGTGAACACCCCGAGGACGAGAAGGACATGCCCTTCCTGCTTGCCTACTCCCTCGGCGACACCGAGAGCGGCCCGGAGGGCACGGCCCAGGCGCTGCGCACTCTTCTCGCCCAGACGGGCCTGCCCATCGGCGGCCCCCTCCTCGACGGCGCCCGCAACCCCTCCTTGCCGGTGAGCCTGCTCGTCGAGGGCGACAACGCGGTCGTCAACATGCCCCACCTGAACGCCCACTGCGGGGTGCCGCCGGAGTGGCTCGCCGCCGTGAAGCTGCGCGGCCACGCCTACTTCATGATCACCACGCGCGCGTGGCCGGAGGCCAAGCCGGGCGAGCCCGTGCCGGAGGAGAGCCTCGCCGGGTTCGCCGGCGACGAGGAGACCATGCTCAACGCCGCCCACTGCCTGCTGCCCGCGCGCAGCCTGCGCTGATGCGCCGCACCGCCGAACTGCCGCACCGGGTACCGCTCCAGGCCGTCGGTGGCCCTGGCGTGGCGCCCGCCGCGGGGTCCGGTGCCGACCGGCCTCGGGAGCAAGCGGCGGGCCGGCTGTTCGGCCTGCTCCTGGTCGTCACCGGCGCGGCGGGACTGCTCGCGGCGTGGGTCATCACCCTCGACAAGATCAAACTGATGGAGGACCCGGACTTCGTCCCCGGGTGCAGCCTCAATCCCGTGGTCGCCTGCGGCAACATCATGAAGAGCGAGCAGGCGGCGGCCTTCGGATTCCCCAATCCGATGCTGGGCCTCGTCGCGTACGCCGTGGTGATCTGCGTCGGCGCCGGGCTGCTCGGCGGCGCACGCTTTCCCCGCTGGTACTGGCTTACCTTCAATGCGGGCACCGTATTCGGTGTCGCATTCTGCGGCTGGCTGCAATTCCAGTCCCTCTACCGCATTCATTCCCTCTGTCTGTGGTGCTGTCTGGCCTGGGCCGCGACCATCGTCATGTTCTGGTACGTGACATCGCACAATGTGCGCTGCGGATTCCTGCCCGCTCCCCGGGGTGTGCGCTCTTTCCTGAGCGATTTCACCTGGACGCTGCCCGTTCTGCACGGGGGTGTCATCGGCATGCTCATTCTGACGCGCTGGTGGGAGTTCTGGACCGGCTGAACGGCCGTGCGATGCGAAAGGACGAGTCGAGCGCCATGAAGAAGCCCGCACCCGCATGGGAATCGGAACGTGAGGGGCCGGGCGCGCGCCTCGTCGACCGGGTGACCCGCCGCCACCTCATCGGCACCGCCGCCACGGCGTTCCTCGGCGCCGCCGCCATCTTCAGGGCCGCACCCGATCCGCCCGCACCGGCCCCGGGCCCACCGGCCGCCGCGTACGACGACCCGCCGTTCGACGACCCGCCGTTCGACGAGGTGTACCGGGGCAGGCGCATCCAGGGCGAGCCGATCGTCCACCAAGAGGGTCCCGCGCACGGAGGCTGGCAGGTCACCGTCGACGGGCAGCGGCTCGCCCTCATGCGCCGGGCGGACGGCGGCTACCTCAGCATGGTGGACCACTACGAGTCGTACGCGACCCCGCTGGCCGCCGCCCGGGGGGCAGTCGACGAACTCGGCCCCTTGCGGGCTCTGAGCGGTCGCGGCCACTGATCCGGCCGCGTACCCCCCCGACCGCGGAAGGGACGGACATGGCCTACACGCGCAAGAACCAGCGCAGCCTCACCCGAGCCGAGCGGCGGCGCTTCGTCGACGCGCTCCTGAAGCTCAAACGGCGGGGGGAGTACGACGAGTTCGTGCGCACGCACATCGACTTCTACGTGTCGGACGGGGACGAGCGGCTCAGGGTCGCGCACATGGCGCCCTCGTTCTTCCCCTGGCACCGCCGCTTCCTGCTCGAGTTCGAGCGAGCCCTGCAGCGGATCGACCCCGGTGTCTCCGTGCCCTACTGGGACTGGACGAAGGACCGTACCCCGGCGTCGTCCGTGTGGGGCGCGGACCTGCTCGGCGGCAACGGGCGGCGCTCCGACCGGCAGGTCATGACCGGCCCCTTCGCGTACCGGAGCGGGCACTGGGACATCAAGGAGAGCGTCACCGACGGGGAGTTCCTGATGCGGGATCTCGGCCGCCCGCAGGACCCCGTCGACCTGCCCACCGCGCGGGACGTGGAGTGGGCCATGTCCGACCCCCGCTACGACACGGCGCCCTGGGACTCCACCTCGCCCGCGGGCTTCCGCAACAAGCTGGAGGGCTGGACGTCGGCGCGGGGCAAGGAGCGGTGGCGCAACCACAACCGCGTCCACCGCTGGGTCGGCGGTCACATGCTGGGCGGCGACTCGGTGAACGACCCGGTGTTCTGGCTCAACCACGCCTTCGTGGACCTGCTGTGGGACCGGTGGCAGCGCCGCCACCCCGGCTCGGCGCCCTATCTTCCGGCGCGGCCTCCGGGCCCAGGATCGGTCCAGTACGGGCGGATCGTCGCCCGGCACGAGCCGATGCCGCCGTGGGACGCCGCACCGGACGGCCTGCTCTCGCACAAGGGGCGGTACACCTACGGCGGTTAGGGCCCCTCGTCCGGATCGGGCCGGGCGGCCGGACCTGGCGAGGCCCCCGGACATGGCGAGGCCCCCGGTGGAACGCGCACCGGGGGCCGGGCCTGGGCTTGATCAGCTGCCGTAGCCGCCGGGGTGGCCCGGGTGACCGTGGTGGTCGCCACCGGGGTTGGCGCACTTGTTGCCGAACGTGGGGTTCAGCAGACCGATGACGTCGACGGTGTTGCCGCACACGTTCACCGGGACGTTCAGCGGGACCTGGATGAGGTTGCCCGAGATCACACCGGGGGAGCCAACGGCTGCACCTTGCGCACCGGCGTCCGCCACGGCCAGGCCGGCGCCGCTGAGGACGACGGCTCCGGTGCCGAGGGTGGCGACGGCTGCCTTCGCGATGCGAGACATCACGTTCTCCTTTTACTTGGACAGAGCGACTGCCTACACGCAGCCGCATGTTTTCTAACGGCTGCTGTCAAGGCGAAGTCACGGCACCCCGGGTTCGAATGCCACTGTGGAATTTCGATTTCGGCGGAACGGTATTCCGGCCGGGGGGGAACGCGTCATGCGGTCGTTCAACCCGATCAGCGCAACAGTGGTGCGAGGGGAGTGAGGGCAATGCAAAACCCGTGTCCTTCATGGCATTCAGCCGTTTGTGAGGACATGACATCAGCACGACGACTCATCGCCGCCGTCTCGCTGGCCGCAGGAGCAGCGGCCCTCGCCACGCCGGTAGCCCAGGCATCCGCGCCCGTGGAGGACACGGGCAAGCTCTCGCCGCTCAGCGCCCTCGACGACCTCAGCACGGCGAGCATGCCCGAGGAGCACCGCGCCCAGATGCCGACCATGGCGAATCAGCTGCAGGGCCTGAACCACCTCAACCAGCTCAACCAGCTGCGTCAGCTCACGGACCTGGCGGCGCCCGTCACGAACGCCCTGCCCTCCATCCAGTAATCCAGGCGGCCGCGTAGCAGCAGGTCAGAGGCGTGTCAGAGAAGGTCCACGCCACGCCTTGCCAGATACCTCACCGGGTTGATGTCGCTGCCGTACTTCCTGCGGGCCCGTACCTCCAGGTGGAGGTGCGGGCCCGTGGCACGTCCCGTCGCCCCGCTCCTGCCGAGGAGCGTGCCCGCCCTGACCCGTTTTCCCACCCGGACCGAGACGCGCGAGAGGTGCGCCACGAGGGCGTAGTGGCCGTCCGGCATCCGCACTGTCACGGCGTTGCCGTACGCACCCGACCAGCCCGAGACGAGCACGGTGCCCGCGCCCACGGCGTAGACGGGCGTCCCCTCCGGAACGGCCAGGTCGATGCCCGTGTGGTGCCCGGCGAGCCAGTCGCCGCGCACTCCGTAGCGGGCGGAGACCCGGAAGGTGCGGCGCAGAGGCAGCGCGTACTTCCTGCGGGGTCCGTCCGGCGGGGCGCGCAGCTCCTCCGGAGCGAACCAGTCGTCCGCTTCGGCCAGGGCTTCCTCGAACTCGGCGTCATAGCCGCCCGTACAGACGTGGTCCGACTGGGCGACGGCGACGCGCGGGGTGGTCAGCGATACCGCTCCACCGGCAAGGAGTGCCGCGGCGGCACCCAGCGCGCGGCGCCGGGTGGGGGCGGCTTCTGTCACGCTCGCTATGTCGTGTTCCATGTCCGACAGCACACTGGTGCTCGGCCCGGATCGCATCTCGGGTGACCCGCCTGGCGTAGGCGGGCTGTGCCCATCGGGTGCTACGTGGGTGGCGTCACGCCCTCGTCCGTGCTGCGCTCGACGGCTGGCGGCCAGTGCGGGCGGGCGGGCTCCGGCAGGGAGCGCAGGGCCTGGCCGACCGAGGTGTGTGCCGAGAACAGGGCCGTGCTCCCGCTGTGTTCGAGGACGGTGGCGAGGCGGCGGCCCACCCCGGCGAGCATCAGGTCCCCCGACCGGCGCCGCAGGAGCCAGTGCAGGGCGAGCAGGCAGTTCAGGCCGCGGGAGTCGCAGAACGTCAGCGCGGTCACGTCGAGGATGATGTGGCGGTGGCTCGCGTCGACCACCTTGGCCACCGTGTCCATGAAGAACTTCTCGGAGGCCTGGTCGAGTTCGCCGGTGAGCCTCAGCACGGCACAGACGTCGGAGCGCGCGAGGGCCGTGATCGACAAACGGTGGGGCGGCGTACCCATCACACCTCCAGAGGCCTTCATCGGACGCCGTTCGCCATGGTGTGCGAACCGGCGCGAACGATCTGCTCTCTGCGGGTATACAGGATCTACCCGGAGACGTCAGCCACTACGGACAAGTCACAGCTGACACCGTTGTCCGACCGGCCGCCGCGCGTGCTCCGCGGAGGCGCCGATTCACCCATCCGTCCGGCAGAACGACCGGCACAACCACGACACCGTGCCGCCTTCGGCCGTACCGCTCACGTCGCCGCATACGTTGGCGTACGTGAAGATCGATTGCGTCGGCGGAGGGCCTGCCTCCCTGTACCTGGCCATCCTCGCCAAACTCCGGGAGCCTGCCCACGAGGTCACGGTCCACGAACGGCACGCGGCCGGCACCAGCTACGGCTGGGGCGTCACCTACTGGCCCGACCTCCTCGCCGACCTGTACGACCACGACCCCGACTCCGCACGGATCATCGAGGAGCGGTCCGTGTGCTGGCGGGGCGGATTCGCCTACGTCGGCGACCGGACCACCGCGCACGAGGGCGACCCCGGGCACGCCATCGGCCGCCACCTGCTGCGGACCATCCTCGCGGGGCGGGCCCGGGACCTGGGTGTGCGCCTGGAGTTCGGCAGGGAGATCAGCTGCGTCGCGGAGCTGCCCGGCGCGGACCTCGTCGTCGCAGGGGACGGCGCCCACAGCAGGCTCCGCACCGCCCACGCCGCGGAGTTCGGCACCCGGGTGACCACGGGCGCCAACCGTTTCATCTGGCTCGGCACGACCCGGGTGTTCACGGCGTTCACCTTCGCCTTCGTCGAGACCGACCACGGCTGGATCTGGTGCTACGCGTACGGGTTCAGCGGCGAGCACAGCACCTGCGTGGTGGAGTGCTCCGAAGCGACGTGGACGGCGCTGGGGTTCGACAGGATCGGCAACGAGGAGACCCTGCGGCTGCTGGAGAAGTACTTCGCGGGCCTGCTCGACGGCCACGCGCTGCTCGGCCGCAAGGACATCGAGAGCCACGCCCAGTGGCAGACCTTCCCGACGGTCACCAACACGGCCTGGTCGCACGGCAACCTCGCGCTGATCGGCGACGCCGCGCACACCACGCACTACTCGATCGGAGCCGGCACCACCCTCGCGCTCCGCGACGCGATGGGCCTGGCCCGCGCGCTGGGCTCCGCCGCCGGGCCGCCGGACGTCCCCGCGGTCCTCGCGTCGTACGAACGGGAGCGCAAGCAGGCGCTGCTGCCGGTGCAGAGTGCCGCCCGGCACAGCGCGCAGTGGTACGAGAATTTGCCGCGCTATCTGGCCCTGGAGCCGCACCAGATGTTCGCGCTGCTCGGCCAGCGCCACTCGCCGCTGCTGCCTTATGTGCCGCCGCAGCTCTACTTCCACCTCGACCAGGCCGTCGGCCGGATGCAGGCCCTGCGCTGGCTGAAGCAGCGCCTCGGGCCGCGCCTGGCCCGCACGCTCCAGAGCCGACGCGGCGCCGAAAGGCCCTAGGGGCCCTAGGGGCCATAGGAGGGGCCCGAGCTCTAGGACGCGAGCTGGTTGCGGGCCAGTCGGGTGAGCGTGTGGGTCAGGGCGCCCGGTTCGCTCCCGCCCGCGTGCACGACCAGTTCGCTCGGCAGGTCGAGCAGGCGCGCCCGGTGGACGACCGAGGCCGCGTCCCCGGCGAAGCAGCCGCTGAGGTCGAGGACCAGCACGTCAGGGAGCAGCACCCGGGCGCGGGCCAGGGCGAGGTCGCTGTCATGGGTGTGGGACAGGACGCAGACGTCCGGGACGCTCTCGATCCGGGCGATCAGATCCCTCGCCTGCGGCTGCCCGACCAGCACCAGCACGGTAAGCACGTCCCCATCCTGCCCCCGGCCCACGGGCCTGTCCTGAGCTGGCGGGCAGACGGGACTTCCAGACGAAAGGCCCTAGCTGGGGCTGAAGCTCTGCGAGCTCGTCTTCACGGACCGCAGCGCGGCATCGGTCACGGTCAGCGCGGTCTTGCCGCCCTCAAGGACCTGCTTGCCCGTCTCGGCCGGGTCGGCCAGGGACTCGCCGACGGTGCGGCCCACGCTGCGGTGGCCCTCGTCGGATGCGGTGGCGGTGGCGTGGGCGGGGACGGCCGCGGCGACGGAGGCGGCAGCGGCGGCGAGGGTCAGGGTGGCGAGCATGCGCTTGGAGTTGTTCATGATCTCTCAAACGGCACAACGGGCCCCGAGGGTGCGCCGCCGTCGTCATGAACCCGGGCAATTCCACCGTCCGAGCGATCTGTGCCGCGCCCCCGTTCTCCGGTCCGGCCTGTGCGGGGCCCTCAGAAGTGCATCATCGCCATCAGTTCCGCACTGCGCAGGCCCGCCGGGACCTCCGGGAGGCGCTGGCCCGGTCGCATCCAGCCCGCGCGTTCGGCGGCGGTGACGGCGTCCGCCTCGGCCGCGTCCGCGGCGGCGTTCAGCGACGCGTCCGTGCCGAGGGCGCCCCGGCCGGAGGCGGCCGCCGCCGCTTGCGAGGCCTTGAGGGCGGACCGGCAGGCGGCCGCGGCGGACTCGCTCTCGCCGTCGTGCAGTTGGACCGTCTGGGCGGCCTGGACGGCCTGCGCGGCCTGCGCGGCGGCCGCGGCGGCGTTGCGCGCGCAGCGTGAGTCCGCCGCCGGGTCGGGGGCGGACTCGGCGAGCACGGCGAGGGCCTGGACGGAGACGCGGGCCGCGTGCGCGGCTTTCCAGACGAGGTTCTCCCGCGCCGTCCCATCGGTCTCGTGCTGCTCGATGTAGTGGGAGATCGCGGCGGCGCGGGAGGCGGCGCTGGCGGCGCGAGCGGCGTGCAGGGCGCGGAGTCGCACCTCGGGGGAGGCGTCGGGCGCCCCGGCCTCCAGGTCGGGCAGGTCGGGCAGGTCGGGCAAGTCGGGTGTGCGGTCGCTCATGGCTGTCTCCTCATCTGCTTCGACTCCAACGAAGTCCCGTACGCGTGTGGCCGGTTGTTGAACGGGGCTACAGGAACAGCCCCAACGCGTCGTCGAGCGACCACGTCTGCCAGCTCATGGCGAAAAGGGCGACGAGTGATGCCAGGGCCATCGTGAAGTTCTGGCCCTGCTCGGCCCAGTCGTGGATCATCAGGACGAGGTAGATCAGGTTGAGGACGAGGCCGCCGACCAGGGCGATCGGCGTGAGGAAGCCGACGATCAGGCCGAGGCCCAGGGCCAGTTCGGCGTAGGCGACGACGTACGCCATCAGGCGCGGCCGGGGCTTCACGACGGTGTTGAACCCCTCGCGTACGACCGGCCACCGGTGCTTCTCCGCGATCCCTGCGGCCCAGCCGATCCCGCCGCCGCCGAACCACTCCTTCTTGTCCTTGTGGCGCCAGCTCTCCAGCCACCACAGGCCGAGCCCGATCCGGAGCACGGCCAGCCACTCGGCTCCGCTGAGCCAGATCGTCCGCATCGAGCGCCCTCCCAAGCCAACTGGACCAACTGACGGAGCGTCAGTTCAGCGGATCGGGCCGGAACGCGCAAGAGTCCGCGCTTGCCGTCGCTCCGGTGAGGCCATAACCTCGGTCCGATGGAATCTGATGGAGCGTCAGATATGGGTCGAGGAAACCGGCAGGCAGTAGGGGGCACAGCAGTGGACAACAGCGAGGTCGGCAGCAAGGAACTCCCCCGGGTCATCAGCGTGGACGACCACGTGATCGAGCCCGCGCACCTCTTCGAGACGTGGCTCCCGGCCAAGTACCGCGACCGGGGACCGAAGCCCTTCACCGCGGGCATCGGCGATCTTGAGTACATCGGCGGCAAGTACAAGTTCACGACGGACCCGGCCGGACAGATCACCGACTGGTGGGAGTACGAGGGCAGCATCTTCCCGTACAAGCGCATCATCGCCGCCGTCGGCTTCTCGCGGGACGAGATGACGCTGGACGGCATCACCCGGGAGCAGATGCGCCGCGGCTGCTGGGACCCGAAGGCCCGCCTCGCGGACATGGACATCAACCACGTCGAGGCGTCCCTCTGCTTCCCGACCTTCCCGCGCTTCTGCGGGCAGACCTTCTCCGAGGCCAAGGACAAGGAGGTCGGGCTCGCCTGCGTCCGCGCCTACAACGACTGGATGGTCGAGGAGTGGTGCGGCGACAGCGGCGGGCGGCTCATCCCGCTCTGCCTGATCCCGCTCTGGGACGTGGACCTCGCCGTCGCCGAGATCAAGCGCAACGCCGCCCGCGGGGTGCGGGCCGTCACCTTCAGCGAGATCCCCACCTATCTGGGCCTGCCGTCGATCCACTCCGGCTACTGGGACCCGTTCTTCGCGGCCTGCGAGGAGACGGGGACCGTGGTCAACATGCACATCGGGTCGTCGTCCCAGATGCCCGCCGCCTCCCCGGACGCGCCGCCCGCGGTGCAGGCCTCGCTCTCCTTCAACAACGCGATGGCCTCGATGATGGACTTCCTCTTCAGCGGGGTCCTCGTGAAGTTCCCTCGGCTCAAGCTCGCGTACAGCGAGGGCCAGATGGGCTGGATCCCGTACGCCCTGGAGCGCGCCGACGACGTGTGGGAGGAGCACCGGGCCTGGGGCGGCGTGAAGGACCTGATCCCGGAGCCCCCGTCCACGTACTACTACCGGCAGATCTTCTGCTGCTTCTTCCGCGACAAGCACGGCATCGAGGCGATCGAGACCGTGGGCGTCGACAACGCCACCTTCGAGACCGACTACCCGCACGTCGACTCGACCTGGCCGCACACCAAGGACGTCGCGGCCGACCACGTGGGCCACCTGCCGGAGGAGATCGCGTACAAGCTGCTGCGCGGGAACGCCATCCGCATGCTGGACCTGCCGTTCGACCGGACCGGCGGGTAGGCGGCCCACGCCGGGCGGATACGGTTCATCCGACCCCGACGAAAGAGGCGACCGGATGCCCACCCCCCTCTCGGAGACGCTGGTCACGCTCGGCCGCCGGTACGTGCGTGACGCGCCCGGCACCCTCGGCAAAGCCGCGCTGGCCGCCCGGTTCCTGAACCCGCGGCTCCGGGAGAACCCCCGCCGCCGCGTCGTCGCCGACCGGCACGGGCTCCGGTTCGCCGTCGACACCCAGGACCTCATCCAGCGCTACGTGTATCTGTTCGGGGCCTGGGAGCCCCATATGACGCGGTGGCTGCGGGGGCGGCTCGGGGCCGGGGACGTGTTCGTCGACGTCGGCTCGAACGTGGGCTACTTCGCCGTGCTCGGGTCCCGGCTCGTCGGCGCCGGGGGCCGGGTCGTGGCGATCGAGGCCGCGCCCGCCTTCCACCGGAGGGTGCTCCAGCACGCGGAACTGAACGGGTGCGCCAACATCCGCGCGGTCAACGCCGCCGTGTCGGACGAGCGCAAGCCGCTCACGTTCATCCTCGCCAGCTCGCACAACATGGGCGCGAACAGCATCGTTCCGTACGACGGGCCCGCCGAGTCGACCTTCGAGACGGAGGCGAGCGTGCTGCCCGACCTGCTCGAACCCGACGAGATCGCTCGGGCCCGGGTGATCAAGATCGATGTGGAAGGGGCGGAGGGCGGCGTCATCAGGGGCCTCGCCCCGGCTCTCGACCGCCTCCGCCCTGACGTGGAGATCGCCGTGGAGGTGACCCCCGACCGGATGGAGCAGCTCGGCGACTCGGTGGACGAGTTGATGACGACCATGCGGGAGGCGGGTTTCCACCCGTACCGGCTGGTCAATGAGTACGCCGCCGACAGCTACCCGGGCGCGATCCGACGCCCCCTGGCTCCGGTGCGGTGGCGTGAACCGGTCGTCGGCGAGACCGAGTTGGTCTTCTCGCGGATCGACGCGGAGACGCTGGACTGACTCAGGCCTCGTCGGCCGGGAAGCGCCAGCCGGTTGCGGCGAGCGCCCTGGCCCGCGCCTCCGCCACCGCCATGCGCGCCCCGCGCTCCCCCGTGTCGACGTGCGCGCTCTGGCCGGTCGCCTGGCCCTCCCACTTGCGGTAGAGCAGGCCCACCTCGGACGAGAACCAGCCGCGCGCGACGGCGTCGAGGGCCAGCAGCAGACCGGTGTCCTCGGAGGCCGGAAGCGCCATCCAGCCGCCCAGGGCGACGAGCAGATCGCGGCGTACGAAGAGGGTCGCGGGGTGGACCGGCGCCCGGTAGTCGTGGGCCGCCCAGTGGTCGAGCACGGTCCGGCGCTCGACGGGGCCGTGCTCCGGGTCGCCGGGGAAGCCCACCGTCGAGCCGTCGGGCAGCAGGTCGAGCACGCGCGATGTGGCCCAGCCGATGTCCGGGTTGCCCTCAAGGGCCGCGAGGTCGCGGGCGAGCGCGCCGGGGGTGAGCCGGTCGTCGGCGTCCAGGACCTTCACATACGCGCCGTCGGCGTGCGCGAGGGCCATGGTGCGGGCGACGCCGGGGCCGCCGGACCGCCCCTGCCGGAACGTCACCCGGTCGTCGTCCGGGACGTACGGCGCGACCTGGTCGGTCGTGCCGTCCTCCTGGACGATCCAGTGCCACTCCCAGCCCTCGGGGAGCTCCTGCGCGCGGAGCGACGCGTACGCGTCCGGCAGGAAGGGGGCCGAGGGCGCGTGGACGGCAGTGACGATGATGATGCGCCGGCGCACGGCACTCACCACCTTTCCGGTGGAGTGGTGAAGACGTCATCTTCGCGCGGATGCAATGGCCGAAAGTTTCCGTACGCATCGATCTCGCGTCCTAAATCCGGCCAGGGGGCACGCGCCGAAAAAGGGCCCGGCAATTGGGGTCCGGACATGGAAGGGCCCGATCGCTGGCGACGGGGGATGCACCAGCGATCGGGCTCTGCGTCCAACAGTAACAAGTGTGGCGGAACTGTGGGAGTCAACTCCGCGATCGAACTACGGTGTTGTGATCGGGATCACGTCCGGAAGTCCGTACCGGAACAACGCCGAACGAGCGTAAAAGCCCCCTCTTAGTCGGTCGTCGCATGGGTAAGTCAGTCATCGCAGGGCGGCTCGTACGAGAGACGCGGCAGATACTCATCCCATTTACCCCGCGTCAGAACGCCCCGCGTGGTCGAGCAAATGCGGTTAACGGCTTCGTCGGTGTCCAAGTCCCACAGCCGGACGGTATCGGTGCCGCTCGACACCCCGAGCATGTGGCTCTGCGGGCTGAACGCCAGGAAACTGCCCGTCTTGGCGTTCGGGCTCATCGACTGGCCGATGGCCGAGGCGTCGAAGGGATCGGCGACGTCCCAGAGCCGGACCGTGTTGTCGTTGCCGCCGGTCGCCAGGGTGTCGTCGTCGCCGAACGTCAGCGACACCACCGCGTCGGTGTGGCCCGTCAGGGTGGCGGCCCGCCGCGGCGCCCGGTTCGGGTCGGCGACGTCCCAGAGCCGGACCGTGCCGTCGTCGCTGCCGCTGGCCAGGGCGCTGCCGTCCGGGCTGTAGGCGACCCGGTTGACCGGGCCCTGGTGCCCGGTGAGGGGCGCGCCGCGATGGGTGGCGCGGCTCGGGTCGGTCACGTTCCAGAGCCGGACGGTGCTGTCCGCGCTGCCGCTCGCGAGCGTCTTCCCGTCGTTGCTGAACGCGAGGGAGTTGACGTAACCCTGGTGGCCGGTGAGCGGTCGGCCGAGCCTGCGCAGGTGCGACGGCGAGCTGACGTTCCACAGCTGGATGGTGCGGTCGGTGTCGGCGGACGCGAGCGTGCGCCCGTCAGGACTGAAGGCCAGCGCGGCCGCGAACCGGGTCCGCAGCGCGACGGGCGGCCCGTACGGGACAGGGTGCTTCGGGTCGGCGACGTTCCACAGCTGCACCGCGCGGTTGCCCGTGAGCACCGCGAGCGTGCGGCCGTCGGGGGAGAACACCGGCGAACGGAGGTTGCCCTTCCCGGGCTTGAACGGCCGGCCGAGCGCCGCGGGCCGGTCGGGCCGCGCCACGTCCCACAGCCGCAGCTTCTCGTCGCCCGCGATGGTGGCGAGCACCTTCCCGTCGGGGCGGAACGCGCCGTCGCGGCCGAGCATGTCCGACGGCGGTATCGACCACAGGCGCACCTTGTTGTCGCCGGTCCCGGTGGCCAGCGTCCGTCCGTCGGGGCTGAAGCCGAGGGAGTACATCTCCCCGCTGCTGCCCGCGAGCGGCTCGCCGATCTGCGACGGGCGCTCGGGGTCGCGGACGTTCCACAGGCTGGCCGTGCTGTCCGCGCTGGCGGCCGCGAGCATGCTCCCCGAGGAGTTGAAGGCCACGGACCACAGGGGGCCGGTGTGGCCGGTGAGCGGTGTGCCGAGCGATCTCGCCTTACGGGGTTCCGTGACGCCCCAGAGCCGGATCGTATTGTCCGTGCCGCCGCTGGCGAGCGTGGTGCCGTCGGGGCTGAAGGCCACCGAGTGCACCGTGCCCGTATGACCCCGCAGCACCTTGCCGACCGGCTTCGGGCGCCGCCGGTCGGCCGTGTCCCAGAGCCTGATCGTGCCGTCGTCCCCGCCGGCCGCGAGGGTGCGCCCGTCGGGGGCGAACGCCACGGAGCGCACGGCGGCCGTGTGGCCGGTCAGCGTGTCGATCGCCTTGGGCCGTGCCAGGTCCTCGATGTCCCAGAGGCGTACGGCGTGATCCTCGTTGGCGGAGGCGAGGGTGCGGCCGTCCGGGCTGAAGGCGAGCAGATAGATCGTGCCGCCGTGGCCGGGCACGGGAGCGCCGATCAGCCGCGGGTGACGGGGGTCCCGCACGTCCCAGAGCCGCAGCGTCCCGTCGTCGGAGGCGCTGGCGAGCGTCTTGCCGTCCGGGCTGAAGACGGCGGTGCTCACCCAGCTCTTGTGGCCGGTCAGCGGCTTGCCCAGCGGCTTGGGGTGCGCCAGGTCGGAGACGTCCCACAGCCGTACGGTCCGGTCGTAGCTCGCGGTGGCGAGGACGCGCCCGTTCTTGCTGAAGGAGGTGAGGTAGACGGCGCCCTTGTGGCCGAGGAGCGGTGTGGCGAGCGGCGCGTTCACGATGGATATCAGTCGGTTACGGGTGGCCGCGTCGCCGGGGCGCAGCCGGTGCGCCACCAGGTCGAGCTGCGCGGAGAGCGACGGGTCCGTGTGCTGGGCGCGATCGGCCTCCGCGACCACCTGCTGGAACACCGCGTCGTCCCGCTGCTGGCGGGCGACCACCGCGGAGACGACGGCCACCATCGCCAGTACGACGAGGACCGCCACCGCGCCCCGGGCGATCCAGACCGTGCGCTTGCGCAGCCTGGCCGAAGCGGCCAGGAACTCCACCGCGCCCCGGGTCAGGAACGTGTCCCCGGCGGTCTTCGCCCAGGTGCGGGCCTGCTCCAGGCGCGAGCCCCGGTAGAGCAGCGACGAGTCGCGCTCGGAGTCCTCCCAGGCCTTGCCGTCCTCCTCCAGGCGCTGGCGCAGCAGGTGGTCGTTCCTGTCCTCGTCGATCCAGTCGCGCAGCCGGGGCCAGGCGTGCAGCAGCGCCTCGTGCGTGATCTCCACGGTCTCCGCGTCGAGCGTCACCAGCCGGGCGCGGACCAGCGCTTCGAGGGATTCCTCCGTCTTGTGGGGGTCGGTCGACTCCTCCGCCAGCTGACGGCGCGTGCCGCGGCGCCGGGTGGCCTGCGTGTCCTCGCCGAGCCGGACGAGGCGGAGCAGGAGCAGCCGCGCGGCCGTGCGGGCCGCCGGATCGAGCCCGGACCAGGCGCGCTCGGCGGTCGCCGCCACGGCGCCCTGGATGCCGCCCGCCGCGCGGTAGCCGGCCAGCGTGAGGCGTCCCGTCTTGCGCCGCTGCCAGGTGGCGAGCAGCGCGTGGGAGAGGAGCGGCAGTACGCCCGCGTCGTGTGCGCCGCGGGGCCCGTCCGTGCTCACTTCCCGCACGATCAGCTCGGCGAGGCCCGGTTCGAGTTCGAGCCCCACGGCCTTGGCGGGGCCGGTCACCGCCTTGCGCAGCTCCGCGGAGGTCAGCGGGCCGAGCACCATGTGCCGGTGCTGCAGGGCGTCGGCGAGATCGGGGTAGCGGAGGCACTCCTCGTAGAAGTCGGCGCGGATGCCGAGGACGACGAGCGCGGCGGCGTCCCGGTCCGGCTCGCCCTCCGCCGGGGCGGGTGGCGCGCAGGCGGCGTGCAGCACTCGGACGAAGGCGCGCCTGGTCGACTCATCCGGACAAAGGGTGAAAGTCTCCTCGAACTGGTCGACGATGACGACGGGTCGGGCCTGCTTGGACCCCGAAGGCTCCCCGGAAGGTGACCCTGATTCCGCCCCCGAACCCGACCCCGACCGTGCCGCCCAGGCGGCGATGCCCTCCCGTACCGCCCGGACGAACCACACCGAAGAAGCGGGCCCGGTCTCGTCCTCCGCCGGTTCGTCGACGGCCGCCGCGACGGCGGGCGCGAGCTCGGGAATCTGCCGTATCAGCTCGCCGAGCGGATCGTTGCCCGGCACGAGCTGCAGCACCGGACCGGCGCCGAGACCGTCCGCCTCGCCGAGCACGCCGTTCTTGAGGGTGGGTACGAGACCGGCGTTGAGCAGAGAGGACTTCCCCGCCCCCGACGCGCCCACCAGCATGACCAGACCGCCGGTCTTCTCCGTGGCGCGGAGCTGCGCGAGCAGCGCCCGGGTGCTCCGGTCCCTGCCGAAGAACCACTGGGCGTCCTCCTGCCGGTACGAGGCAAGACCCCGGTACGGGCACACGCTCACGGCGGCCGCCGCATCGGCCGCCGCCGCACCTTCGTCATCGTCGCCCCCCGAGGCGCGGTCGCCGACCGGGTCGGCCACCGCGCGCTCCCACAGCCGGTGCCACTGAGCCATGTCGTACAGACCCGTGGAGACCGGCGCGGGCCGCTCGCGCCGCGCTTCGGGGATCAGGACATGCAGCACCGCGGCGAGTGCGGCGAACTGGGCCGGCACGTTCTTGGCCCGCCGCCAGTCGCTGATCCGCTGCGCGGACACGCGTACGGCGCGCCCCCGCTCGTCGACCCGCTGGAGCCGGACGACCGCTTCGGCCACACGTTTCAGGGGCGGATTACCGGCCTCCTTGTACAGCAGCGCGAGACGTTCCGCGAAGCTCGTGCGTGCCCCTGAGTCGGAACTCAAGGCCTCCACCCCTTACTCCCGCCGCGCCTGGACATCCGGACCGGAAAACTCACTTTATACGGCTGACCTGCGCAGAAGACGTCCGGACAGGACGGAAGCCTCCTCCGGAGCAGCCGTAACTGGCAGGATTTCGTCGCAGTAGTGAACCAACCACGCAGCGTCCGGGCAGGTCACCGGCTCAGGGCTCACAGAGGTGGCGCACGCCACCGATCGTTCTGAGCCCGCATTGCCCCGGAGGCACGAAGGACGCGTCGCGTGGGCTCGGCAGATGCGCGCAGTCGGCCATATCGGGACCGCTTTCACATCGATCGCGGATCCTGATTTTCCCCGATCCGCGCCGATACGCAGAGGTACGGCGAGTCGGCGCTGTCCGCGTCGATCGGTGCCGGTCCCCACGAGGGGAGGGACCGGCACCGATACGACGCGGGACGTGGTCAGCCGGACTGGTCGCTCTGGTCGCGCTGGCCGTCCACGACCTCGCGGGACACGTCGCTCAGCCGCCGTTGGTGGGAGCGGGCGTGGTTGCGCAGGACGTCGAAGGCCTCGTCCATGGTCAGGGAGCGGCGCCCGGAGAGAACGCCCTTGGCCTGCTCGATGACGATGCGACTCGTCAGGGCGCTCTCCAACTGGGCGGTGAGGGCCCGGCTGCGGTCGGCCTCGCGCGTGCGCCACAGGGTGACGGCGGTGAAGTCGGCCATCGACTGGCCGAGCGCCAGCATCTCCGGAGACGGGGCGTCGTGCCGGTCCGACAGCAGGACGAGCGCGCCGTCGACCTTGACGGGCCCCCGCAGGGGCAGAGCCGTCACGTACGTGTACCCGAGGCGCAGCGCCCGCTGGACGTAATGCGGCCAGCGCTGTCTCACCGGGAGGTTGCCGAGGGCGATCCGGGCGGGCAGCGCCAGACCGCGGTGGCAGTCGTGGCCGGGCCCCTCGCGCCAGCCGGCCGCGTCCTTCGCCAGCCGCCCCACGTCGGGGTCGGAGCCCGCCACTTGAAGGGCTTCACGCGTGTCGGGAGAGAAGAGCGCCGCCGCGGCCCGGGTACCGAGCAGACCGGGGGCGTGGTCGACGAGGACCGACAGGGTGGTGGAAACGTCCGGTGGCTCGTCCGATGCGCTGCCGGCCAGCGCCACGAAGGCATCGGCGAGCCGCTGTTGCGGCGTCATGACTCTTCCCCCTCAGGTGAGTCCCAGTAGGTGGGTCTCAGACGAATTCCTGATTGCCGTGCACGATTCCCTGGGCGATCACCTCGGTGGACACGTCCTCGGTGAAGGCCCGGGCCTTGATGAGCGCCAGTGCGTCGTCGACGGAGCGGCCGGTCCTGGCCGACAGGAGGCCCACCGCCTGTTGCAGGGTGTCCCGGTGGTCGGTTCCGCCATAGAGTTCGGGGTCGGCGTCGGGGCCCAGGAGCACGATGCGGGTGAGCGCCGCGGCGACCTCCGCGAGATGCTCCGGGCTCAGCGGGGCGGGCCGTCGGTCGAACACGGTCAGGGCTCCGATGCAGGTGGCTTCCGTATCCAGCGGAACGGCCCCCACCGAGGTGATGCCCAGTGAGGCGAGGGCCGGGCCGTACGTCGGCCAGCGCGCCTCGATCACCCGCCCCGACGCGAGGATCAGACTGCGGTCCGCCATCGCGTCACGGGCCGGGCCCTCGTCCAGTACGTACTCCAGGTCCTGGGCGTCGTGGGACCGCTCGTCCGACACGGCGACCGCGAGCTGCTTGCGGCCGGAATCGACCAGGACGAGAGCGGCGCTGCTCGACCCGCACGCCTCCGCGACACCGGTCATGAACCGGGGGCGGGGAGAGCCGCCCCCCAGCGCCCACCGCTCGGTGCGGCGGGCGAACGCCTCCTGGAGCCCGGCCGAGGAACGGTGACACGCGGCCGATCTGCGGTGCGTCGCGGCGATGTGTGCGTGCAGCTCGCTTTCGGGCCCCACCGCGAGCAGTTCATGGCGTTCGGCGGCGGCCTCGGCCCGCTCCGCGCGCTCCAGCGCCACAGCTGCGCGGCGCCGCGCGACCCCGGACAGACCGAGGGCTTCTTCATGCCCCTGCGGATTCATGGTCAAAGCGTACGCCGCGCGGGGTCACTCGGACCCGTCGCTTCGACTTTCCTCCATCATCAACACGACGCCTCCGTTGTGGCCGTCGAACGGAGAACAGAGCACGTCGCACTTGAGGGGCCGGCCGATGCGGCTGAGCGCCGCCACGCTGACCGGACCGCAGCGCTTGCGAGTCGCCTGGCACTGCTGCACGAGAGGCTGCAGCACCTCGGTCGGCAGCCCGAAGTCCAGGTCGAAGAACCCCTCGTCGAGGACCTCGTCCGCGCGCAGCCCCCACATGTCGACCGCGCCGCGGTTCCAGCTCTTGACCCGCAGCTTGTTGTCGAGGACCACCACACCCGCGGCGATGCTGGTCAGGACGGCTTCCAAGAAGGCTCTGGCCTCGTCCAGTTCCTCCGAGCGGATGCGCATCTCCTCATTCATGGTCTCCAGTTCCTCGTTGCCGGACTGGAGTTCCTCGTTGGTGGTCTCCAGCTCCTCGTTCGTGGACTGGAGCTCTTCGTTGGTGGTCTCCAGCTCCTCGATGCTGGACTGGAGCTCTTCGTTGGTGGTCTCCAGCTCCTCATTGGTGGACTGGAGCTCCTCGTACGCCGTCTCCAATTCCTCCCGTACCCGCTTGACCTCGGACTTCAGCTGGGTGGACACCGTGACGTCGGTGAAGGAGATGGTGGTGGCGACGTGCAGGCCACTCGTGCCGGTGAGCGGCTGGATGAGGATGTCGAAGTACTGGATGTCCTCGCTGATCCGCCGCTCCACCCGGTTGATCCGGAGTGCACGGCGCTCGTGCATGGCCTGGTCGATCAGGGAGCGGAGCTCGACCGGCCGGTAGGAGATCTCCAGATCCTGGAAAGGGCGGCCGATGTCGGTGGTGGTCATGCCGAACTGGATCCGCGCCTGGTTGTTGATCACCACGACGACCCCGTCGGCGTCGAGAGCGACGGTCGGGGTAGGGCCCGCGTCCAGGACGAGGTCGCGCAGCTGGCGGGTGCGCACGACCGAGTGCAGCTCCGGGCCCGTGACGGACCGCACCTTTATGGGGGCCGGGTGGTACGGCAGTCCGGAGTCGCCCGCGCGGCGCCGGAAGACCCGCTGGCGCATGTTGACGACCTCGAACCGCTCCGCGTCGTTCAGGAGCATCTCGGCCTTGCCGAGGAAGAGGAACGCGTTCTTGCGCAGGGCGAAGTGGAAGCGCTCGCTGATCTGCGTCTGCGCCTCGACGTTGAAGTACATCAGCGTGTTGCGGCAGACCAGCAGATCGAGCCGGGAGATCGGTGCGTCCCGGGTGATGTCGTGCCGTCCGAAGATCACCCGGCGCCGCAGGTCGGGGCGGAAGATGTACTGCGTACCGTTCTGCTCGAAGTACCGCTGCCGGAGCTCCGCGGAGAGCGGCTCAAGGGCCTTCGCCGTGTACAGACCCGAACGCGCCTCGCGCAGGGCCTCCTCGTCGATGTCCGTCGCATAGATCTTGACGCGGCGCAGGGCCTCGTCGGTGCCGAGCGCCTCCGCGAACATGATGGCCAGGGAGTACGCCTCCTCCCCGCTGGAGCAGCCCGCGCTCCAGACCCTGATCTCGTCCTCGGGCGGGGTGTCCGAGAGCAACTCCGGAATGACCTCGTTCTGCAGGAGGCTCCAGGCGTCCGGATCACGGAAGAAGGACGTGACGTTGATCAGGATCGTGTTGAAGAGACCGTCGAATTCATCCGCGCTGGTCTCGAGCAGGTCCTTGTAGTCCTGATACGAGGTGACGCTCACGTCGGTCATGCGCTTCTGGACGCGACGGCCCAGCGTCGATCGCTTGTATCCGGTGAAATCGAAACCGCGGGCATCCCTGATGAAGCCGAGCAGCTCCTCCAGTGCTTCGTTGGTCATGGTGCCGTCCTGCGGTTCGCTCATTACTGCCTCTTGGCCTCGACAAGCCCACGAATCACCGCGGGGATCTCATCAAGAGGTAGCACGAAGTCCACCACCCCCGTGTCCACAGCCGCCTGCGGCATTCCGTCGAATTCGGCGGTCTGTGGATCCTGCACGATCACGGTGCCTCCGCGCGCTCGAACGGCGTTCACTCCCATCGCACCGTCGCTTCCCGTCCCGGTGAGCACACAGGCGATCGTGCGCGCCCCGTACGTACCGGCGGCCGACTCGAAGAGCAGGTCGGCGGAGGGCCGCACGAAGTGCACGAGCTCGGTGCTGGTGAGCGTCAGGGTGCCGTCGGCGAGGACGAGGAGATGCCGGTCGGGAGGCCCGATATAGACGACGCCGGGCTCCGCCCGCTCCCCGTCCTGCGCCAGTTGAACGGGCAGGTCGGTGCGGCGGGCGAGGACCTCCGCGATCACCGTCCGATGCCGGGGGTCGAGGTGCTGGACCACCAGCACGGGGACCGGGAGGGTCGGTCCGAGGTTGCCCAGGACCGCGGTGAGCCCTTTGATGCCACCTGCGGACGATGCGACGACGACGATGCCGTAGGGGTCCGTGGAGGCGTTTTCTGCCGTCACATTCCGAGCCTAGCGGAGTATGCACGGCGGGGCGCCGTCGCAGAGGAGAGGGCCGCGTTCACACGGCGATACTGTCCGCTTTTCCGTCCTGATTCCCTTCCTGAAGGCCTTGAAGGCCTTGAAGGCCTTAGTCCGTGGGCGCCTCGGTCATCGGGTCAACGCGGAGGGGAGGGGTGGGTCGTGCGCAGTTGTTCGGCCGTCTGCTGGTAGGCGTCGGCCGCGCGGTGGAAGTAGTCGAACAGGACCTTCAGCTGGTCGGGGTTGTAGCCGCGGAGGATCTGGGCGATCTGCTCGCGGGCGGGGGCCATCACCTCGTCGAGCTCGGCCGGCTGGCCGATGGGCTCGACGATCACTTTGCGGCGGTCGGTGGGATCGGCGGCACGGCGGACGTAGCCGGCCTGCTCGAGGCGGTCGATCAGCCGCGTGGTGGGCCCAGTGGTCAGCCCGGTGCGGGCACCGAGCTCACCGGGCGTCAGAGGACCGGCCAGCTCCAGGGTGTTGAGCGCGTACAGGTCGGTCGCGCCGAGGCCGCAGGACTTGGCACTGGCATGGCCGTGCAGCATCAACGCGCTCAGATACCGCCGGTAGATGGTTGACGCCTCGGCCGGCGTTGACATCCCCTCACCCACTCCCTAATCTCTTCCTTCAGGAAGAGTCTTCCTTGGTGAAGAAAGTTCTCCGAGGAAGACTCTAAGGGAAGGGTACGCCCATGACCAGCAGCGTCCAGCCCTCTGACGCGACCCCCGAGACCGGCGAGAACACCACCACCGACCCCGCCGTCGAGATCACGGCCCTGCTGCGCCGCAGCCAGGATGCCTGGAACTCCGGCGACGGCGCCGCCTACGGAGCCTGCTTCACCCCCGATGCCACCGACGTCACCTTCGTCGGCACCATCTACTACGGGGCCGACGAGATAGGCCGCGCCCACCAGGCCCTCTTCGACAGTTTCCTCAAAGGCACCCACCTCCACATGGAGGTCGAAGAAGCCCGCTTGCTCACCCCGGATTCCGCCGTCGTCGTCACGCGTGGCGAAGTCGCCAAGAAGCCCCCCGCGCGGCTGGGCAAACGCGCCACGTACACCCTCGTCCGGCGCCCCGACGACGGCTGGCACATCGCCGCCGTCCAGAAGACCAAGCACAACCGCCTGATGGAAGCGGTCTCGTTCAGGCTCCAGCCCCGAACCGCACCCGCCCAGAGGCCGGCCCCGGCCAGCCCCTGACCGCTCCTCTGGCCCCCCCTCTGCCCCCCCTCTGACCTCACCCCTGCCTGCACACGAATACAGGAGTACCGCATGCCGACCCATCGGATACCGACCTCCGCACGCCCCGCCGGGGTGGCCCGGTGAAGCGCCGCACCATGCTGAAGGTCGGTCTGGGCGGTGTGGGAGCCGCCGCGCTCGGCACGGGCGGAACGCTCGGATATTGGTGGTCGTCCGCCGACATCAACACCGCGGGCCGCGTCGATTTCGACAGACGCCTGGCCATCCCGCCGCTGGCGCCCGCGCGCCGCGACGCCAAGGGCCGCAAGGTGTTCGAGCTCCGCGCGGCGCCCGGCGAGCACCGGCTGCGCCCCGGCCGCACCACCGCGACCTGGGGCATCAACGGCTCCTATCTCGGGCCCACGCTCCGGGCCACCCGCGGCGACACCGTACGCGTGGACGTACAGAACGGCCTTCGGGAGCCGACGAGCCTGCACTGGCACGGCATGCACCTGCCGGCGCGCATGGACGGCGGCCCGCACCAGCCCGTCGAGCCGAACCAGACCTGGTCTCCGACCTGGACCATCGACCAGCCCGCTGCCACCCTCTGGTACCACCCGCACCCGCACGGGGAGACGGCTCGGCACGTGTACCGAGGGCTTGCGGGCCTGTTCATCCTGGACGACCCGAAGACGAAGCACGCACGACCCGGCGGCAGTGCGCTGCCCAGCCACTACGGGATCGACGACGTTCCCGTCATCGTGCAGGACAAACGCCTCGACGGCGACAACCAACTCGACGAGAGCCACCCCCGGTTGAGCGAGGTCGGCCTCCTCGGTGACGTGATCTGCGTCAACGGCACCACGGGCCCCTACTTACCGGTCACCACGGAGCGGATCAGGCTGCGGCTGCTCAACGCCTCCAACGCCCGGACCTACCGCTTCGGCTTCACCGACGACAGACCCTTCGCGCTCATCGGCACCGACGGTGGACTGCTGCCCGCACCGCACCGGACCACCCGCATCCAGCTCTCGCCGGGCGAGCGCGCCGAGATCGTGGTGACGGTGCGCCCCGGCGAGCGTACGGTGCTGCGCAGCTACCCGCCGGACCTCGGCCTCAACTTCATGAACCGCCGCTTCACCGGCGGGGACGACACACTGGACATCCTCGAACTGCGCGCGGCCCGCTCGTTGAAGCCCTCGCCCCCGCTGCCGGATCATCTCGCCACCGCACCGGCGCTGGCCGCCAGGAACGCGCCCGTGGACCGGAAGTTCGAGCTGGCCGGGTCCGCGATCAACGGCAAGAGCATGGACATGAGCCGTATCGACTTCGCCGTGCGCCGTGGCGCCACCGAAGTCTGGGAGGTCACCGCAGGCGACGACAACCAGCACAACTTCCACGTCCACGACGTGCAGTTCCAAGTGCTCTCCGTCGACGGCAAGCCGCCACCCCCCGAGCTCGCGGGCTGGAAGGACACCGTCCACACCCGCCCCGACATCCCGTACCGCCTCGCGATGCGTTTCAGCGACCACAGCGATCGCACCACGCCGTACATGTACCACTGCCACATCCTCTACCACGAGGACCAGGGCATGATGGGCCAGTTCGTGGTCACCAAACCCGGCGAGAAGCCGGGCACCATGTCAGGCGGAATGCCGGGCGGCGGCCACCACCACTGACACATGGGCGGCCCCCCAACGGCTCTCAGGTGCTGCCCATAGGATCATCGGCATGGCGAAGCGCAAGGTTCGGCGACGTGTCCGGAAGATCCTGGGGGAGGACCCCGCGGCGCTGGTCTGGTGCGAGCTCCGCAAGCCGATCCCCGCCCCGCCCAAGGACGTGCACCGCGCCGCGGGCAACGGGCGGCTGAAGTCACGGCATCACTGGCTGCTCTACGTCGGGGCGGTGGTGTTCTGCTTCGTCGTCGTGCCGATCATCCTGATCGACAAGCTCGGCAAGAAGTTCGACGGTCTGCTGCTGCGCCGGGAGCCGGGGTGGCGGACAGACCGCCCGCGGAACCGCCGGGGGCCCGCACGTTCCACCCGTAACGATGTTGACGGGAGCGGGCCGGAGCCCGATCCGGCCAAGGGCGTGTTCGACGGCGACTGGAATCTGACCGCGGGCCGCCTGCTGCTGCGCTAGTACGGCGATTCGCCGAGCCCCCGGCGCCTGATCATGCTGACCGGCGACCGCATCTGTGTGGCCGCGTCCCCGCGCCGCCGCCTGTCCCCCACCCGGGCGGACGACTTCCGGACACTCGCGGAGTTCCCGCTCGGCCAGGCCCGCATCGAAGGCGACGCGGGCCAGCCACGCGGATTCGCCACCTT
The DNA here is from genome assembly GCF_040646035.1 of Streptomyces sp. NPDC046465. NCBI lineage: Bacteria > Bacillati > Actinomycetota > Actinomycetes > Kitasatosporales > Streptomycetaceae > Streptomyces > Streptomyces sp. NPDC046465. Next base: position 100,092 of record NZ_JBEYZK010000012.1, read on the forward strand.
CCGACTCTGCTTCCAGGACGGTTCCTGGCTGGAGCTGGGCCGACTGGCGGAGCCGGCGGACGCCGATCACTTTCTGCGTACCGTCAACGGGTGACCCGGAGTCCCGAATGAGGTCCGGGAAGGCACACCATCGGCCAGAACTGGCTGTCAGCCGGGCGCGGGTGAGGGTGGCGCCACGTCCGACGGCGCTGACGACGGAGTCGGCGACGACGGTGGCGACGGAGCCGGCGACGACGGTGGCGATGGAGCCGACGACGACGGCTGGGTGGCCCTCTCGTGCGGGCGCGCCGGTTCGACGGGCGCTTCCCCGCCCTGCCGTTCGACCCAGCCCAGGGTCAGCAGGACGCCGGCCAGGGCCGCCGCGAGCGCGAGCAGGGTCAGGGCGGTCGTACGGATGGGGAATCGGCTGCCCGCCTGCTCGGACGGCGGGGCCGCGCGCCGCAGGGAGTCAGGGCCGACCGTGCGCGCCCGTGCGTCCAGCGCGTCGCGCAGCCGGTCTTCGAGCAGTTCCTGCCGGGGGCCGGGACCGTGCCCGTCCTTCGGGGTCATCGGGAACCTCCCAATTGTCTGCTCAGTGCGTCAAGGGCCCGGCTGGCGGTGGACTTGACCGCGCCGCGCGAGAGACCGAGGGTGGCGGCGATCTGGGCCTCGGTGAGGTGGGACCAGTAGCGCAGCACGAGCACCTCGCGCTGGCGCCGGGTGAGCCGCCCGAGCGCTTCGAGCACTTCGCGGTGCTCCTCGCGCAGCAGGACATGCTCGTCGGCAGGCGGGATGTGGCCCTCGCGTTCGGGTATGTGCGCGCGGGCCGTTCTGCGGCGGCGCAGCACGGAACGGGATCGGTTCACCACGCTCGTCCGCAGGTACGCCTCCGGGGCGTCCACGCCTTTCAGGCGGGCGCCGTGTCTGCGGAACAGCGCCGCGAAGGCGTCCTGCACGACGTCCTCGGCGGTCGGCAGATCGTCGACGAGGAACAGCGCGAGACGGACGAGGTCCAGGCGGCGGGAGTGATAGAGGTCGTCGATCCCGGGGCCGGGCTCGTCCAGCGTGGCGAGGGGCGCGGTCGGCACGGGAACCGACTGCCAGGTCCCGGGCGGCGGTTGCCCCGTACGAGCCAGGAGCCCGCGCAGCAGGCGCTCCCACCCACGGCGCAGCGCGCCGGTGGCGGGGAAGGCGGGGACGACCGGGTACGTCGCTGTCCTCATGGCTCTCCTGGACGCGGGGCGTGAGGGCCGCCGGGTGATCAGCCCGGCGGCCCTCCTACGGCTTGCGGCTACTGCCGACGCTGCGGCATCACTTCCCAGCCGGGCGAGCCGCTTCGGGTGCCGGGGTCGGTGCTTCGTGTCCGGGCTTCCCGGGGGCGGGGGTCGGTGCTTCGTGTCCGGGCTTTCCGGGGGCGGGGGTCGGTGCTTCGTGTCCGGGCTTTCCGGGGGCGGGGGTCGGTGCTTCGTGTCCGGGCTTCCCGGGGGCCGGGGTCGGTGCCTCGTGCCCGCCCTGAGCAGGAGTCGGCGCCCTGTGCTTGCCCTTGCCGGGTGCCGCTGACGGAGCGTTGTCGGGCGCCGTCTGCTTGGCCGGAGCGGAACCGGACTTGGCTGGGGCCGGAGAGGGATCGGCGGCGGCGGCATGTGCCAACGTGCCGCCGCCGAGGGCGAGAGCCGCGATGGCCGCTGCCGCGCCCAGGGCCTTGCGGGTGGAGACATGACGTAGGGACATGTGGTTCCTCGATACGTGGTCGGGGTCAGCTGGACCGAACGAAGGCGCCTTCACCCCGACAGACGTCCGGGCCTCGGGGAGGTTGCGGGTCGCCGCGATGTTTTTCACGGGCACGTTCACCCGGGGCCGGGGCCGGGGCCGGGTCCGGGTCCGGGTGCGCTGCACTGCGCGCTCCGGAGCGGTGGTCACGCAGTTGGACACGCACGCAAAAACAGGTGAGGCGCCTACCGAATCCGGTAGGCGCCTCACCTGCTGTTCTGGCTGTCGGGGTGGCGGAATTTGGAAGTGGATCCGGGAGCAAGTCGGCTCCCCAAATGGCTCCCAGGCTGCCGCCGTCTTCGAGCGATCATGACGGGCATGGCTGCGAAAGGTCAGTCGACGGCGTACCCAAAACACAGTAGGGACCCCACGATCGAACCGGCTACCGTCGACGCTGATCTGTCCCCGAGACCTCCACACAAACCCTCGGACACGAAGCAGCACCCGAACTCACTTGATTGGGACTGGGCACCCCACAGCCACCCACCTGGGCATCGCCCGGTCGAGCTGGTGTCCCTTGTTCCGATTGGGGACTGGGCGTGTAGCGCCACCCAGCTGACGACGCGCTGAGCACTGCCCGGTGACAGGGGGCAACCACGTCGGCATAGCTCACAGGCGGTGCAACTGGCCCGCGACCACCTGCACCAGTTTGCCTTCCGTTACGTCCCCCGGTTCGCGGAATGAGCTGTCGGCCGGAAAATCTTCTACCGGCGTCAGTATTCGCCAGAGTGCGTCGCGGGCATCCATCATCTCAACGCCCATCACCAAAGCCGTCCGTCACTAGCGATACCCGAGAACTCCGTGTCCCAGGGGGTCGGAGGACTCTTCGGATCCAGACGCGCACCCTCCTGGAGGGGGCCTCGATGGAAGCCTGGAGTTCACACTCCTCAGAGGCTCACCGGGGTTTTACTATCTTCCTCGCCGCGCAGGGGATGCTCTCGGATGCGCAATGCGAATACCCAGTATTCATGGAGTGTATTCTTGTGAGGTGATTCGTCACTTGACTCCTCGAAGAGGGCCGAAATGCGATGGCGCATCGAGCCATTCATAATCTTCATGCCATTTGCAGCCTCCGGCGTAAATCTTCCCAATTCCGCCGTTGATCAGGTAAAGCTTGCATGGAACGCCGTACTCGATGGAAGCGCCTGCAGGTAGGTCCTTCTCTGAGGTCGGGAGCTCGTCAATGGTGAGCTCATTCAATTCATACGGGAGCTCCATGTGGCGAACTCTCGAAAACAGCACGTCGATTCGCCTGTCCGTGTCATCCCGCTGCCCGCTTCGCAGCAAAAGCTGCGCATAACTGAACGTGTAGTGCCAAACCTGAAAGTTGCGTTCCCAGCTAGCGATCTGCATTCTTGATGCTCCGTATTCATTCGCGCGCGCTCATTCGCGTGCCGCACGGCCTTGCGGCGCCCTAAACTATACCCGCGGCACGGCGCAGTGCGGCAAAGTCTGGCAGGGTCAGATGGACCCGCTCGCCATTCTGCCAGAAAGTTATGGAGCTCCAGTCCCTGTCGCCGCGTCGCACAGCTTCTCCCAGGATGTTCATCTCACGTTGTGTCGTGATCCAATTCCCGCCGACTCGCCCAGCCTTATAGAAGTCCTCAAATAGCTCCTGCGGTGCCCCCTTCTTGCCGTTCTCCATCATGAATCCGTCCAGTCGTACGTGAATATTTCGGCTCGGCTGCTCGTGCGCTATATGCCGCACCACGGCCAACACATCGTTTCTGTCAGGAATATGCATGAGGTTCCTGAATCCATTCTCATCCGCGAATCGCGCCAGCTCCCCCTTGTTACTCAGCCCCAGGGCGAGGCAAGGCGCCAGGCCCATGGGGTCCGCCCATGCCATGGGGTTGCGCACGTACGTAACCGCGTTGGGGGCTGGAGTAAGGCCGAGCGGGTCGGGTGTGAGGTAGCGCGCGGTGGCAGGGTCGTAGTAGCGGTGAACGTTGTAGTGATGGCCAGTTTCCCGGTCGAAGTATTGCCCCGGGAAACGCAAGGGGGTGTATGCGGAGCTCTGTCGAGACCATGTAGTAGTTCCCCACAGGCTGGTGCGCGTGTGCCACGCTGTGTTGCCGTCGGTGCCGATGAGCTCAGTCGGGGTGCCGACGAGGTCTGTGGCTATCGCGAAGAATCGGGCGTCGATCTCTTCCTGCGTGATCGCATCCAGACGGCGTTCTGTCTGCCCGACCGGGTGCAGGCCATCGTGGTCCCAGGTGAGGGCGACGGAGCCCTGCCGTTGTTCCGGAGCGGTGGTGATTTCCTCGATGAGGACCGAGCCGGCCCAGGTGAACGTGGTCTGCTCGACGGTCGAATCGCCATTCTCAGCGAGACGTAGCTTCGCCGTTCGCCGCCCGAGAGGGTCGTAGGTATAGCGCCAGCGAGTTCCGGCAGGTGTGGTGACCTCCGTAAGTTGGTTGTCGGAGTTCCAGACGTAGTGCCAGGTGTCGGGCTTGCGGGAGAGGCGAGTCTTCTGCCGCAGCGTAAGGCGGCCGGCGGCATCGTATTCGTAGCGGATACTCCCCGCAGTGATGAGACGGGTGCCGTTGTAGTTCCGCTCGCCGCGGGCGTCGTCGTCTGGGAGGGTATCCGGCCAGGCAGCCGAGGTTTGGTTGCCGACAGCGTCGTAGGCGTAGGTCTCGGACCACTTGCGTGCGCTCACACCCGTGACCCGGCCAAGCGGGTCGAGGTCATAGCGGCTGGGGCCGCTGCGGCTGTCCTCCAGGAGCGCGAGGTAGCCATCGGCTCGGTAGCCGTAGTCGCGGGTGTGTGAGGTGCCCGTCCCACCGACCAGGCGTTGCTGGGTCAGGCGGCCGGCGGGGTCCCAGGACTGCGCAATGGTCAGGGTGCCATCGTCCAGGGTGCGCAGGAGTTCCTGCCCGGCGAGGTCGTGGCTGGAGCTGAGGGCATGCCCGGTGGGAGTGACCAGTTCGGTGCGGTTACCTGCCGCGTCGTACGCGTAGCTGGTCGTGGCACCCGTCGGCGTCGTGCGGCGCACGGGTCGCCCCACGGCGTCATAGGTGTGCCGGACGGTACGCCCGCAGGTCGCCTCAGCGGTGAGGCGACCTGCGGAGTCGTACGTAAGAGCCAGCTCGTGGTCCGTGTTGGCGGCTGCCAGCATTCGCCCGGCCGGATCGTAGCTGTACCGAGTGAGGAGTCCGGCGGCGTCCTTCTCCGTGAGCCGACCGAGCGCGTCGTAGGTATAGAGGACGACGTCGCCGAGGGGGGTGGTGCGTGCGGTGGTGCGGCCTGCGGCGTCGTGGGTGTAGGTGATGGTGCGGTCGTCGAAGTCGGTCTCGGCCGTCAGGCGACCAGCCGGGTCGTAGGTGTAATCCCAGTTCAGGCCCTGGGGGTTGGTGACCTGGGTCAGGCGTAGCTCGAGGTCGTGGGTGAAGGTGTAGCGGCTGCCGTCGGGATCGACGCGGGCAGTCAGAAGGTCGAAGGCGGTGTATTCGAATGTGGTTATCTGGCCGAGCGCGTCGGTGCGGGTCAGGCAGTTGCCTTCGCCGTCGTACGTCCACAGCTGCACCGCGCCGTCTGGATCCTGCTGCCGGGCGAGCTTGCCCTCGGGTGTCCACTCCAGGCGGGTTATCGAACCGAGCGGGTCCGTGATGGAGGTCGGGCGGCCGAAGGCATCGCGGGTGTAACTGGTCACCGCGCCCAGAGGGTCGATGACCTTCCGCGGCAGGCCCGCCCTGTCGCACTCGATACGAGTGGTATTGCCAAGCGCATCAATGACGGTGCTGAGGTGGCCTTCGGGCGTGTGGGTGCAGCGGATTGCGGCGCCGGTGGGGTCGGTCACCGCCGTCAGGTTGCCGCGGGTGTCGTACTCGCGGCGCCAGGTGGCGCCGTCGGCGTTGACAGCCTCGACAGGCAAGCCGAGATCATTGCGGGTGACCGTGATCGTGTGGCCGTCGGGGCGGATGACGCCGGTCGGATGACCGCGGTCGTCGTAGGTGTACCTGGCGGTGTGGCCGAGTGGGTTGGTGATCGCGATCCGCCGATGATCCTCGTCCCATTCCTGGTGTGTGGTGTTGCCCAGGGGGTCGGTCTCGCGGATCAGGCGGTAGGCGTCGTTGTGCTCGTAGCAAATCGTGTGGCCGAGCCCGTTGGTGACGCGCGTAGTGTGCGCTGCGTCGTCATAGGACAAAGTGCCGGAGAGGAAGCCGTCGCTGCCCTCAGTGCGGACAACGCGGCCCTGCTCGTCGTAGGTGTACGTGTAGGTGGTGTTGTTGCGGTCGGTCCACGAGGTGATGCGGCCCTCGGCGTCGTAGGTGAACCGGAGCGGCTGGCCGGAGGAGTTGGTGACCTCGGTCAGGTCACCCTGGGCGTCGTAGCCGTAGGAGACGAGGGTCGTGCCGCGGCCGTCGGGTTGCTCCGGGTCGAGCAGGCGTAGGGCGCTGATGCGGGGCAGGTCGCCGTGGTGGTCGAGCGCGATGCGGTAGCCGCCGCTGTGGGCGACCTCCACCGGGGTGCCGTCGGCGCTGTAGTGGACGGTGATGCGTTGGCCGTTGCGGTCCACGATGGCCTGCAGGGGCAGATCGACCGCCTGGCCGTCATTGGCGGGGCACGGGGAGTGGAAGACGTAGGCGAGGCCGGTGTCGGGATCGGTGAGGCGCAGGGCGCCTTCGACCTCGGTGTCCCAGGTCAGGGGTATTCGAGGGCCGAGCTCGGGGTGGACTGGAGCTTCTTCGTCGGGCGCGGGGAGCGGGTAGCTCAGCCGGGCACCGTCGGGCGCGGCGTAGGTGATCCCGTACTCGTCGACCTGGAGGCGCTGGTCGAGGGTGGAGGCCCAACTGGGGCCGAACCAGCCGCCCCAGCGGTACGACGAGAGGTGCGTGCGTTCCAGCACCAGGGGCAGGGTGCCCGGCAGCTGGACGTCGGTCTGGGGCAGCAACATGTCACCGGTGGCGACGTCGATCGGGTCCAGGTCGCATTTCTTGAGGACTGCCTTGATGGAGGCGGGCAGCTTCTCCCATTCCGATGGGCGCAGCTTGAGCCGGGACAGTCCCGAACCGTCGAGCCCCAACGACTTTCCGAGCTTGGCGAGTTCGCTGGGCTTGAGCTTGCCCAGGCCCTTGCCGAGAAGCTTGCCCAGGCCGCCCGCGCCGACTCCGAATGCGGCTCCCAGGGCCAGGGTCTCCGCCAGCTTGCCCGGGTCCTTGAAGGTCCCCGGATCCTGCAGGGCAGCGTCGAAGGCGGCGAACTTCATGCCGTCGCCCGCGAGTTTGCCGGCCTTGGCGATCGTCTTGATCTCGCCGAGGGCCTTCAGCGCCCGCTCCAGGCCGCGGATCGCCTCCATCACGGTGCGGATGACCCGGGCCATCCGGGTCCCGGATTTCTCGATCCGGGCGACCAGCGCCACGACTTTCGCGGCTCGCGCGCCAGCTGCGAGGTTCCCGGCGATCATGGACAGGCCGCCGGTCAGCACCATCAGGCTCAGGCTTGCGATTTCGAACTCGGCGATCTCCGCGAGGATCACGCCGATTTCGGTCAGCAGCTCGTGCGCCTCGTCGGCGAAGTCGTCCAACGCCTTGGCCCCGGTGCGCAGCGAGTCGGCCATGTTGGTGGCCTGCGTGCGGGCGGTCTTGGCCCGCTTATGGAGGGCCTTGGCGGCCTTGCCCTCCCACTCCAGGTCCGTGAGGGCCGTTTCGGCGGCGTGGGCTGCGGCGTCGAGGCCCTTGGCCAGGGCCCGCCACTGCTCGGCTATCTCGCGGATGCCGTCGGGGTCGATGAGCGGGTCGGTGATGCCGAGGAACTCCAGGCCGCTGGCGAGGGTGTCGCCGAAGGCGTGGTTGGCCTTGTTGATCCATTTCAGCGGGTTGAGGTCGTCGACGTCGATGCCGGGGATGTCGAAGCCCATGGACGGCTCAGCCCTTCTTGGCGCGGGCCGCTGCGGTCAGCAGGACATCGAGCAGGTCGAAGGAGTCGGAGACGTCGCCCAGGAACTTCGCCTCGGCCTCCCATTCCTTGTGCAGGCTCGTGGTGAGCTTGGCGACAGTGTCCATGCCGTCCTGGATGTCGTCCTTGGCACTCATCAACGAGCCCAGCACACCGAACGCGGACAGGTCGTGCGAAGCGGCCTTGAAGTCGTGCAGCGGCTTGCGGGTGTGGTGATCGACCTTGCCCAGGGCGGAAGCCGCCTTGTGCAGGGCTTCCGCATCCTTCTTCAGGTCTGACATGCCTGCCCGCCCCCGTGGGTTGAGATGGTCCCGAGTGTGTTGCCTGGGCTGCGTTGAGCGCTATGTGTCCAGGGGCTGACGTCGCGATCAGCGGTTGACGGACTGGACTTCCTGGACGTTCATGTCCTGGGTCGTCTCGAACGTGCCGTCCGGCATGGTCCCCTTCGCATCACCCGTGCCACGCCAGGAGATCTCCCAGGTGACCGACGCCGTCAGCTGATGCGGCTGGCCGTCGGTGGCGCGCAGGTACGTGACGCCGCACGGCGGCTCCTGCTGCGCACTGCCCTTCACGTAAGGGGTGCCGATGGAGCCGTCCTTGTTGAAGGTGCACTCGCCGGATGCCGGATATGTCATCGCGTCCTCTGCGCCCGGCTCCAGGTGGAGGCTGACCGGCTTGGCGGTGGTCTCCGCCCACAGGCCCGTGCCGGGCAGCTCGGCCCGCACCTTGACTTCCTTGAACGTGCCCTTGTCCAGCCACACCCACGTGGGCAGCTTCACCGTCGACTTGGCCTCGGGCTTCAACTCGACTGTGGTGTCGGGCACTTCGGTGCGCTGGTAAGCGAGGGCCGCGAGGGTCTTGGGGTCGATGGCCTGCGGTACCTTCGGAGGCTTGCTCTTGTCCGCCCAGAACGGGGGCCGAGTGCATGCGTCCGCGGCCGGGTCATCCTTCATGTCCTTGTTCTTGACGGCGACCCACCACATGCCCTTGCCGTTCTTGCCGGCGTTGAAGTCCTTGTAGGGATGCCCACCCTTGTAGCGTGCCTTGACGTTCGCGAGATCCTTGGGGTCGCCGCCCGCAGACTTGTGGATCGACCACTTCGCTTCCATGAACGTCTTGAAGTCCTTGGCCTTCCAGTACGGCTCGTACCAGCAGGCAGGAGCCTTCCAACCCACCGCTGTCGGAGTCAGGGAACCGGTGTGCCGGGCCTTCGAGGGTGCGCCCTCCGCGGTGAAGGCAACCCGTGACAACAGCTCCTGTCCGAACGACTCGCCCGATGTCTCCATCTCCTGGGAACCAGCACCGCCTCGGCCCGCGGCGAGAGCCGCAGGCGCGCCGAACAGGAACGCTGCGGCCGTCAGCACCGCTACCGCCCTGCCCCGCGTCACGACCGGCACTCCTGCGACCCCCGGTCCTCGCTGAGGCTCCAGGTCTGCCAGACACCGTCCTTGTTCTTCTTCAGACCGGTGTTGTAGAAGACATAGTTGTCCGGGTCGTTGGGCGGGGTGTCGCTTTTGATGACTTTGTTCGTCTTGCGGTTCTTCAGGTTGGTCTTGCTCTCGTCGACGCAGTACGTCACCGCCGCCGAGTTCTTGTCGAACACCGTCACCTGCCGCTTGAAGTAGCGTGCAGTGCCCGTCCAGCTGACGCTCTTGTCAATGTTGTTCTTCGTGTACTTGTAGAGCCCGCCCAGCGCTTGGTCCGTTGCGTAGAAGGCGACTGCGGAGTGCTTCAGATCCCCACTCGCTAGGGCTGCGTCCACGGCACTGATGCGCCGCTCGTTGTCCGCGAGGATCGCATCCTTCACCGCGTCTCGGGTCTGGCGGCCCTCGAAGACGTTCTTCATGTCGACCGGCAGTTCGATCTTCGGGCGGTCCACCCCGTCGGCTGTCGCGGACGATGACGGTGACGCCGACTTAGAGCTGCCGGTGTCAGCCCCGGCGATCTTCTTGTTGTCCTTCTCGTCGTCCGAGCTGCCGCCGCAGGCGGTCAACAGCAGGGTTGCGGAAGCCGTGAGCGCGGCCGCCACGAGCCGGGTCGAGCGGTTCACAGTTGTCTCCGGTGAGGTGAGGGTTTACCCGAGCGAAGCAAAGCTATCCGTGGTCACCCGGTGACTATGACGGCGGGGCTGGCTTTGGCTGAGGCGCATCGAGGCATGCCCGTCAGGGCGCCGTACGGAATGTCCGGCTTGCTGAGCATTGCGCCAGCGAGACGACCAAATGCGTCGCCTGATATCGGTAAACAGGGGATGAGCATCTACGTCGAGGTGGAGCTCGGCAGATCTAGCGCGTTGTGGTGCCACGTACTCGTACGAGTGGCTTGAAGTGCGTGCCTCGTGTGGGTTCGCAAGTATCCGGGCCAACATGGGTCCGCTCCTTCACCGACATCCGCCGAGGCCCTGATCCCGATTGGGAACACTCCTCAGCGATGCCTGCCTATACGGCTCCACGTGAGGTTGGCCCAGTTACGCCTCCTCGTTGAGCGCTTCCTGGATCTCGGTGGTGCGACGCTGCGTTGCTGCCGAGTCCTTCTGCTGACGCACCAGCTTCGCCTCGGCAGCGGTCAACTCCCGGGCGAGCTGCTCCCGATCCGACTCCGTACGCGCACGGAACCACGTGCTCACATCGAAGGGTGAGGTTCCAGGTGTCGAGGTTCTTCCTGCGCTCCTCGGAGGTGACGGGCAACAAGAACCACAATGCGTCACCCGAGAACCGCTGATGGACCAGCGGCCATCCCTGCAATCAGCATGCCGCTGCTGAGACCGTTGCTCTGCCGCTTCGGCGTGCTCCTGCTTCTCCGCCTCGGACATCTTCATGAACGGAGGCCAGTCCCCTCGATCGTCCAACATGGGTTCTCCGCAGCCCCGGCACGGCTCACCAGCCACGTAGTCGGTGTAGCTGAGGCGCCTATCCTCGCGTTTCAGCAGTTCCCGCTGCTCGCGATGCCGTCGATCTTCGGCCTCGGCATCGCCTGTCCGAGCACGCGGTGACGCCCGTTGGTCGGACGTGCCTGAAAGCGATCACCATAGAGCCATCGCTTTCCGGTACTGAGCCGGTTTTGCCGAGGCTGGGCCGGAGCCACAGCATTGGGCTGCACCGCACCCACTTCACGAACGCGCACGGGGCAAGCCGCGGCGGCAAGGCGATCAGGTCCACACGGCCGCTACCCTCCGGGAGACCCTGACCAAGATCTTCTCCCGGATTTCTCCCAAACGATCACCAGGTACGCAGAAAGGGCCTGATCCGAATCCGGATCAGGCCCTTGACCTGGTATTTCAGCTGTCGGGGTGGCGGGATTTGAACCCACGACCTCTTCGTCCCGAACGAAGCGCGCTGCCAAGCTGCGCTACACCCCGATGTCGTTGTTCCAGCGGACTGCGGTGCAGGCCGTGGCGACACCGATTACTTTAGCGGACCGGCGCCCGGAGACGAAATCCGGTTTTCGGGGGGCCGGGGCTGGGGGCGGAGGCGGTCCAGGAGGAGGACGAGCAGGGCGAGGGCGTAGAAGGCCAGGCCGAAGATGACGGCGTTGCCCAGGACGCCCGCGTAGCCGTGGACGTCGACGTCCAGGAACGGGTACGGGTAGCGGGCCTGCGGGCCCGGGGGCAGCAGGGGGCCTCGGGCTAGGGCGAAGGCCAGGTAGGCGAGGGGGTAGAGCAGCCACAGGGTCGCGTGGCGGAGGCGCAGGCCGCCCGGCCCGGTGAGCAGCAGCCAGTCGAGGGCCACGGCGATCGGCGTCACGGTGTGCAGGAGCTGGTTCGCGAGGGAGTGCCAGCCGGGCGGAGTCGTGGCGTCGTCGGTCATCGAGAAGCCGCTCGCGTCGTTGGTCAGGACCAGGTGGTAGACGAGGCCCGTGATCGCGATGAAGAGGACGGTGCCGCCGGAAAGCCAGGGCGGCAGTGGATGGCGGCCCCGCCAGGCGCGCCATGCGGAGAGGCCGAGGACCACCGCCACCAGCACGTTGCTCTGGATCGTGAAGTAGCTGAGGACGCGCAGCGGGCTGCCGGTGGCCAGGTCGATCGCGATTCCGGCCACCGCGGCCAGCGCGATCAAGGCGCGGAAGACGGCCACCAGGGGGCGGCGTACGGCTGGCACGACCGCCTCCGCGGGAACACCCGCATGCACCTTGCGGGTGGGATTTGTGGGGCGTATGTGGCGTATGCGGTGTACGGGGCGTATTGGGGCGATCATGTCCCCACGGTAAGCACCGTGGCTGCCGGATGCCCGCCCGGGCGAGACCCGTGTCGCCCCCCTGTCGCCCCGAGCCGACAGCCCTGAACCCAGCCTTCAGCCCAGCCCTCAGCCCCGCGCCGTCAGCGTGAGCAGCGTCGCCTCCGGCGGGCACGCGAACCGCATCGGCGTGTAGCGGTTCGCCCCGCACCCGGCCGACACGTGGAGGAATGACTTCCGCCCCTCCGCCTCGTGCGTGGAGAGGCCCTTCACGCGGTCGGTGTCGATGTCGCAGTTGGTCACCAGTGCCCCGTAGAAGGGGATGCACACCTGGCCGCCGTGTGTGTGGCCGGCGAGGACCAGCGGGTAGCCGTCCGCGGTGAAGGCGTCGAGCGCGCGCAGGTACGGGGCGTGCACGATGCCCATCGAGAAGTCGGCCCCGGCCTCCGGACCGCCCGCCACGCGCGCGTACCGGTCGCGTTTGATGTGCGGGTCGTCCAGGCCCGTGAGCGCGATCTCGTAACCGTCGATCTTCAGCGAGCCCCGCGTGTTCGTGAGGTTCACCCAGCCCGCCGCGTCGAACCCGTCGCGCAGGCCCTCCCAGGGGTTGTGGATGACGCCGACCGCGGGCGGGTTGCCGTTCAGGCCGTGCTTGCCCTGCACCTTCTCGACGAGGTAGCGGGCGGGGTTGCGCGGCTTCGGGCCGTAGTAGTCGTTCGAGCCGAAGACGTACGCCCCGGGGAACTCCATCAGCGGGCCGAGCGCGTCCAGGGTCTCCGGGACGCCCTCGGGGTCGGAGAGGTTGTCGCCCGTGTTGACGACGAAGTCGGGGCGCAGCCCCGCCAGCGAGCGCAGCCACCGCTGCTTCTTGCGCTGCCCGGACACCATGTGGATGTCGGAGACCTGGAGGACCCGCAAGGGACGCATCCCCGACGGCAGTACGGGCACCGTGACCCGCCTCAGCCGGAAGAAACGGGCCTCGAAGCCCACCGAGTAGGCGAGACCGGCCGCAGCCGTCGCCGTGATGCCCAGGGGTACTGCGTATCGCGCGCGCATCCCCCCATCGTGTCAGACAACGCGTCAGTCCCTGGGTGGGCCCCGTACGGGCCTCGGGTGGGCCCGCACCGGCAACCCGCGCCCGCCCAGCGGAAATCGGCGGGCGGGCAGCCCTCCGCACCTGCCACAATCAACCCATGACCACGCTCAAGTCGAAGCTGCACGATGACCTCACCGCCGCGATCCGGGGGCGCGACGAGCTGCGCTCCTCGACGCTCCGGCTGACCCTCACCGCGATCACGAAGGAGGAGGTCTCGGGCAAGACGGCCCGCGAGCTCTCCGACGACGAGGTGCAGAAGGTGATCGCCCGCGAGGCCAAGAAGCGCCGTGAGGCCGCGGAGGCCTTCGCCGAGGGAGGCCGCCCCGAGCAGGCGGCGAAGGAGAAGGCGGAGGGCGAGATCCTCGCCGAGTACCTGCCCAAGCAGCTCTCCGACGACGAGCTCCAGGAGATCGTCGCCCAGGCCGTCGCGGAGGCCAGGGCCGCAGGCGCCGAGGGCCCGCGCGCCATGGGCCAGGTCATGAAGATCGTGAACCCGAAGGTCGCGGGCCTGGCCGAGGGCGGCCGCGTCGCCGCCACGGTCAAGAAGCTCCTCGCGGGCTGAGCGACACGTAAGTGCAGCGACACGTAAGTGCAGCGACGCGTAAGTGAAGTGATCCGTAAGTGAAGTGATCCGTGGATTGGATGAGGGCGCCCCCTGAGGCAGGGGGCGCCCTCATCCACGTACAGCCGAAGAGCTACTGCGGCCAGCCTCCGAACCCGCCCCCGATGCCGTTCCCGCCGCCACCGTTGCTGTTCCCGTTCCCGCCGTTCCCATTGCCGCCGAGGACGTCCGGCGGGAGCGGGATGTCCGGCCAGGGGTCGCCGCCTCCGCCGTTGCCACCCCCGCCGTTCCCGCCGCCATTCCCGCCGCCGTTACCGCCTCCATTGCCGCCGCCGTTGCCACCGTCGTGGCCGCCACCGCCCGGCTTGTTGTCGTGGTCGCGGCCGTGGTCCCCGTCCTTGCCCTTGTCACCGCCGGGGATGTGGACGGTGTTGAAGCCCGGACCCGGCTTGCCCGCGAGGGCGCCGCTCATCGCGTCGCGCCAGATCGGGCCCGGCACCTCGCCACCGAAGACCTTGTCGTACGGGACCCCGCCGATGGTGATGTCGACCATCTGCCGCTTGTGCTGCGGGTCGCCGACCCAGACCGCGCCCGACATGTTCGGGGTGTAGCCCACGAACCAGGCGGCGTAGCGGTAGTCGGTCGTACCCGTCTTGCCCGCGCTGGGGCGGGAGCCGAGGCCGGCCTGCTTGCCCGTACCGTCCTCGACCACGCCCTTCAGGAGGGTGTTGACGGTGTCGGCGGTCTTCTGCGACATGGCGCGCGAGCACGACGACTTCGGCACCGGCAGCGACTTGCCGCCGAGCGTGTTGATCGACTCGATGGCGATCGGCGTGCAGTACGTGCCGCGCGAGGCGAAGGTCGCGTACGCGCCCGCCATCGTCAGCGGCGACATCTCCTGGGTGCCGAGGGCGATGGACGGAGCCTGGTCCATCGGCTTTCCGTCGGCGCGCTCGACGCCCATCTTGGCGGCCAGCTTCGTCACCGGGCAGATGCCGATGTCGCCGATGAGCTGCACGTAGTAGGTGTTGACCGACTTCGCGGTCGCTTCCTGCATGCCGTACGGGCCGACCTCGGACTCGTTCTCGTTGCTCAGTTTCGCGTTGCCGGAGTTGACCCACTGCTTGCCGTCACAGGCGGAGACCCGCTGCGGGTAGGGCATTTCGTACGGTGACGCGTAGCTCTGCCCCGCAGACTTGCCGCCCTCCAGGGCCGCCGCCGCGACGATCGGCTTGAACGTCGAACCGGGCTGGTAGCCCGCGCCGCCTCCCATGGAGTGATCCACGGAGAGGTTGATCGTGGTCTCGTCCTTCTTGAAGCCGTAGGGACGTGACTGGCCCATGCCGAGGATCTTGCCCGTGCCCGGCTCGACGATCGAGGCGGCGGTCGCCACGTCGTCGGTCTTGTTCACGTGATCCTTTATCGACGCCTGCACGGAGTCCTGTGCCTGCGGGTCGAGGGTCGTGCGGACCTTCAGGCCGCCCCGGTTCCAGACCTTGGCCCGCTCTTCCTTCGTCTTGCCGAAGACCGGGTCGTTGAGGAACACCTCGCGCACGTAGTCACAGAAGAAGCCGGCGCCGCTGACCGAGGTGATGCAGCCGTTCTTGGGGCGGCTCACCTTCAGGCCGAGCTCGGTCTTCTTGGCGTCGGCGGCCTGCCGCTGCGAGATGTCGTGGGTGTCGGCCATGCGCTGCAGCACCACGTTGCGCCGCTTGGTGGCCTCCGCCGAGTCGTTGACCGGGTCGTACCGGCTGGGCGACTGCACGATGCCGGCGAGGAGCGCGGCCTCCTGGACCTTCAGGTCCTTGGCGGGCTTGGAGAAGTACCGCTGGGCCGCGGCCTCGATGCCGTATGCCTGCTGCCCGAAGTAGGTGATGTTCAGGTAGTTCTTGAGGATGCGCTTCTTGCCCAGCTTGTCCTCGACCTGAATCGCGTACTTCAGCTCGCGGATCTTGCGGCCGAGCGTCTGCTGCGTGGCCTCGGCGACCTTCGTCGGGTCGTCGCCGGCCTCCTCCACGAAGACGTTCTTCACGTACTGCTGCGTCAGCGTGGACGCGCCCTGCGAGACGCCGCCGCTCTGCGCGTTCTGGTTGAGCGCGCGCAGGATGCCCTTGAGGTCGACCGCGCCGTGCTCGTAGAAGCGGGAGTCCTCGATCGCGACGATCGCCTTCTGCATGTACGGCGAGATGTCCTTGAGCGGGACGACCGTGCGGTCACGCGAGTAGACCGTGGCGATCTGACCGCCCTTGTTGTCCAGGATCGTGGTGCGCTGACTGAGCGGCGGCTGCTTCAGATTGGCGGGGATCTCGTCGAACCCTTCGACCGAACCCTTGGCCGCGAGGCCCAGCGCTCCGGCCGCGGGCAGGGCGATCCCGGCCAGCACCGCACCCGCCAGGACGCTGACTCCGAGGAACTTCGCGGCCTGCTGAGTTGGTGACAGACCACCGCCCGAGCGCTTCTTTCCCATGAGGGCAGCCTAATCCGTCCCCGCCGGGGTTCCGAGGGAGCAGGGGTTCCTCGGGATGTTCGCGTGCCTCTGGCACCTCTGGCACCTCTGGCACCTCTGGCACCTCTAGTACTTCTGGCACCTCTGGAATCGACGTTTTGATTCGCCGGACAGGCCTCAATGCCTTGGCCTAAGCTGCTCTCAACTGTCACAGCCGTACGGTTCGGCAACAGACCCCCCGCTCCCGAAATCCGGCGGATCGCTGTCCGAATTCGCCTCATGTGACGCTCGGCGTCCGTTGTGACTCAACTGAAGTGTCCCGGAATGCCGGTTTCCGCACAGATGTCGCCAGGTCACTCCGTCGGGTGATCTGCCGCTTACGCATAGTCCGTTCGGGCCATTCAAGATTGGGCCCGAAGGGGGTGTTGCGGTGTGCCCACCTTCCGTAACGTCCTCAACTGGCGGCGGTGAATATGCCGCTGCCGCCGTGGGGGAGCCTCGATTCGGGAGAGGACGGCGCCGGTATGGGCTGGGTAACCGACTGGAGTGCGCAGGCGGCCTGCCGCACTACCGATCCGGATGAACTGTTCGTTCAAGGAGCAGCGCAGAACAGGGCCAAGGCGGTGTGCACCGGATGTCCGGTGCGGACCGAGTGCCTGGCCGACGCGCTGGACAATCGCGTCGAGTTCGGCGTGTGGGGTGGCATGACGGAGCGAGAGCGCCGCGCACTGCTGCGCAGGCGCCCCACCGTCACCTCATGGCGCAGGCTCCTGGAGACTGCGCGCTCCGAGTACGAGCGCGGTGCGGGCCTGTTGCCCGTGGACTTGGAGGACGAGGAGACGTACGAGAGCTACGCCGCAGTGGGGTAGACCGGTAGGCCATCAGGGCGACGAACCCCCACGGCCGGGCACGAGCGACGAGGGTGACCCCCGCGTCGCGTCAGCCCGCCAGTCGGTCCCCGACAGCCCGGAGCCCCGCAAGGTCATGCACATCACCGGGGAGCGCGGCCACTTCGGCCACGGCCACCTCGGGGTGGAGCGCGGTGAAACGATCACGCGTGCGCTGTTCACGTACGAGCAACTGCATGCGCTCGGCGTGCAGGCGCAGGAGACCGGCGGTCATCTGCTCGACGCACGCGTCGGTCACCGGCTCGTCGATGTCAGGTAGGGCGACATCGGGTGAGGCGACGTCAGATGTGGTGGAAGCGGGAGCCTCGGGATTCGCGGGGGCCTCGGGATTCGCAGGGGCTTCGGACGGCGCGGGATTCTCTGAAGTCGCGGAATTCTCGGGGGAGTTACGAACTTCTACCTTCCCGTCCTCCTGATCCACAATGCGGCGTTCCTCAAGATTTTCTGCGGCGGCGAGGGCCCGCTCGGCCGACAGCTGAGCGGCACCGCTGCCGTGCACACGGTTCAGTACGAGGCCCGCGAGCGGCATGTCGTCCGCGGCGAGGCGCTCCACGAAGTACGCGGCCTCCCGCAGGGCGTCCCGCTCCGGCGAGGCCACCACGAGGAACGCCGTGCCGGGCGCCTGCAACAGCCGGTACGTCGCGTCGGCCCGGGTGCGGAAGCCGCCGAACATGCTGTCCATCGCTGTCACGAACATCTGCACGTCGCGCAGCAACTGCCCGCCGAGCAGCTTGCCCAGGGCGCCCGTCATCATCGACATGCCGACGTTCAGGAACTTCATCCCGGCCCGACCGCCCACCTTCGCCGGCGCCATCAGGACGCGGATCAACTTCCCGTCAAGGAAGGACCCGAGGCGCTTGGGGGCGTCGAGGAAGTCCAGTGCCGAGCGCGAGGGCGGCGTGTCGACGACGATCAGGTCCCACTCGTCGCGGGAGCGCAACTGCCCCAGCTTCTCCATCGCCATGTACTCCTGCGTGCCCGCGAAGCCCGCCGAAAGCGACTGGTAGAAGGGGTTGTTGAGGATCGCCTTGGCGCGTTCCTTGTCCGTGTGCGCCTCGACGATCTCGTCGAAGGTGCGCTTCATGTCGAGCATCATGGCGTGCAGTTCGCCGGAGCCGTCGATGTCCTTGACCCGGCGCGGCACGTTGTCGAGCGAGTCGATGCCCATGGACTGCGCGAGCCTGCGCGCCGGGTCGATGGTGAGGACGACGGTCTTGCGGCCCCGCTCCGCCGCGCGCAGCCCGATGGCGGCCGCGGTGGTCGTCTTGCCGACGCCTCCGGAGCCGCAGCACACCACGATCCGGGTCTCCGGGTCGTCGATCAGGGCGTCCACGTCCAGCGCGAGGCCGGGCTCCAGAGTCCGTGCCGTCGTCCGGGTCGTGCGCTCGCTGGTCATGCGATCCCTTGCTTCCGCAGTGCCGTGGCGAGCTCGTAGAGGCCCGCGAGGTCCATCCCGCCCGCGAGGAGCGGGAGTTCGTGCAGAGGCTGACCGAACTCCGTCAGGAGGGCCCGCTGGTCGCGCTCCAGGGCGAACCGCTCGGCGTACTCGGCGGCCTGCTCCAGGAGCGGGTCGACCAGCCGCTCGGCGACCCCGCCGCGCCGCGCACCGCCGAGCCCGGCGGTGGACAGGGACTTGGCGATGGCCGTACGGGGCGCCTGCTCCAGGCCCAGCTTCAGCGAAGCCTCGTCGAGGAGGGCCGGGCGCACCATGTTCACGATGAGCCGCCCCACGGGCAGCTGTGCGGCCCGCAGCTCGGCCACCCCGTCCGCCGTCTCCTGGACGGGCATCTCCTCCAGGAGGGTCACCAGGTGCACGGCCGTCTCGGGGGACTTCAGGACCCGCATCACGGCCTGCGCCTGATTGTGTATGGGCCCGATCTTCGCGAGCCCGGCGACCTCGTCGTTCACGTTCAGGAAGCGGGTGATGCGCCCGGTCGGCGGGGCGTCCATCACCACGCAGTCGTACGCGTAGCGCCCGCTCTTGTCCTTCCTGCGCACCGCCTCGCAGGCCTTGCCGGTCAGCAGGACGTCCCGCAGGCCCGGCGCGACGGTCGTCGCGAAGTCGATGGCCCCGAGCTTCTTCAGGGCCCGCCCCGCGCCCCCCAGCTTGTAGAACATCTGGAGGTAGTCGAGCAGCGCCAGCTCGGGGTCGATGGCGAGGGCATACACCTCCCCGCCCCCGGGAGCGACGGCGATCTTCCGCTCCTCATAGGGCAGCGCCTCCGTCTCGAAGAGCTGCGCGATGCCTTGCCTGCCCTCGACCTCGACGAGGAGGGTGCGTTTGCCCTCGCTCGCCAGGGCGAGCGCGAGGGCCGCGGCCACCGTGGTCTTGCCGGTACCGCCCTTGCCGCTGACGACCTGGAGCCTGCTCACCCTTCCGAGCCTAACCAGTCGCTGCCCGGACCATGCAGGAGCCCACCCTGAGCAACCCGTCACACCGACTACAGTCGGCCACATGACCAAGTGGGAATACGCAACCGTGCCTCTGCTCGTCCACGCCACGAAGCAGATTCTTGACACCTGGGGCGAGGACGGCTGGGAGCTGGTCCAGGTCGTGCCCGGGCCGAACAACCCCGAGCAGCTCGTGGCCTACCTGAAGCGGGAGAAGCAGGCATGAGCGGCGCAGTCGACGCCCGCCTCGCCGAGCTCGGCCTGACGCTGCCCGCGGTCGTGCCGCCGCTGGCCTCCTACCAGCCGGCCGTCCAGTCCGGCGTGTACGTCTACACCGCGGGCCAGCTCCCGATGGTGGACGGCAAGCTCGCCGTGACCGGCAAGGTCGGCGCCGAGGTCACCGCCGAGGAGGCCAAGGACCTGGCCCGCACCTGCGCGCTGAACGCGCTGGCCGCGGTCAAGTCGGTCGTCGGTGACCTGGACCGCGTCGCGCGCGTCGTGAAGGTCGTGGGCTTCGTCGCGTCCGCCCCGGACTTCACGGGCCAGCCCGGCGTGATCAACGGCGCCAGCGAGCTCCTCGGTGAGGTGCTCGGTGAGAAGGGCGTGCACGCGCGCAGCGCCGTGGGCGTCGCCGTGCTCCCGCTGGACGCTCCGGTCGAGGTCGAGATCCAGGTGGAGCTGACGGAGGCGTAGGCCGTTTCCGGCCATACCGGGGTGCTGGCTTATCGGGGTACTGAGGTGTCGGCCTTGCTTGGCGGGCCCTTGTAGGGACCGGTAGTTGCCTCTCGAACATCAGCTCACTAGGGGATAGCCTCCGCCCATGGCAAATGGGCAGTGGTACCCCCCGGAGTGGCCCGACCGCATCCGTGCCCTCGCGAGCGGCGAGCTGACTCCGGCGACGCCGCGCCGCGCCGCGACCGTCATGCTCCTCAGGGGCGGACCGGGCGACGGTGAGCCGCAAGTACACATGCTGCGCAGACGCGCCTCCATGGCCTTCGCCGGAGGCGCGTACGCGTATCCGGGCGGCGGGGTCGACCCGCGCGACGACGATCACCTGGTGCGCTGGGCGGGCCCCGCACGCGCGTCCTGGGCGGCTCGTCTGGGCGTCGACGACGAGGCCGCCGCCCAGGCGATCGTCTGCGCGGCGGTCCGTGAGACGTACGAGGAAGCGGGCGTGCTGCTCGCGGGGCCGACTCCGGAGACGGTCGTCGGCGACACCACGGGCGACGACTGGGAGGCGGAGCGCGAGGCGCTGGTTGCCCGCGACCTCTCCTTCGCGGAGTTCCTGGACCGCCGGGGCCTGTACCTGCGCAGCGATCTCCTCGCCGCGTGGGCCCGCTGGATCACCCCGGAGTTTGAGCCCAAGCGCTACGACACGTTCTTCTTCGTGGCCGCGCTGCCCGATGGCCAGCGCACCCGCAACGCCTCTACGGAGGCCGACCGCACGGTCTGGATCACCCCCTCCGAGGCGGCGGCCCGCTACGACGCGGGCGAACTCCTGATGATGCCGCCCACCATCGCGACGCTGCGCTCCCTGAGCCCGCACCCGTCGCCCCGCGAGGCCCTTGCCGCGGCCCCGTCGCAGGACATGACCCCGGTGCTGGCCCAGGCGCGATTTGAGGGCGACGAGTTGATCCTGTCCTGGCCGGGCCACGATGAGTTCACCAAACACATCGTGACGAGCACCCCCCGATGACGCCGTGCCGAGCGCCCCTGCCATCCCTGGGCACGGGACGGCGGTCAGCCGCGATCGAGACGGGAGGGGGCGTGGGGGTATGTGCGCACGGAGCACTGAGCGCACTCTGGCGTCTTTGTTCTTGAGGCGTGGCGCGCAGTGATGGCGAGTACGTACATACCCCCGCGGCCCCGCACCCCCAGGCGCGGCACCCGCAGCCCGCAGAGCTGCACTCCCAGACGACCCCAGACGCCGCACCCGCAGCCCGCAGAGCCCCCGCACCACCCCCACAGCGACCGAACCGCCCCCCAGAGGCTCCAGACCCCGCACAGCCCCGCCAAGCCCGCACGGCTCCACACGGGGCCCACACAGCCCCGTCAAGCCCGCACAGCCCCGCACGGCCCCGCGCACAGCCCCGCACAGCCCCGCCAAGCCCCAAGAACACCTGGCCCTGAGCCCCCGGCCCCCGGCCCCCGGCCCCCCGGGCCTCCGCCCAGACAGAACAGACAGGAGTCACCCCCGCATGACCAATGCCGCCGCCCTCCCCGGCCAGCCGCGCGGCGGAGTCCTCAGCGGCCCCGCCACCACCCGCGCGGTCAACGTCCTCGCACCCAACCCCTCCGCGATGACCCTGGACGGCACCAACACCTGGATCGTCTCCGAGCCGGACTCACCGCTCGCGGTGGTCATCGACCCGGGCCCGCTGGACGACACGCACCTGAGCCACGTCATCGAGACCGCGGAGAAGGCGGGCAAGCGGGTCGCCCTGACGCTCCTGACCCACGGCCACCCCGACCACGCCGAGGGCGCGGCCCGCTTCGCCGAGCTGACCCGTACTCACGTCCGCGCCCTGGACCCCGCCCTGCGCCTCGGCGACGAGGGGCTCGCGCCCGGCGACGTGATCACCACCGGTGGCCTGGAGATGCGCGTCGTCGCGACCCCCGGCCACACCGCGGACTCGCTCTGCTTCCACCTCCCCGCCGACCGGGCGGTCCTGACGGGAGACACGATTCTCGGCCGCGGCACCACGGTCGTGGCACACCCCGACGGCCGTCTCGGCGACTACCTGGACTCCCTGCGCCGGTTGCGCTCCCTGGCGGTCGACGACGGCGTGCACACGGTCCTGCCGGGCCACGGTCCGGTCCTGGAGGACGCCCAGGGAGCCGTCGAGTTCTACCTCGCGCACCGCGCCAACCGGCTGGCCCAGGTCGAGACGGCCGTCGAGAACGGCCACATCGAGGCCACGGACGTCGTGGCGCACGTGTACGCCGACGTGGACCGCTCCCTGTGGCCCGCCGCGGAGCTCTCGGTCAGGGCGCAGCTGGACTACTTGCGGGAACACGGCTTGATCTGACGGGTCGCGGGGAAGCCGCCCACAGCCCCGCCCGGAAACGCCGATGGGCCCCGCCTCTCAAGAGGCGGGGCCCATCCACGTACAGACATTTTCACGTACAGACGCAGCGTCAGCGCGAACGCTTGGCCAGCCGCTCCACGTCCAGCAGGATCACCGCGCGGGCCTCGAGCCGAAGCCAGCCGCGTCCGGCGAAGTCCGCCAGGGCCTTGTTGACCGTCTCGCGGGAGGCGCCGACCAGCTGGGCGAGCTCTTCCTGCGTGAGGTCGTGCACGACGTGGATGCCCTCTTCGGACTGCACGCCGAAGCGGCGCGACAGGTCGAGAAGCGCGCGGGCCACCCGGCCCGGCACGTCGGAGAAGACCAGATCGGACATCTGGTCGTTGGTCTTGCGCAGGCGCCGGGCAACGGCGCGCAGCAGGGCGGCGGCCACCTCGGGGCGGGCGTTGAGCCAGGGCTGGAGGTCGCCGTGGCCGAGGCCGAGCAGCTTGACCTCGGTGAGGGCGGACGCCGTGGCGGTCCGCGGGCCCGGGTCGAAGAGCGACAGCTCTCCGATGAGCTCGCCGGGGCCGAGCACCGCGAGCATGTTCTCCCGGCCGTCGGGCGAGGTGCGGTGGAGCTTCACCTTGCCCTCGGTGACCACGTACAGGCGGTCTCCGGGGTCGCCCTCATGGAAAAGCGCATCCCCGCGCGCGAGCGTCACCTCACTCATGGAGGCGCGGAGCTCCGCGGCCTGCTCGTCATCGAGCGCCGCGAAGAGCGGGGCGCGCCGCAGAACGTCGTCCACGAGTTCTCTCCTTGTCGACCTGCTCAGGGGATCTTGATTCCCCCGTCATATCAGGGGACCGTGTTCCCCGTTTTGCTGGACGGTCCAAACAGTGTGATCAGTCACAAGTCTGCCGCACCGGCGTCGCCAGCTGTGCGGGAGGGGGCCAATTGGGGGCCGATCCATGGGGTCAGGGACGGATGTCAGTGTCGGGCTCTAGGCTGGCCGGGTGTCCAAAAAGCCGGTGAGAGCGCAGGCCGAGGGGGCTGAGCGGGTGGCGGCACCTTGTTATTCCGCTGTGGGCGAACACGCGTCCGGCATCCCTGAAAATGCGACAAAAAGGACACCTCCCCTGGCGTCCCCGGCGAAGAGGTCGACCCTGTGAACGCAAAGAAGACGACGCCCGCGCCCGAGAAGGCGGCGGCGAAGAAGGCACAAGCGAAGAAAGCCGCAACCGAGAAGGCACCTGCCAAGAAGGCACCTGCGAAGAAGGCCGCAGCCAAGAAGGCCCCGGCCAAAACCGCATCGCCCAAAACCGCAGCGCCCAAGAAGGCCCCCGCCAAGAAGACCGCCTCCCCAGTCGAGAAGCCCGCAACCGGCGGCACCCTGACGGAGTCCCACGCCGCCCTGGTCCGCCGCGCCCGGCGCATCAACCGCGAGCTCGCGGACGTGTACTCGTACGCCCACCCCGAGCTGGACTTCGAGAACCCGTTCGAGCTCCTGGTCGCCACGGTCCTCTCCGCCCAGACCACCGACCTGCGCGTGAACCAGACGACCCCGCGGCTCTTCGCCAAGTACCCGACTCCGGAGGACCTGGCCGCCGCCGTCCCTGAGGAGGTCGAGGAGCTGATCAGGCCGACCGGCTTCTTCCGGGCGAAGACCAAGTCGATCATGGGCCTGGCCAAGGCGCTGCGGGACGACTTCGGGGGCGAGGTGCCGGGCCGTCTCGACGACCTCGTCAAGCTGCCCGGAGTGGGCCGCAAGACCGCGTTCGTCGTGCTGGGCAATGCCTTCGGAGTGCCCGGGATCACCGTGGACACCCACTTCGGCCGCCTGGTCCGCCGCTGGAAGTGGACCGAGGAGACGGACCCGGTGAAGGTCGAGGCGGCCGTCGCCGCGCTCTTCCCGAAGAGCGAGTGGACGATGCTCTCGCACCGCGTGATCTTCCACGGCCGCCGAATCTGTCACTCCCGCAAGCCCGCCTGCGGCGCCTGCCCGATCGCCCCGCTCTGCCCGTCGTACGGAGAGGGCGAGACCGATCCGGAGAAGGCGAAGAAGCTGCTGAAGTACGAGATGGGCGGCTTCCCCGGCCAGCGCCTCAAGCCGCCGTCGGACTACCCGGGCAAGCCGGCGCCTCCGCTCGCCGCAGGCTGACACCGACGGCGGACGGAACGAACCCGAGGGGAAAGAGCGTTGTCCAGAGACGGACGGGGGTGCCGATGACGCACGCGAGCGATACGACGGACATGGCGAGCACCGAGAACACCTCGCACACGGCGAACACCAAGAACAACTCGCACACGGCGAACACGAGCACCAAGAACACCGCACGCACGGCGAACACCGCACGCACGGCGAACACCGCACGCACGGCGAACACCACACCCAGCACGAGCACCCCCATCCCCACCCAACCCACAGATCAGGACGGTCACCCTCTGCTCAGCACCGTCGGCCTGCCCTCCTGGCTCGACCCGGTCGTCCACGCCGCCCGGACCGTCGAGCCGCTCCAGCTGAGCCGCTTCCTGCCTCCGGAGAGCGGCGCCGGACGCCAGTCCGCCGTACTCGTCCTCTTCGGAGAGGGCGAAAAAGGCCCCGAGATGCTCCTGATGGAGCGTGCCGGATCCCTCCGTTCGCACGCGGGCCAGCCCTCCTTCCCCGGTGGCGCCCTCGACCCCGAGGACGGCGACCCGCAGGGCGAGGGCCCGCTGCGCGCCGCTCTGCGCGAGGCCGAGGAGGAGACGGGGCTCGACCCCCACGGCGTCCAGCTCTTCGCCGAACTGCCCCGCCTCTTCATTCCGGTGAGCGACTTCGTCGTGACGCCCGTGCTCGGCTGGTGGCGCACGCCGACCCCGGTGGGCGTCGTCGACCCGAACGAGACGGCCCGGGTGTTCACGGTCCCCGTGGCCGATCTCACGGACCCGGCGAACCGGGCGACGGCGGTCCACCCCAGTGGTCACCACGGCCCGGCCTTCCTCGTCGAGTCCGCCCTGGTCTGGGGCTTTACGGCGGGCGTGATCGATAGAATCCTGCACTTCGCGGGCTGGGAGCGCCCTTGGGACCGCAGTAGGCAGGTCCCGCTCGACTGGCGCGCATGACAAGGTTGCGTGGAACGGCGGCCGCGATGCGAGGCGAGGATTGAATCGGTGAACGTGCTGGACGTCCTGCTGCTGCTCGCCGCCGTGTGGTTCGCGGTCGTGGGGTACCGCCAGGGCTTCGTGGTCGGCATCCTCTCGGTGATCGGATTCCTGGGCGGCGGCCTCGTCGCCGTCTATCTCCTGCCGATCGTGTGGGACGCCCTCACGGACGACGACGCGGCCACGGTGAGTACGACCGCGGCGGTGGTGGCGGTCGTCATCGTGATCGTCTGCGCGTCGATCGGCCAGGCCTTCACCACGCACCTCGGCAACAAGCTGCGCAGATACATCACCTGGCAGCCCGCTCGCGCTCTCGACGCGACCGGCGGCGCGCTGGTCAACGTCGTGGCGATGCTCCTCGTCGCCTGGCTGATCGGCTCCGCCCTCGCGGGTACGACGCTGCCGACCCTCGGCAAGGAAGTGCGCAACTCCAAGATCCTGCTCGGCGTCTCCCGCACCCTGCCGGGCCAGGCCGACACCTGGTTCAACGACTTCTCCTCGGTGCTCGCGCAGAACGGCTTCCCGCAGGTCTTCAGCCCGTTCTCGAACGAGCCCATCAAGGAGGTCCAGCCCCCGGATCCCAAGCTCGCCAAGAGCAAGGTGGCCACGACTGCCAAGCGCTCCATCGTGAAGGTCCGCGGTGAGGCCCGCTCCTGCGGCAAGGTTCTCGAAGGCACCGGCTTCGTCTTCGCGGACCGCCGCGTGATGACCAACGCGCACGTGGTCGGCGGCGTGGACGAGCCGACCGTCCAGATAGGCGACCAGAACCAGACGTACGACGCGAAGGTCGTCCTCTACGACTGGGAGCGCGACATCGCCGTCCTGGACGTGCCCGCGCTGAAGGCACCGCCCTTGCAGTTCACGTCCAAGGACGCGCCCAGCGGCGCCGGAGCCATCGTGGCGGGCTTCCCCGAGGACGGCCCCTACGACGTCCGCCCCGCGCGCGTGCGGGGGCGCATCACGGCCAACGGCCCGGACATCTACCACCGCGGCACCGTGCACCGCGACGTGTACTCGCTCTACGCGACCGTCCGCCAGGGCAACTCCGGCGGCCCGCTGCTCACGCCCGACGGCAAGGTCTACGGCGTGGTCTTCGCGAAGTCCCTCGACGATCCGGACACCGGGTATGCGCTGACCGCGGACGAGGTGCGCGAGGACATCAAGCGGGGCCGCACCGCCGGCCAAGAGGTCGACAGCCAGGGCTGCGCGCTCTAGAACGGCGGTCGGAGGGCCCGGAGGACGGGGTCAGTCGCGCGTGTGGCGGAGCCGCGCGGAGACCCAGCGGGCCCTCCGGCGGAGGATATGGGGAATGCCCATGTCTTGAGGGGGGCCGTGATGGTCCTGCTCCTGTGGCCCGCCCCTCTCGCGGCTGTTCAGCGCTGTGGCCGAGCGGCGATTGCGTGCTACGTCACTGTAGTCGTGCGTCCAGCCCATACCCCGACGTGTGCCCGGGCCCCATGGTCGGTAACCGCGCCCAAGGGCCCCAATTGGCCTATGCGCGAGGCAATTGGCGTTCGTAGGACAGGTGTTCCCCCAAGGCCTCCGGGCCAAGCACCCACATGCCCCTGGCAAGCGCTCACATGCCCCTGGCAAGCGTCCCCGTGCCCCCTGGAAAGCCCCACAAGTCGACAGGGAGCGGCGCCCGCCACACCTCACCGGTCCGGCTCGGGGTCCTTCAGCCAGTTCACCAGCTCCGTCGAGAACGCCACCGGGTCCTCCTCGTGCGGAAAGTGCCCGAGGCCGTCGAACAGCCGCCAGCGGTACGGCGCTTCGACGTACTCGCCGGATCCCGCCGCGCTCCTCGTGCGCATCACGGGATCCAGCGATCCGTGCAGATGCAGCGTCGGCACCCGCACAGGACGCTTCATGCGCCGGTTGAACTGGATGCCGTCGGGCCGCGCCATCGACCGCACCATCCAGCGGTACGGCTCGATCGAGCAGTGCGCCGTCGAGGGGATGCACATGGCCCGCCGATACGTCTCCACCGCGTCGTCGTCGGGCAGGCCGGGTCCGGACCAGTCCCGCACCAGACGGCCCACCAGGGCTCCGTCGTCGGCGATCAGTTGACGCTCCGGCACCCACGGCCGCTGGAAGCCCCACACGTACGAGGCAGCGGCCGTCTGCGTGCGGTCCGACAGCATCGCCGAGCGCCACCGGCGCGGGTGCGGCATTGAGGAGACGGCGAGGCGGCGCACCAGTTTGGGCCGCATCACGGCCGCGGTCCACGCCAGGTACCCGCCCAGGTCGTGCCCGACGAGCGCGGCGTCCGGCTCGCCGAGGGAACGTACGACACCCGTGATGTCGAGCGCGAGGTTCGCCGGGTCGTAACCGCGGGGCGTGCGGTCGCTGCCGCCCACGCCCCGCAGGTCCATCGCGACGGCCCGGAAGCCCGCGTCGGCGAGCGCCACCATCTGGTGCCGCCACGACCACCAGAACTGGGGGAAGCCGTGCAGGAGAAGGACCAGCGGCCCGTCGCCCATCTCGGCGATGTGGAAGCGCGCCCCGTTCGCGGCCACGTCCCGGTGGGTCCAGGGCCCCTCGATGCGTACGACTGAGCCGGGGGGTTGGGCCGATTGGGCGGCGGGGTCCGTCATGAGGACGAGCGTGCCACAGTCGCTCCCGTCTCACCGACCCGGACCTCGACGGCACCCGCGGGGCTCACCGGGCGGGGATGCGGCTTGACGTTCCCCAGTACGGCAGCCGTCTGCTTGGCCGAAGCGGCGACCTTCTGCGGGCCCTTGCCCTTCTTGGCCTTCTTCGCGAAGACGACGCCGATCAGCGCGAGTACCCCGGCCACCAGCACATTGGCGGCGAAGGACAGCACGAAGCAGATCGCGAGGTTCCAGTCGCTCCAGGTGTGGATCGCGTAGGCGAGCGCGAAGCTCAGCATCGGCAGCGAGAAGATGAGGACCGCGCCGGCCGCGGCGAACGCGCCGCCGCCGACCGCACCGCGCTTGACGTCCTGTCGCAGCTGGGCCTTGGCAAGGGCGATCTCGTCGTGCACCAGCGCGGACATCTCGCCGGTCGCCGTGGCGACCAGTTGGCCGAGGCTGCGCTCGGCGCCGACGGGGCCGTCGGGTGAGCTCATCGCGTTCTCCCCTTTATCTCTTCTGATCTCTTCTGGATATGTCTGCTCAGATCATGCCGGACCGTTGCCGTCCTTGCGTTCCCCACCCGAGACTTCGGCAAGCCTGCGATGCTCCGCGGCTTTCTTCTCATGGATGGCGGCCATCCGCAGGTGGTAGTCCGGCTTGTCCATCTCGTAGATGTCGGGAATGCCGTCGAGGTCGTCGTCGCGGTCCTCGTCCTCGCACAGCTTGCGGTATTTGGTGTTGCGCATCTTCAGCAGGATCCCGGAGAGCACCGCCGCGATCAGCGAGCCCGTCAGGACGGCCGCCTTGATCTCGTCCGTGAGCAGCGGGTCCTCGGTGAAGGCGAGTTCGCCGATGAGCAGCGAGACGGTGAATCCGATACCGGCAAGGGAGGACACCGCGAACACATCGGGCCAGGCCAGGTCCTCGTTGAGCTCGGCCTTGGTGAAGCGGGCCGTGAGCCAGGTGCCGCCGAAGATGCCGACCGCCTTGCCGACCACCAGGCCAAGGACCACGCCGAGCGTCTCCGGCTTGGTGAACACATCGCCGAGCGCGCCGCCCGTAACGACCACACCGGCGCTGAACAGCGCGAACAGCGGCACGGCCAGGCCCGCGGAGAGGGGTCGTACGAGATGTTCGATGTGCTCGCCGGGGGAGTGCTCCTCGCTCTCGTCCTCCTTGTGGCAGCGCAGCATCAGGCCCATGGCGACGCCCGCGATGGTGGCGTGGATGCCGCTGTTGTACATCAGGCCCCAGATGGCGAGCGCCAGCGGAACGTAGATGTACCAGCCGCGCACCCGCTTCCTGAGCAGCAGCCAGAAGACCGCGAGGCCGAGTACGGCGCCGCCGAGCGCCGCGAAGTTGAGGTCGCTGGTGAAGAAGACCGCGATGATCAGGATCGCGAAGAGGTCGTCGACGACGGCGAGGGTGAGCAGGAAGGCGCGCAGCGCGGACGGCAGCGCGGTGCCGATGACCGCGAGGACGGCGAGCGCGAAGGCGATGTCGGTGGCGGTCGGGACGGCCCAGCCGTCGAGCGAGCCGCCGCCCGCGGTGTTGGTCAGGAAGTACACGAGCGCCGGCACGGCCATGCCGCAGAGCGCCGCGACGACGGGCAGCGCGGCGGCCTTGGGGTCGCGCAGATCGCCCGCGACCAGCTCGCGCTTGAGCTCGATGCCCGCCACGAAGAAGAAGACGGCGAGCAGTCCGTCGGCCGCCCAGTGCTGGATGGAGAGGTTGAGACCGAGCGATCCGGGGCCGAGGTGGAAGCCCCGTACGGACTCGTAGGAGCCGCCGGCCGTATTCGCCCAGATCAGTGCGGAGACCGCGGCGACGAGCAGCAGCACCCCGCCGACGGTCTCGGCGCGCAGCGCCTCCGCGATGACGTTCCGCTCAGGGAGCGAGAGGCGGCCGAGAACCTTGCGGTTGTCGTGGGGGGCGGGCGCGGTCACGAGAGACGACCTCCGGTCGGGTGGGCAGGGCAGAGCTCATGCCGACCAGACTTCCCGGCGCACCTAGGTACTTCTCGTCGCGTCGCGACGCCGCACTTTGTCGCGGCGTTGACGCGATTCTTAGCTTACCTAACGTACGCCCGGACCTATCCGGTGATCTTCACCTTAAGCACAAAAGGGCCGCCCGGCGCGCTGCCGGACGGCCCTTTTGTGCGTACGTGGATCACCTGCGGGCGTACGTGGATCAATCGCTGACCGGCGGTCAGTCCTCGCTCGGAGCGGCCGGCAGCTTCGTCTGGATGAGGTCCATCACAGTCGAGTCGGTGAGCGTGGTGACGTCACCGAGCTCACGGTTCTCCGCGACGTCCCGAAGGAGACGGCGCATGATCTTGCCGGACCGGGTCTTCGGCAGCTCGGCCACCGGAAGGACCCGCTTCGGCTTGGCGATCGGGCCGAGCGTGGCGCCCACGTGGTTGCGCAGCTCCGCCATGAGCCCCTCGTCGTCGGCGTTCGCCGTGCCCCGCAGGATCACGAACGCCACGATGGCCTGGCCCGTCGTCTCGTCCGCCGCGCCCACGACCGCCGCCTCGGCGACCGCGGGGTGCGAGACGAGCGCCGACTCGACCTCGGTGGTGGAGATGTTGTGCCCGGACACGAGCATCACGTCGTCCACCCGGCCGAGCAGCCAGATGTCGCCGTCCTCGTCCTTCTTGGCCCCGTCACCGGCGAAGTACCGGCCCTCGAAGCGCGACCAGTACGTGTCGAGGAAGCGCTGGTCGTCGCCCCAGATGGTGCGGAGCATCGACGGCCACGGCTCGGTCAGGACGAGATAGCCACCGCCGCCGTCCGGCACCTCGTTCGCCTCGTCGTCGACGACGGTGGCGGAGATGCCCGGCAGGGCGCGCTGGGCGCTGCCCGGCTTGGTCTCGGTGACGCCCGGCAGCGGAGCGATCATCATCGCGCCCGTCTCGGTCTGCCACCAGGTGTCCACGATGGGGCAGGCGTCGCCGCCGATGTTCTTCCGGTACCACATCCACGCCTCGGGGTTGATCGGCTCGCCGACCGACCCGAGCACCCGCAGGCTGCTGAGATCGAACTTCGCGGGGATGTCGTCGCCCCACTTCATGAACGTCCGGATCGCCGTGGGCGCCGTGTACAGGATGGAGACCTTGTACTTCTGGACGATCTCCCAGAAGCGCCCCTGGTGCGGGGTGTCGGGGGTGCCCTCGTACATCACCTGTGTCGCGCCGTTGGCCAGCGGGCCGTACGTGATGTACGAATGGCCGGTGACCCAGCCGATGTCGGCCGTGCACCAGTAGACGTCGGTCTCGGGCTTGAGGTCGAAGACGGCGTGGTGGGTGTACGCCGTCTGCGTGAGGTAGCCGCCGGAGGTGTGCAGGATGCCCTTCGGCTTACCCGTGGTGCCCGAGGTGTAGAGGATGAAGAGCGGGTGCTCCGCGTCGAAGGCCTCCGGGGTGTGTTCGGCCGGCTGCTTCTGGGTGATCTCGTGCCACCACACGTCGCGGCCCTCGGTCCACGCCACGT
Organism: Streptomyces sp. NPDC046465; assembly: GCF_040646035.1. Taxonomy (NCBI): domain Bacteria; kingdom Bacillati; phylum Actinomycetota; class Actinomycetes; order Kitasatosporales; family Streptomycetaceae; genus Streptomyces; species Streptomyces sp. NPDC046465. Next base: position 131,548 of record NZ_JBEYZK010000012.1, read on the forward strand.
CCTGACCGGTGCGGCGCACCACGAGGACGTGGCGCACGCCGTCGACGCGGCCCACGGCCTCGTCCACGGCGGGCTTGAGCGCGGAGGGCTTGCCCCGGCGATAGCCGCCGTCGGAGGTGATGACGACCTTGGCGTCGGCGTCCTCGATGCGCTTGGCGATGGCGTCCGCGGAGAAGCCGCCGAAGACCACCGAGTGGGCGGCGCCGATGCGGGCGCAGGCCAGCATCGCGACGACCGCCTCGGGGATCATCGGCAGGTAGACCGCGACGCGGTCGCCCTTCTGGACGCCGAGCTCGGTCAGGGCGTTGGCCGCGCGGCTGACCTCGTCCTTCAGCTCGGCGTAGGTGATGGCCCGGCTGTCGCCGGGCTCACCCTCGAAGTGGATCGCGACGCGATCGCCGTTGCCCGCCTCGACGTGGCGGTCGACGCAGTTGTACGCGACGTTGAGCTTCCCGTCGGCGAACCACTTGGCGAACGGGGGGTTCGACCAGTCGAGCGTCTCGGTCGGCTCCGTGGCCCAGGTCAGTCGGCGGGCCTGCTCGGCCCAGAAGCCGAGCCGGTCAGCCTTGGCCTGCTCGTACGCCTCCGCCGTGACGTTGGCGGCGGCTGCCAGCTCCGTCGGCGGCGCGAAGCGACGCTCCTCCTTCAAGAGGTTGGCCAGGCTTTCGTTGCTCACGACATGTCCCTTTCCCAGGGTGTCCGTTGTGTCCGAAGCCACAGCTCATCAGACACAACCCGTGGTGACAAGGGGCTGCCGAAAATTGGTTTAGACCTTTACCCGGAAGGGGGCTGCTAGACCTTGATCCGTGCGGTGGGCGCCACCTGATCGAAGACCTCGTCGGGCAGTTGCCCGGCATCGGTCCCCTCCGTCAGCAGATACGACTGTGCCTCGCCGACGTGGAAGTACATACCGTGCAGCTCAAGATCACCTTCGGCAAGTCGGCGCGCCACCGACTCGTGCGCCTTCAGGTGCTCCAGCTGCTGGACCACGTTGGTGAGGCAGAGCTGCTCGACCGCGTCGGCGGGCGCGCGTCCGGCCAGGCGCGCCCATGCCTTGTCCTGCGCGCCCATCCGCTCCAGGCTCGGCAGACCGTGCCGCAGCCACCGCTTCAACGGGGTCTGGGCGCCGCCGGGCGGGGTGTTGAGCAGCGCCTGCATGGCGCCGCACCCGGAGTGCCCGCAGACGGTGATCGACCGCACCTGCAGCACATCGACCGCGTACTCGATCGCGGCGCCCACCGAATCGTCCCCGCTCCCGGCGCCCGGCAGCGGCACGAGGTTGCCCACATTGCGTACGACGAAGAGGTCACCGGGACCGCTCGACGTGATCATCGAAGTGACGACCCGGGAGTCCGCACAGGTCAGGAAGAGCTGTGCGGGCTGCTGCCCCTCACGCGCGAGCCTGGCGAGCTCGCCGCGCACATGCGGCGCGGTGTTCCGCTGGAAGGCGCTGATCCCGCTGGCCAGTTGATGCGAACTGGGCCGGTTCGCCTGCTCCTCCTCCTGCGGCCGGTCGCAGTGGTGGTTGCGCCACGGGGTCCAGGGCCGGCAGCAGGAGTGCGCGGCACTGGCGGGTTCGGCGATACGGGTCCCGGAGCGGCCGGTGATCTCGACACTGCCGCCGTGCGCGGCATGCGCGTCCTGCCAGCACTGCAGCGATTCGTACGCGGCGTGGTCCATGAATGAGCCGTCCAGTTCCACGATCACATGGGCGTCGTGCGGGACGAGGTGCAGCGTCCGGCTGAGCCGCGGCACCGCGAGAAAGGTCAACTGCCCGCGCACGCGTACGTGGTGGATGCCGTCCACCTCGCAGTGGGTGATCCGGGTGCGGGCGAGGCGGTGCAGCGAGACGGCCACGGCGACGGCGACGCCGAGTACCACGCCTTCGAGGACACCGAAGACGACCACGCCGAGAGTGGTGACGGCATAGACGAGGATCTCGCGGTGGCGGGTGATGGTGCGGATGTGGTTGAGGTTGACCATCTGGATGCCGACGGCCATGACGAGGGCGGCGAGGGCCGCGAGCGGGATCAGCTCCAGGACGGGGACCAGGAGCAGCGCGGCCACTACTACCCAAACGCCGTGCAGCATCGTGGAGTTCCTGCTGACCGCGCCCGCGCGCACATTGGCCATGCTGCGCACGGCGACACCGGCGACGGGCAGGCCGCCGAGGGTGCCGGACACGATGTTCGCCGCGCCCTGGCCGAGCAGTTCGCGGTCGAGGTCGGAGCGGCGCACGCCCGCGTGCAGGTCGTGCTGCCCGGCGACGACCTTGTCGACGGCGACGGCGCCGAGGAGCGACTGCACGCTGCAGACCAGGGTGGTGGTGAGCACGGCGGCCACGAGCCCGAGCACGGGTCCCTCCGGCAGCCCGGCCAAGGCGTGGCTGCGCCAGGACGGCAGGTCCACCTTGTCGACCGCGAGCCGGCCGAGCGAGGCGACGGCCGTCGCGGCGGCGACGGAGACGAGGGCCGCGGGCAGAATCCGGGCGATGCGCCCCGCCCGCCCGGGGATCCGCGGCCAGAGCAGCAGGATCGTCAGGGTCAGCACGCTGATCGTCACGGCCTCCCAGTGGAGGTCGGCCAGTTGGGCGGGGAGCGCACTGACGTTGTCGAGTACGGAGCTCTGCGGGGTGCCGCCGAGCACGATGTGCAGCTGGGCCACCGCGATGGTGATGCCGATGCCGGCCAGCATTCCGTGGACGACGGCGGGGCTGACGGCGAGCGCGGTGCGGGCCACGCGCACGCAGCCGAGGCCGAGTTGGGCGAGCCCGGCGAAGACGGTGATGGCGCAGGTGGTCCGCCAGCCGTACTGCTGGATGAGGTCGGCGGTGACGACGGTCAGCCCGGCGGCCGGGCCGCTGACCTGGAGAGGTGAGCCGCCGAGGGCCCCGGCGAGGATGCCGCCGACGGCGGCGGCGACGAGGCCCGCCTGGAGCGGCGCCCCGGTCGCGAGGGCGATGCCGAGGGACAGCGGAAGGGCGATCAGGAAGACGGCGACCGACGCGGAGAGGTCGGCACCCGCGATGCGAAACCTCTTGCCGGGCGGCGGGGCGTGGGGCTTGTTGGCGCGGGGTGTGTGAGCCGAGTCGGTGGCGCGAGTGGGGACGCAAGCAGACATGTTTCCCGTCTCCTCCGGGGCAGCGCGGTCGCGGAACAAGGGGTCCCCCGGAGTTCTCCGGAGGGCGGGTCGCGGCCGTGGGTCACGGCGTGCAGCGGCGGGATTTCTCAACTCTCGGTAAACGAATCGTAATCCAGAGTAAAGGGCCATAAAGGCTTTTCAGTGCGAATGGAGTAATTAATCACTCTGATGAGTGAATAAAAAATCTTATCGGCTTGTCGTATAAATACATTTTGGGCTCCGTGTGAAGTTGTGGCCGTTCTGTCCCTACTTGCACGGAAGAAGGTGGGCGGAAGATGGCCGCCACCCGGAGGAACGCCGCGCGCCTCACCGCCCTCGTGGCGTGCGCAGCGGTACTGGCAGGCTGTGCCGACAGCGGCTCCGGTGCCGAGAAAGGCGCCCAGGGCCCGAAAAAAGGGGCCGGAGCCCCCAAGAGTCCCGTCCGCATGATCGGCGACGGTTCCACGTCCTTCACCGGGAAGCAGCCGCATCTGCCCCGGCCCGCCCGGCTGAAGCCGGGCCAGAAGCCACCGCAGTTCGTGGTCTTCTCCTGGGACGGGGCGGGCGAGGACAGCCAGAAGCTGTTCTCCCACTTCCGCAAGGTCGCCAAGCGGAACAACGCCAGGATGACGTACTTCCTGAGCGGCGTGTACATGCTCCCGGAGGGCAAACGCAGGCTCTACAAGCCGCCGCAGCACATGACGGGCAGCTCGGACATCGGCTTCAACGACCGCAAGGGAATCAAGGACACCGTGGACCAGCTCCGCGGCGCCTGGCTCGAGGGCAGCGAGGTCGGCACGCACTTCAACGGCCACTTCTGCGGCGCCGGGCGCGGGGTGGGGGAGTGGTCCGTCAAGGACTGGAAGAGCGAGATCAAGCAGGCCAAGTCCTTTGTGAAGGCCTGGAGGACGAACACCGGCCTGAAGAAGACGCAGCCGCTGCCCTTCGACTACGACAAGGAACTGGTCGGGGCCCGCACTCCCTGCCTCGAGGGGCAGAAGAACTTCATGCGGGCAGCCCGCGAGCTCGGCTTCCGCTACGACACCAGCGGCGTCAACAACCAGGTCTGGCCCAAGAAGAAGGAAGGGCTGTGGGATCTGTCGATGCAGCTCGTCCCGGTACCCGGCCGCAAGTTCGAGACGCTGACCATGGACTACAACTTCATGGTCAACCAGTCCGGTTCGACGTCGCACGGCGACCCGTCCATGCACGAGTACTGGGGCGACCAGATGCGGGACGGCCTGCTCCAGGGCTTCAAGCGTGCCTACCAGGGCAATCGTGCGCCGCTGATCATCGGAAACCACTTCGAGTCCTGGAACGGCGGCACGTACATGCGGGCCATCGAGGAGACCGTCGAGCGGGTGTGCAACAAGCCCGGCGTGCGCTGTGTCTCCTTCCGCCAACTCGCTGACTGGCTCGACGCGCAGGACCCGAAGACATTGGCGAAGCTGACCGGGCTGCCGGTCGGCAAGGCGCCGAAGGAGGGCTGGGCGAGGTTCCTCTCCGCCCAGCCCGCGCCCGCCCCCAAGGGCGTTCCGGGCGCTCCGGCCCGCAAGCAGTAGCGCCCTGCGGGCGTACTGCGGGCGTACTGCGGCCTGCTCAGGCCGTGGCGGTCAGCCGCTCGCGCAGTACGAAGTCGGGGTCGACCTGGGCAGCCAGGTCGACCCCGGTCCTTTCGTTGCCCCAGCTCTGCGCGTTCTTCAGGTGGAAGTGGACCATCTGACGGGTGTACCGCTCCCAGTCCCGTCGCTCGTACGAAGCGTCGACGGCGTCCTGCAGCGCCTGCAGGGAGCGGCGGTTGTCGTCCTCCAGGAGCTCGAAGCGCGGCGGGCGCCCCTTCTCCATGGCGCGCACCCAGTCCGAGTGCCCGACCGTCACGAGCAGGTCGTCGCCGACCTGCTCGCGCAGGAAGTCGACGTCGTCCTGGCCCTGCACCTTGTTGCCGACGACGGCGAGGCTGACGCCGAAGTCCCGTGCGTACTCCTTGTACTGGCGATAGACGGAGACCCCCTTCTTCGTCGGTTCGGCCACCAGGAACGTCATGTCGAAGCGCGTGAACATGCCGGAGGCGAAGGAGTCCGAGCCTGCGGTCATGTCCACGACCGCATACTCGTCGCGGCCGTCCACCAGGTGGTTCAGGCAGAGCTCCACCGCTCCCGTCTTGGAGTGGTAGCAGGCGACACCGAGGTCGGCTTCGGTGAACTGCCCGGTGACCATCAAACGCACGGTGGCGTCGTCCAGTTCCACGGTGCGGGCGCACGCCTCGTACACCGGGTTGTCCTCGCGCAGCCGCAGGAGCCGCGAGCCGTCCCCGGGCGGCGTCGTCTTGATCATCGTATCGGCGGAGGCGATCCGGGCATTGGAGCCCCGCAGGTAGTCCTTGATCAGGGGCAGCCGCGCGCCCAGAGCGGGCAGCTCGGCGGCCGCCGCCTCGTCGAGGCCCAGGGCCGGCCCCAGGTGCTGGTTGATGTCGGCGTCCACCGCGATGACGGGGGCGCCGGTGGTGGCGAGGTGGCGGATGAAGAGCGAGGACAGCGTGGTCTTGCCGCTGCCGCCCTTCCCTACGAAAGCGATTTTCATAACCACGAAGCGTAGCGGCACGAACACGACGGGTGCTCGACCCGCGTGAAGAAGACCACTCCTTCGTGGAGGGCGGCCCGGGAGTACGTAGGGTCGTACTCATGAGTACGACAGCTGATCCTTCCCCGAGCTCCGGGTCTGGCTCGAGCATGGGAGACCCGCTCGCGGCCCTCGGAGGCTTGCCGGGCGTGGCCGACTCCGTGGACTCCGTGCGCAAGGCCGTGGACCGGGTCTACGGGCACCGGATCATGCGGCGCCGCAGCAACGAGATCACTTCCGAGGCGGCGCTGCGAGGTGCCCGCGGCTCCGCGGCGCTCTCCGGGGCCGACTGGGCGCTCGAAGAGGTGCGTCGGCGCAGCGACTTCAGCGGCGACGGCGAGGCGCGCACGGTCGGCGCCGCCCTGCGGCTGACCGCCGAGGCCGGTCAACTCCTGTCCATCTGGCGGCAGTCGCCGCTACGGGTCCTTGCGCGCCTGCACCTGGTCGCCGCGGCCGACTCCACCGACGAGGCGGGCCGCCCGCGACTGGCCGGCGAACCCGTCGACGAACCGCTCGTCGAGCTTCCCCTGCCGGACGCGGACGAGGTGGCGGGCCGCCTGGAAGGGCTCTCGCAGTTGATCATCGCGGGCGGCTCGGCGCCGGCCCTCGTGACGGCGGCCGTGGTCCACGGCGAGCTGCTCAGCCTGCGTCCCTTCGGCTCGCACAACGGTCTCGTCGCGCGGGCCGCCGAGCGCATCGTCCTGGTGGGCAGCGGTCTCGACCCGAAGTCGGTCTGCCCGGCGGAGGCGGGGTACGGGGAGCTGGGGCGGGCGGCCTACGTGGCGGCCCTCGACGGCTACGCGTCCGGTCGGCCGGAGGGCATGGCTGCCTGGATCGCCCACTGCGGCAAGGCGGTGGAGCTCGGTGTCAGGGAGTCCACGGCGGTCTGTGAGGCGCTGCAGCGCGGCGCGGCCTAGGAGCGCCGACGGGCGGTACGCGGTGCTGGCGGCGGCAGCCAGAAAGGGTCTGAACGGGGTGGCCCTGAACAGGGTTGCGGCGGTACGGAATCCGTACCGCCGCTGGCATGTTCACCGGGTTACCAAGCGTCCTCGAAGTTTGCCCATCAGGTCGGGACGTTGCCCGTCACCTGGTGCGGCTGGCCCGTAATCGACGGGTCGACGTCGCGTGGGTGCTCGGTGTTCATGCTTCGGTCCGTGGGGCCTTACTGCGTTTAAAGGTGATCCTCTCGGATGTCCTTGGTCTCGCGGGCCGTTGACTCCTTTGTACTCCAGTCCTGGGGTAAGCGGAAGCCCTGGCCGCACTTCTTTACTTTTAGGTTCAAACAGGTGCGAATCGGGCGCCGGGCTTCTGTGCGGTTCCGGCCGGTCCCCTCATGGCCTCCGCGCGGTTCCGCCGGTCCGCCGCGCCGCGGGTCAGCCGGCCGTCGCCCGGCGCCGGCTGGCGAACCAGACGAGGCCTGCCGTGGCCGCCGCGGCGCCCACGGCGGCAGCCGCCACGACGGCGGGACGGCGCGGCGCGGGAAGGCGCTGCTTCAGGCGGACCGGGCGGTGGAAGTCGAGGACCGGCCACGCGCGCGTGGTGGCCTCCCGGCGCAGTGCGCGGTCCGGGTTGACCACGAAGGGGTGGCCGACCGACTGCAGCATCGGCAGATCGGTCGCCGAATCGCTGTAGGCGTAGCAGCGGTCGAGGTCGTACCCCTCCGTCCGGGCGAGCTCCTTGATGGCCTCCGCCTTGGTGGGTCCGTACGCGTAGTACTCCACCTCACCCGTGAAACACCCATCGTCCCCGACCACCATCCGGGTCGCGACCACCCGGTCCGCACCGAGGAGTTCACCGATCGGCTCGACGACCTCGGCGCCCGACGTGGAGACGATGACGACGTCGCGGCCCGCCGTGTGGTGCTCCTCGATGAGGGAGGCGGCCTCGTCGTAGATGATCGGGTCGATCAGGTCGTGCAGGGTCTCGGCGACGATCTCCTTGACCTGCTGGACGTTCCAGCCGCGGCACAGCGCCGAGAGGTACTCGCGCATCCGCTCCATCTGGTCGTGGTCCGCGCCGCCCGCGAGGAAGACGAACTGCGCGTACGCGGTGCGCAGTACCGCTCTGCGGTTGATCAGGCCGCCTTGGTAGAACGACTTGCTGAAGGTGAGCGTGCTCGACTTCGCAATGACCGTCTTGTCCAGGTCAAAGAACGCGGCAGTCCGAGGCAGGGAGTGGTTTTCCACGAGGCCGAGCATAGGTGCCCACCATTCGGCGTAAGCTGAGGCGCGTGGGTTTGCCTGAGAAGGCTCTCGGGTACACCATGGAAGTCACGGATCGTTCGCGACCGTGCTAACCCGGTCTGGCTCCTCCCCCCCCGAGTCGGACCGTGGGGACGACCCCCGCTCTCCCCCCCGGCGGGGGTCGTCGCATGTCCGGATGGGTTTTTGAACCCTCCGCTGATCCTCTTCCAGTCCTTGAGCGATCCTCGTCGCCATCTCGACCGCCGCTCGGGCTGCCCAAGATCCGTCACTGTGTGTAGTCGTGGCGCTGCTCTGTGAAAGTCGCCCCGAAGTCCGTGAGATGTCACTGGTATGGGTGAGCGGGATATTCACAGGCACCGCCTTGTCCACAGTTATTGACCAAGATCCACACCATTTTCGACACCGCTGCACGCTGATTCCGCCCGTTCCACTCGCGAAGTCCAGGGCCGGATTGCTTTGTGCCGGCTCTTCGCGGAGGCGGGGACGCGGCATTCACAAGGGGCTAGCGGTGTGAGGGGGATGGAGATCGTGGGTGGAGTCATTTCGCGTGACGGGACCGCGCCGGCCGACGGACGGCAGGGCGGACCGCTGATCGTCACGGAGGACGTGGAGCTGCTGGACGACCTGCTGCGGCTGTGTGCCGCGGCCGGAGCGCTGCCGGAGGTGCACCACGGAGGGCCCTCGCGGAGGGAGAGCTGGGACTCGGCCCCGCTCGTCCTGGTCGGGGACGACGCGGCGGACCGGGTCCGCGGGGCCGCGCGACGGCGTGGGGTCGTGCTGGTCGGGCGGGACCAGGATGATCCGGACGTCTGGCGGCGGGCGGTGGAGATCGGCGCCGACCAGGTGCTGCTCCTGCCCGATGGCGAGCAGTGGCTCGTGGACCGCATCGCCGACGTGGTGGAGGGCGTGGGGCGGCCCGCGCTGACCGTCGGCGTCATCGGCGGGCGCGGTGGCGCCGGGGCCTCCACGCTGGCCTGCGCCCTTGCGGTCACGGCGGCGCGGGCCGGGCGCCGCACGATGCTCATCGACGCGGACCCGCTGGGCGGCGGCCTCGACGTACTCCTGGGCGGTGAGAGCGCCGACGGACTCCGCTGGCCGGCCTTTGCCGCCTCGCAGGGCAGGGTCGGCGGTGGAGCACTGGAGGAATCGCTTCCGGAACTGCATGCGCTGCGCGTCCTGAGCTGGGACCGGGGAGAAGCGGTCACGGTCGCTCCGGAGGCCGTGCGCGCGGTCGTCGCGGCCGCCCGCAGGCGCAGCGGTGTGGTGGTCGTGGACCTGCCCCGCCGGGTGGACGAGGCAGTCGCCGAGGCGCTCGCGCAGGTCGACCTCGGCCTCCTGGTGGTGCCCGCGGAGCTGCGGGCGGTGGCGGGCGCCCGCCGGGTGGCCTCGGCGGCGGGCATGGCGCTGCGGGACCTGCGGGTGCTCGTCTCGCCCGGCGCGGCGACATCGGGACCCGTTGGTCTCGACCCCGAGGAGGTCGCGCGCCTGCTGGGCCTTCCGCTGGCCGGCGAAGTGCCCTGGGAGGCCGGACTGTCGTCGGTGCAGGCAGCGGGGACGCCACCCGGGGGAGCGGCGCGCGGGCCGCTGGCGCGATTCTGCACGGCCTTCTGGGACCGGCTGCCGGTCGAGACCGCGGGGGTGGGCGTATGAGTGCGGTGGTCGGGGCCCGGATGCTGGACGGGGTCCGTCAATGGCTTGCGGAGAACGGCACGGAGCGGGCTTTCCGGAGCCAGTCGTCGGTCGACGCGACGGGGGTGGGCGTATGAGTGCGGTGGTCGGGGCCCGGATGCTGGACGGGGTCCGCCAGTGGCTCGCGGAGAACGGCACGGAGCCCACGCCGGCCCGGGTCGCCGAGGCGCTGCGCGCCCAGGGGCGGGTGCTCGGGGACACCGAAGTCCTCGGCGCGGCCGCCCAACTGCGCTCGGAGCTGGTCGGGACGGGGCCCTTGGAGCCCCTGCTCGCGGACGACTCGGTGACCGACGTGCTGGTCTCCGCACCCGACCGGGTGTGGGTGGACCGGGGCGGTGGCCTGGAGCTCACGGGCGTCACGTTCCGGGACGCGGCCGCGGTGCGACGGCTCGCGCAGCGACTCGCGGCCGTGGCGGGCCGACGCCTCGACGACGCGAGGCCCTGGGTGGACGCACGCCTCCCGGACGGCACCCGGCTGCACGCGGTGCTGTCACCGGTGGCCGTGGGCTCGACCTGCCTCTCCCTGCGGGTCGTGCGGCCCAGGGCGTTCACCCTGGCGGAACTGGTCGCCGCGGGGACGGTCCCGCCCGGCGGCGACCGTTTCCTGCGGGCCCTGCTCGACGCCAGGCTGTCCTTCCTGATCAGTGGGGGCACCGGCAGCGGCAAGACGACCCTGCTGAGCGCGCTGCTGGGACTGGTCGGCCCCGACGAGCGCATCGTTCTCGCCGAGGACTCGGCGGAGTTGCGGCCCGCGCACCCCCACGTGGTGCGTCTGGAGTCCAGGCCCGCGAACCAGGAGGGGGCAGGCCTCGTCGGCCTGGACGACCTGGTGCGGCAGGCGCTGCGGATGCGGCCCGACCGGCTCGTCGTCGGCGAGGTGCGGGGCGCGGAGGTGGTGCATCTGCTGGCCGCGCTGAACACCGGGCACGAGGGCGGCTGCGGCACGGTCCATGCCAACGCCGCGGGGGATGTTCCTGCCCGCCTGGAGGCACTGGGGACGGCTGCGGGGCTCGACCGGGCGGCCCTGCACAGCCAGTTGGCGGCCGCGCTGTCCGTGGTGATCCATCTCGTGCGCGACAGGGCGGGCCGCCGCCGTATCGCCGAGGTGCACGTCCTGGAGCGGACCGAGACCGGCCTGGTGGTGACGGTACCGGCGCTGCGATGGGGCGGGGCGGCCTTCACCCGGGAGCCGGGCTGGGAGCGACTGAGCTCCCTGCTCGCGGACGGGGCCTGGGGCGGTGCCCCGTGACCCCCTCGATGTGGGCGGCGGCGCTGTGCGCGGGCGGCGCGGCCTGGCTGATGGCTCTACGGAACCAGGAGGCCCGGCGGCTGCGGTCACTGCTCGGGCCGGACGACCAGCGGACTAGTCGAACCTCGCCTTGGCGCCGGGTGCAGGCATGGGCCCGGCCCCGCCACGCATGGTGGTGCCTGGCGGCCGGGTCGGCGGCCGCGCTCCTGGCGCAGTCCGTGGTGCCGCTGGCAGTGGGCGCGGCAGGGGTGCCGTTGGCAGCGCGCGTGCGACGAGCCCGTGACGCGCGCAGGGAACGGCAGCGGCGCGGCGATGCGGTGATCGCCCTGTGCGGGGAGCTCGCGGGAGAGGTACGGGCGGGTCGGCAACCCGGAGAGGCGCTGCGGCTGGCGCTCGACGAGGCCGACTCGGGTGAGGGGGGCGCCGGTGCGGCCCGTAGCGCGGTCCTTGCGGCGGCGCGGTTCGGCGGTGACGTGCCGGGGGCGCTGCGAGAAGCGGCCCGGGATCCCGGTGCGGAAGGCCTGCTCGGGCTCGCGGCGTGCTGGCGGGTGGCGGTGGACCGCGGCGCGGGGCTGGCCGCGGGGCTCGAACGGCTGGAGGGAGCACTTCGCGCGGAGCGCGACCAACGCGCCGACCTGCGAGCCCAGTTGGCGGGCGCCCGGTCGACCGCCGTGATGCTCGCGGGGCTGCCCGCCCTGGGGCTCCTGATGGGCAGCGCCCTGGGAGCACAGCCGCTGCGGGTGCTGTTCCACACGGGGCCGGGGCTGGTGTGCCTGGCGGCAGGCGGAGCGCTGGAGTCCATCGGGGCGTGGTGGGCGCTGCGGATCGTACGAGGGGCGGAGGAGCGATGAACGTTGTCCACAGCCTGGGGGTGGCCGTGTGGGATGCGGCGGCCGTGCTCTGGCTGGCGCTGACGGTGCTGGCCGTACGACGTGAGCGGAGACTGCGTCGGCGAGCGGGACGCACGCTGCGCAGGGAAGGGCCGCGCACACGCCTGGAAGGGCCGCGCACACGTCGCCGATCGCGGCATCCGAGCCGCTGGCCCGGGACGCAGCACTGGCTGCTGACGGCCGGTACGGCGAGCGCCGCCTACGCCCTGGTGGGCGGGGTCCCGGGCCTGCTGGCCGGAGCGGTGGTCGGCTACGGCGTATGGCGCCGCAATCAACGGACCCGCGCTTCCCCGCACGGCTCGGACGGCGGCTCGGATGGGGAGAACGGCGCAGCCGAAGCGTCCAGGCAACTCCCGCTGGCAGCCGACCTATTGGCGGCATGCGTGGCTGCGGGGGCGAGTCCGGTGGCGGCTGCTCACGCGGTGGGCGAGTCCCTGCGGGGACCGGTCGGTGCGCGACTGGCGCGCGGGGCGGCGGAGGTACGGCTGGGTGGCGAACCGGCCAACGCCTGGCGCCAGTTGGGTGCGCTGCCGGGCGCCGCTCCGCTGGCCCGGCTCCTGGAGCGGGCCGGCGAGTCCGGGGCACCGGCCGCGGCGCCTGTGGCCCGCCTCGCCGCGGACGCCAGGGCAGAGCGGGGCCGTACGGCGACGGCTGGGGCGCGCCGGGCGGCGGTCCTGATGACGGCGCCCGTGGGCCTGTGCTTCTTGCCGGCGTTCGTCGCGGTCGGGGTGCTGCCGGTGGTGATCGGGATGGCGGAGGGGTTGTTGAAGACGGGCTGAGCGGGAGCGGTGTCCAGCAACAGGGGTCCAGCAACAGGGGCCCAGCAACAGGGGTCCAGTAGCAGTCGGCCAGTAACAGCTGGCGGGTAACAGCGGTAATTCTCAAGGAGGTCGGAGTGCGGGGGAAGAGGATGCGGGAGAAGGCGACGCGCGGGCTGAGGCGGTGGGCCGGCTCGTTGGGCGAGGACGCGGGGATGGTCACGTCCGAGTACGCGATGGGTCTGATCGCGGCGGTGGGCTTCGCCGGGTTGCTCTACAAAGTGGTGACGAGCGGGCAGGTCAGGGCGGCGCTGCAAGCGGTCGTGGAGAAGGCCCTCGATGTCCCGTTCTGAAGATGGGCAGAGGTTTCGGAGCGCCCGCTTCCGGGGTCGTTCGGCCTTCTCTGACCGGTCTGACCGGGGGTTCGTGACGGCGGAGGCGGCTGTGGTGCTGCCGACGCTGGTGCTGTTCACCATGGCGCTGATCTGGACGCTGCTTGCGGCATCCGCGCAGATCCAGTGTGTGGACGCGGCTCGGGCCGGAGCCCGGGCCGCGGCCCGGCAGGACCCCGAGGGACTGGCCGTGGCGGCGGCTCGCCGGGCGGCCCCGCGCGGGGCGAGCGTCTCCGTGCGGCGCGAGGGCGATCTGGTGCGGGTCGAGGTGGTGGCGGCTCCGCCGGGCCCGGCGGTGTTGGGCCTGGGGCTGCGGCTGCGGTCCGAGGCGGTGGCGTTGGCGGAGGAGACGGTGGGGGTGGACGGATGAGGACCGGTAGGTGGCGCGGGGAGGTCCGGGACCGAGGGGCCGCCACCGTGTGGGTGGTCGTCGTGATGGCCGTGCTCGGCGTGGTCTGCGGCGCGGTGCTCGCGATGGCGCAGGTCGTCGTGGCCCGGCACCGGGCGGGTGGTGCGGCGGATCTGGCGGCGCTGGCCGCGGCGGATCGGTGGGCGGCGGGTCCCTCCCATGCGTGTGAGGGAGCCGAGCGGGTGGCTGCGGAGCAGGGGGCGCGGGTGGTGCGGTGCGTGCTGCGCGGACAGGTCTCCGAGGTCACGGCCGCCTCTTCGGTCGGCCTTTTCTCCGCCACGGTGAGGTCCCGGGCGGGCCCGGGGGATCCACGCTCGGCGCGGGTGCGGGGGCCTCTGGCTGTACGGGGGCGGCACGCCTTCCTGCCCTCGGCGCCTTCCCGGCCCGAACAGGGTTCCCGGCCCGAACAGGGTTCGCCGCCCGGACAGGGCCGCCGCGTGGCGGGCGGAGTTCCCCCACCCACCCGCTCGCCACCCACCCGCTCGCCACCCACCCGTTCGCCAGCCACCCGTTCGCCCGGCGACGTACAGCGGGAGTAGGAGTCAGCCCCCGCCGACCGGCAGTCGCCCAAAGCCCAGCCCAAGCACAGCCGCCTACGGCTACGGCTACGGCTGAGCCTCCGGCCCCGCCCCTGCCTCGCTGAGCAAGACCGAAAGCAGCCGTACCGCCCCCCGCTTGTGCAGAGGGTCGTTGCCGTTGCCGCACTTGGGGGACTGGATACACGAGGGGCAGCCCGCCTCGCACTCGCAGGAGGCGATGGCCTGGCGCGTGGCCGTCAGCCACTCACGCGCGGTGTGGAAGGCGCGCTCGGCGAAGCCCGCCCCGCCGGGGTGGCCGTCGTACACGAAGACCGTGGGGAGGAGCGTGTCCGGATGCAGTGGCACGGAGAGGCCGCCGATGTCCCAGCGGTCGCACGTGGCGAACAGCGGCAGCATGCCGATGGACGCGTGCTCGGCGGCGTGCAGCGCGCCGCCGAGGATCTCAGGATTGACGCGGGCGGCGTCCAGTTGGTCCTCGGTCACCGTCCACCACACGGCTCGTGTGCGGAGCGTGCGGGGAGGGAGGTCGAGCTTCGTCTCGCCGAGCACCTCGCCGGTGATGAGTTTGCGACGCAGGAAGGAGACGACTTGGTTGGTGACTTCGACGGAGCCGTAACAGAGGCGCCCGGCGCCCCAGGGGACCTCGGTGTCCGTTTCCAGGATGGAGATCGCCGTGGTGTCGCGCGCGGTCGTGGAGTAGGGCGGCACGGCCTCTTCGACCAGGGCCACCGAGTCCTCCAGGTCGAGGTGGCGCACGAGATACGTGAGCCCCTGATGGAGGTGGACGGCGCCTTCGTGGACGGTGGTGTGGGCCGCGGACGCGTCGACCGTGCCGAGCAGCCGGCCCGTGCCCTCCTCGACGATCTGGACGGGCTTTCCGCCCTCGCCGCGGATGTCGGTGAGGTCGGCGGCCCGTTCCCGGCGGGTCCAGTGCCAGGCCCTCGTACGGCGACGGAGCAGCTTCGCGGCCTCGAGCTGGGGGAGGAGTTCCTCGGTGGTGGGGCCGAAGAGCGCGAAGTCCTCGTCGACCAAGGGGAGTTCTGAGGCGGCGGCGCAGAGGTGGGGGGCGAGGACGTACGGATTGTCGGGGTCGAGGACGGTCGACTCCACGGGCTGTCGGAACAGCGCTTCGGGGTGGTGGACGAGGTAGGTGTCCAGCGGATCGTCGCGGGCGACGAGGACGGCCAGGGCGCCCTGGCCCGACCGCCCCGCGCGCCCGGCCTGCTGCCAGAGCGAGGCCCGCGTGCCCGGGTAACCGGCGATGATGACGGCGTCCAACCCCGAGACGTCCACGCCGAGTTCGAGGGCGGTGGTCGCGGCGAGACCGAGGAGCTCGCCGGAGTGCAGGGCGCGCTCCAGGGCGCGGCGTTCTTCGGGGAGGTAGCCGCCGCGGTAGGCGGCTACGCGCCGGGCGAGGGAGCGGTCGACTTCGGCGAGGCGTTCCTGAGCGATGACCGAGATCAGTTCGGCGCCGCGCCGGGAGCGTACGAAGGCGACGGAGCGGACGCCTTGGACGGTGAGATCGGTGAGCAGGTCCGCGGTCTCGGCGGTGGCGGTGCGCCGGACGGGGGCGCCCTTCTCCCCGTGGAGTTCGGTGAGAGGGGGCTCCCAGAGGGCGAAGACGAGGTCGCCGCGGGGTGAGGCGTCGTCGGCGACCTCCCGCACGGGCAGACCGGTGAGGCGCTCCGCGGACGCGGCGGGGTCGGCGGAGGTGGCGGAGGCGAGGAGGAAGACGGGCTCGGAGCCGTAGCGGGCGCAGAGGCGGCGCAGTCGGCGCAGGACCTGGGCGACGTGGGAGCCGAAGACGCCGCGGTAGGTGTGGCACTCGTCGATGACGACATAGCGCAGGGAGCGCAGGAAGGCGGACCAGCGGGGGTGGGAGGGGAGTATCCCGCGGTGCAGCATGTCGGGGTTGGTCAGGACGTAATTGGCGTACTGGCGGACCCACTCGCGTTCTTCGAAGGGGGTGTCGCCGTCGTACACGGCGGGGCGCACCGCCTTGCCGAGCGGACCGGCGAGCTCGCGGACGGCCCGGCGCTGGTCGGCGGCGAGGGCCTTGGTCGGGGCGAGGTACAGGGCGGTGGTGCCGCGGCCGTTGGGGGCTTCGGAGCCGTCGAGGAGGGCGGAGAGCACGGGGGTGAGATAGGCCAGGGACTTGCCGGACGCGGTGCCGGTGGCGACGACCACGGATTCGCCGTCCAGGGCGTGCTCGGCGGCCCGTGCCTGATGGACCCAGGGGTGCTCGATGCCCGCGGCCCGGACGGCGGATATGACCTCGGGACGGATGCGGTCGGGCCAGACTGCATACCGGGCCTCACGTGGGGGCAAGTGCTCCGTATGAGTGACGCGCGATGCACGGCTCGGCCCCGCGGTGAGCCGGTCAAGAACGGTCCGCGGGGACGTGCGTGCCGGGGCGCCCGCAGAGGGTCCTCCGGGAGAGGAAATTTTGGCCATCGGCATCGAGTGTGTCACTGGTGGGATGGACAATGGTCCCAAGGCGTCGTGCTCGCCTACCAGTAAGTGATTGAATGCCATCGCGGCTGGCGATCCGTCCTGGGGGCTCTGCCGAGGTGTCCCGAGGGATGACCGCTCGATAGCAAGGTGCTGGAGGATCCGTGGACCTGTCCCTGTCGACCCGTACCGTCGGCGATCGTACGGTCGTCGAGGTCGGTGGCGAAATCGATGTATATACCGCGCCCAAGCTGCGCGAGCAGTTGGTCGAGCTGGTGAACGACGGCAGTTTTCATCTGGTCGTCGACATGGAGGGCGTGGACTTCCTCGACTCCACCGGGCTCGGCGTGCTGGTCGGCGGCTTGAAGCGGGTGCGTGCCCACGAGGGCTCGCTGCGCCTGGTCTGCAACCAGGAGCGCATTCTCAAGATTTTCCGCATCACCGGTCTGACCAAGGTGTTCCCCATTCACACCTCGGTCGAGGAAGCGGTCGCGGCCACCGACTGAGTGGCGGTCGACCGGAAGCCGGACTTCCCGGGCCCTGGGCCCGGGGTTGGCAGTACAGCAGGGGACCGGGCCTGCGGCCCGGCCCCCTGACAGCACGTGCGTATGTCGAGGGGGATGCATGGCCACCGTTGAACTCCGCTTCAGCGCGCTGCCCGAGCACGTCAGGACCGCCCGCCTCGTGGCGGCCGCGGTGGCGCGCAGGGCCGGAGTGGACGAGGCCGTTCTCGACGAGGTCAGGCTCGCGGTCGGTGAGGCCTGCACGCGCGCCGTCGGGCTGCATCAGAGCAGCGGGGTGACGGAGCCGGTGCGGGTGGCGCTGATCGAGGACGAGAAGCAGTTCTCCATCGAAGTCGGCGACGAGGCGCCCCGTGCGGCCCCTGGTGACCGGGCGCCCGGTGCGGGGCTCGGTGACGGCGACGACGCGGAGGGCGAGGACGAGATGGGCCTCGCGGTCATCAGCGGCCTCGTGGACGACGTGGAGGTCACGGCCGGCGAGTCCGGCGGCCTCATCCGCATGACCTGGCCGACGACCCCGGCGCCGCTCCTCCCCTGACCGGCCTCGACCTGTCGGCCTCGACCTGTCGGCCTCGACCTGTCGGCCTCGACCTGTCGGCCTCGACCCGTCGGCCTCGACCCGTCGACCCCGACCTGGCGGTCCGCCCTGCTCTGGGCCCTCTCCGGATATCTAGGCCCGCCCGCCCTGCCTCAGGCGCCTCAGGCCCCGGCCGACGTGTCCCACTCGCGACACGCCCGCGCGCCCACCTGATCTGCCCCGGCCGCATGCCGACCAGATCAGGCCGCAATCAGCCCCGATCAGGCCCCTTTCCCGCGCCGCCTCCGCCCAGCTCCTCGGCGCCCCAGCGGCTCGCGAACCCGCCTCGCCCCCGCCTCTTCCCGGCCTCATCCTCCCCGGGCCCTCCGCGCGCCCTCCCGGGTCATCCCCGCGTCACTTCGCCCCACCGCACCGAGGCACCCCGCTGCCCCCGTCGCGCTCCCGCTCGCGGCTCCCCGGAGGCCTGTCGGCACCGCGTTGAACTGGGGCTTTTCTTTTTCTGATCATTTATCGACCTAGATCGACGAATCGGCGTCAACGGTTTTAAGGCATTACCGCTTTTGGGGCCAATCCTCGCCCGCGATCATTTGCTGAGAAGCAATCTCAGGTCAATTCCGTTTGTGGCGCTCTGTTTTGATCAGGTTCCGCTCCCTACAATCCGTCCACATCTTGAGCTCAGCCCAAGCGCCAAGGAGGACGAATGGCGGGGCTTTCTACCCCTCATCAGTTTGACCACCCCTCAACCTTCGCAGCCGCAGTCCTGACAGATGACAATCGCCTCATCGTGATGGTCGTCGCGGCCGTCGCACTCGCGGCGCTCGTCGTCGCGGGCGTACTGGTCCGCCAGGTGCTCGCGGCAGGCGAGGGCACCGACAGCATGAAGAAGATCGCGGCAGCGGTCCAGGAAGGCGCGAATGCCTATCTGGGGCGACAGTTGCGCACTCTCGGCGTATTCGCCGTCGTGGTGTTCTTCCTGCTCATGCTGCTGCCCGCAGACGACTGGAATCAGCGCGCCGGCCGATCGATCTTCTTCTTGATCGGTGCGGCGTTCTCGGCGACCACCGGCTATATCGGCATGTGGCTCGCCGTACGCAGCAATGTGCGCGTCGCAGCCGCCGCCCGAGAGGCCACCCCGGCGGAAGGTGAGCCGGAAAAGGATCTCACCGCCGTCTCGCACAAGGCCATGAAGATCGCTTTCCGCACGGGCGGCGTAGTCGGCATGTTCACGGTGGGGCTCGGTCTTCTGGGCGCCTCCTGTGTGGTGCTCGTCTACGCGGCCGACGCGCCGAAGGTGCTCGAAGGCTTCGGCCTCGGCGCGGCGCTGATCGCGATGTTCATGCGTGTCGGCGGCGGCATCTTCACCAAGGCCGCCGACGTCGGCGCCGACCTGGTCGGCAAGGTCGAGCAGGGCATTCCGGAGGACGATCCGCGCAATGCCGCGACCATCGCCGACAACGTGGGCGACAACGTCGGCGACTGTGCCGGTATGGCCGCCGACCTCTTCGAGTCGTACGCCGTGACGCTGGTCGCCGCGCTGATCCTCGGGAAGGTGGCGTTCGGTGACTCCGGGCTCGCCTTCCCGCTGATCGTCCCGGCCATCGGTGTCGTGACGGCGATGATCGGCATCTTCGCGGTGGCGCCCCGGCGCTCCGACCGCAGCGGCATGAGCGCCATCAACCGCGGATTCTTCATCTCCGCGTTCATCTCACTGGCGCTCGTGGCCGCTGCGGTCTACGCGTACCTGCCGTCCTCGTACACGGACCTGGATGGCGTCACGGACGCGGCGATCAAGGGCCACGACGGCGATCCGCGGGTTCTCGCGCTCGTCGCCGTGGCCATCGGCATCGTGATGGCCGCGCTGATCCAGCAGCTCACCGGCTACTTCACCGAGACCAGCCGGCGTCCCGTGCGGGACATCGGGAAGACCTCGCTCACCGGCCCGGCCACCGTGGTCCTGGCCGGCATCTCGCTCGGTCTGGAATCGGCCGTCTACACCGCGCTCCTGATCGGGCTCGGCGTGTACGGGGCGTTCCTGCTCGGCGGTACGTCGATCATGCTCGCCCTCTTCGCGGTCGCGCTCGCCGGTACGGGACTGCTGACCACGGTCGGCGTCATCGTCGCCATGGACACCTTCGGACCCGTCTCCGACAACGCGCAGGGCATCGCCGAGATGTCCGGCGACGTCGAGGGCGCGGGCGCGCGGGTGCTCACCGACCTGGACGCCGTCGGCAACACCACCAAGGCCATCACCAAGGGCATCGCCATCGCGACCGCGGTCCTCGCGGCGTCGGCGCTCTTCGGGTCGTACCGCGACGCCATCGCGGAAGCGGCCAAGGACGTCGACGAGAAACTGGGCGACGGTGCGCCGATGAACCTCGTGATGGACATCTCACAGCCCAACAACCTGGTGGGGCTCATCCTCGGAGCCGCGGTCGTCTTCCTCTTCTCGGGGCTGGCGATCAACGCGGTGTCGCGGTCGGCGGGCGCCGTGGTCTACGAGGTGCGGCGGCAGTTCCGCGAGCACCCCGGGATCATGGACTACACCGAGCAGCCGGAGTACGGGCGCGTCGTCGACATCTGCACCAAGGACGCGCTGCGCGAGCTGGCCACGCCGGGTCTGCTCGCCGTGCTCACCCCGATCGCGGTCGGGTTCTCGCTCGGCGTCGGCGCGCTCGGCTCGTTCCTCGCGGGCGCGATCGGCACGGGCACCCTCATGGCGGTCTTCCTCGCCAACTCCGGTGGTGCGTGGGACAACGCCAAGAAGCTCGTCGAGGACGGCCACCACGGCGGCAAGGGAAGCGAGGCGCACGCCGCGACCGTCATCGGTGACACGGTCGGCGACCCGTTCAAGGACACCGCGGGCCCGGCGATCAACCCCCTGCTGAAGGTGATGAACCTGGTGGCGCTGCTCATCGCGCCCGCGGTCATCAAGTTCAGCTACGGGGACGACGCCAGCGTCGGGATGCGGGTGCTGATCGCGGCGCTCTCCATCGCGATCATCGTCGGCGCGGTCTACGTCTCCAAGCGGCGGGGCATCGCCGTCGGGGACGAGGGCAGCGCCGAGCGGGTGGCCAAACCGGCCGACCCTGCCGTGGTCTCGTAGCGGGGACTTCGTCACTCCTGGTCGGGCTCTGCCCAACGCGCGGGCGGACGGTGCTTTTTGAGGCACCGTCCGCCCGTTGCCGTGCGCCCTTCGGTGGGTGTGGGACGCGTCGTGAGCCTTCTCTCGCGTGCCGTGCGCCGCTTGGTGCAAATGGCTGCAATAGCGGCAGTACCGGTCCCCTGGCATGCGGTTGTCGCCCAGTCGGCGTGTAAGTTCCGGGGCCGAGAGCCATGGAAGGGACCAATCCGGTGAACAAGAAGCTTGCAGCCGCACTGTCCGGCGGTGCGGTACTGGTACTCGCTTTGTCAGGGTGCAGCAGCGACGACGGCAACGAGAAGCTCGACAACTGGGCCAAGAAGGTCTGCGACTCCGTCCAGCCCCAGTCGAAGAAGATCGCGGACGCCAACGCCGCGATCCAGAAGGAGACATCCGACAACAGCTCCCCGTCCGACGTCCAGAAGACCGACTCCAAGGCGTTCCAGGACATGTCCGACGCCTACAAGTCGATGGGCAACGCCGTGAAGAGCGCGGGTGCGCCGCCGGCCGACGACGGGAAGAAGAAGGCGGACGACGCCGTCAAGGAACTCAACTCCATCTCCAAGTCCTACGGGGGCCTGAAGAAGCAGGTCGACGGCTTGGACACCAAGAACCAGGCGGACTTCGCCGACGGCCTCAAGGACGTTGCGGGCGAGCTGGACAAGCTGAGCAAGAGCGGCAACGAAGCGCTGGAGAAGCTGCAGGAGGGGGAGGTCGGCAAGGCGATGGGCAAGCAGGACAGCTGCAAGAGCGCGTCCGCCACGCCCTCCGCCAAGAGCTAGCCGACTCCGTACGGTCCGGGCGACTCCGTACGGTCCAGCCGACTCCGTACGGTCCCGGGCGACTCCATACGGTCCCGGGCGACTCCGTACGGTCCCTGCGTTCCCGACGCCCCCGGCGCCACACACGGTGCTGGGGGCGTCGGCGCACCGGGCGGGCCACAATGGGGGAGTGAGTAACGCCAGCCTCCCCCTGCCCTCGTCCGACCACGCCGACGCGGCCGTCTCCCTGCGGGAGGCCCTGCTCGGCGCCGACTTCACCGCTGACGGGCTGCTCGAGCTGCTCGGGGCGCCCGCGTACACCGCGCTCGCCCGCAGCGAGACCGTGCCCGCGCTGCGGGCCACCCGCGGGGGCGGTGCGCTCGCGACGCTCGTACGCCTCTTCCTGCTGCAGGAAACCGTGCCGCACGCACGCGTGGCGGACGTTCTGCCCGTCGACGTGCTCCTGGAGAGCGGTTGGCTGGCCGAGGACGAGAAGAGCGCCGGATCCGACCGTGAGCTGCGGGCGACCGTGGACGTGCGGCCGTACGGCGGGCCGAGCGGTGAGGACTGGTTCATCGTCTCCGACCTGGGGTGCGCGGTCGGCGGCGCCGGCGGCATCGGCAGCCACGAGGAAGGCGTCGTCCTCGGCGTCGGCGGCGCGTCCACGACGCTCGCGGGGATCACGGTGCGTACGCCCGTCGCGAGCGCCCTCGACCTCGGCACCGGGTCAGGCATCCAGGCGCTGCACGCCGCGCAGCACGCCACGCGCGTGACCGCGACCGACCTCAACCCCCGCGCCCTGCGCTTCACCCGGCTCACCCTGGCGCTCTCCGGGGCCCCGGAGGCGGATCTGCGGGAGGGCTCGCTGTACGGGCCGGTGGCCGACGAGACGTACGACCTGATCGTGTCGAACCCGCCGTTCGTGATCTCGCCGGGGGCCCGGCTCACCTATCGGGACGGGGGGATGGGCGGGGACGATCTGTGCCGGTCGCTCGTTCAGGAGGCGGGGGAGCACTTGAACGAAGGGGGGTACGCGCACTTCCTGGCCAACTGGCAGCACGTGGACGGCGAGGAGTGGCAGGACCGCCTGCGCTCCTGGGTGCCGCGCGACTGCGACGCCTGGATCGTGCAGCGCGAGGTGCAGGACATCACGCAGTACGCCGAGCTGTGGCTGCGGGACGCGGGGGACCACCGCACGGACCCCGGGCAGTACGCGGCGCGGTACGACGCGTGGCTCGACGAGTTCGAGGCGCGGGGCACGCGGGCCGTCGGATTCGGCTGGATCACGCTCAGGAAGAGCGGTGCCGCCGAGCCGTCCGTCACCGTGGAGGAATGGCCGCACCCCGTCGAGCAGCCGCTCGGCGACACCGTGCGGGAGTTCTTCGGGCGCCAGGACTATCTGCGGACGCACGACGACGCGGCGCTGCTCACCGGGCACTTCAAGCTCGCCGACGAGGTCGTGCAGGAGCAGGTCGGGCTGCCGGGCGCCGAGGACCCGGAGCACGTCGTGCTGCGCCAGAACCGCGGGATGCGGCGCGCCACCAAGGTGGACACGGTGGGCGCGGGGTTCGCGGGCGTCTGCGACGGCTCGCTGAGCGCGGGTCGGATCCTGGACGCCATCGCCCAACTGGTCGGGGAGGACCCGGTGTTGCTGCGCGACCGGACGCCCGCGCAGATCAGGCTCCTCGTACAGCAGGGCTTCCTGCTGCCGGTCGGGGAGTAGCGCGTGCCGGTCGGGGAGTAGCGAGCCGGGCGGCCCGGAAAGACGCGCGGGGACGAGCGGCCCGGAAAGACGCGCGGGGACGAGCGGCCCGGGAACACGCGCGGGGACGAGCGGCCCGGAAACACGCGCGGGGACGAGTCGGCAAGGCCGTCCGTCGTTCACCCCGATTTCGCTCTCCCGATTTCCGTACGTGTCAGCCTCCCGGCAGGGGGTCTCGCAGGGATTCCGGCACGGGGAGGCAGACCATGCAGACCATGGAGAGCGGGCCAGCGATCTTCGCGGGGACGGTGTTCGCGCTGTTCGGCGCCGGACTGCTGCTGTGGACCGGTGCGCGCGTCGCGCACCGCGCCCCGGTCGCCCAGGGTGTGAGCCCCGTCGCATCGGTCACACTCGCCACGCTCGCCGGATCGGGCGCGCTGCTCCTCGGCGTGTGGTGCTTCACGAGGCTGTGAGGCTGCCTCGACGGCGCGGCGGACCGCGTCGTTCCGGTTGATCGGGCGGCCTTACGCCCGGACCCCGATCGGGCGCGGGCCCCACCGCCACGGCAAGGTGCCCGATGGGTGCCCGATCCCTTCCGGGCCCGGTGAAACACTCCTCTCCCGGCCCTGCCGACGCGTCGCTCGCCACCGTGCGGACGCTCTCCTTCCGACCCGCCGGACACTCCGTTCCCGGTGATCACGCAGGTGTGGCCCGGCCGGTGGCCGGGGCCGGTGCCGAAACAGCGGACCGCCACTCCGGGCGGCAGGAATGGCGGTAGTCGGGTTACCGTTCGAGTGGCCGTTGCGGGCTTTCCCCGTTTGACACGGGGGCGGGATGTACCGTCACACTCCGCAGCGACAGCGCAACGCAAGCCATGCGGGCACTGCCAGCCATGCGGGCACTGCCACCGCACTGCCATCGAGCAACGCGACCGCGCAGTGCCACCGAGCGTCGACCGGAGAGAAGAGCGAAGTTGTCCCCGACCAGCGAGACCGCACAGGGCGGCCGCCGACTCGTCATCGTCGAGTCGCCTGCCAAGGCGAAGACGATCAAGAGCTACCTCGGCCCCGGCTACGTAGTCGAGGCCAGCGTCGGGCACATCCGTGACCTCCCCAACGGCGCCGCGGAGGTGCCCGAGAAGTACACCGGTGAGGTGCGCCGCCTCGGCGTGGACGTCGAGCACGACTTCCAGCCCATCTATGTCGTCAACTCCGACAAGAAGGCGCAGGTCAAGAAGCTCAAGGACCTTCTGAAGGACTCCGACGAACTCTTCCTCGCCACCGATGAGGACCGCGAGGGCGAAGCCATCGCGTGGCACCTCCTCGAGGTCCTGAAGCCCAAGGTCCCCGTCCACCGGATGGTCTTCCACGAGATCACCAAGGACGCGATCCGCAGCGCCGTCGCCAACCCGCGCGAGCTCAACAAGCGCATGGTCGACGCCCAGGAGACCCGCCGTATCCTCGACCGCCTCTACGGCTACGAGGTCTCGCCGGTCCTGTGGAAGAAGGTCATGCCGCGCCTGTCGGCCGGCCGCGTGCAGTCCGTCGCCACCCGCCTCGTCGTCGAGCGGGAGCGCGAGCGCATCGCCTTCCGCTCCGCCGAGTACTGGGACCTGACCGGCACCTTCGCCACCGGCCGCGCCGGTGACGCCTCCGACCCCTCGCAGCTGGTCGCCCGCCTCACCACGGTCGACGGCAAGCGCGTCGCCCAGGGCCGCGACTTCACCTCCGTCGGTCAGCTGAAGGCCAACAGCACGGGCACCCTCCACCTGGACGAGGCCAACGCCCGCGCGCTGGCCGCCGCCCTCCAGGAGACCCGGTTCTCCGTACGCTCCGTCGAGTCGAAGCCGTACCGCCGCTCGCCGTACGCCCCGTTCCGTACGACGACGCTGCAGCAGGAGGCGAGCCGCAAGCTCGGCTTCGGCGCCAAGGCGACCATGCAGGTGGCCCAGAAGCTGTACGAGAACGGCTTCATCACCTACATGCGTACGGACTCCACGACCCTGTCCGACACGGCGGTCACCGCCGCCCGCAAGCAGGTCACGCAGCTCTACGGCAGCGACTACCTGCCGGACAAGCCGCGCACGTACGCCGGGAAGGTCAAGAACGCGCAGGAGGCGCACGAGGCGATCCGCCCGTCGGGTGATCGTTTCCGCACGCCCGCCGAGACCGGCCTGACCGGCGACCAGTTCCGGCTCTACGAGCTGATCTGGAAGCGGACCGTCGCCTCCCAGATGAAGGACGCGACCGGGAACTCCGTCACGGTGAAGATCGGCGGCCGCGCCTCCGACGGCCGCGACGCCGAGTTCAGCGCGTCCGGCAAGACCATCACCTTCCACGGCTTCCTCAAGGCCTACGTAGAGGGCGCCGACGACCCGAACGCCGAGCTGGACGACCGCGAGCGCAGGCTTCCGCAGGTCAACGAGGGCGACCCGCTCTCCGCCGACGAGATCTCCGTCGACGGCCACGCCACCAAGCCCCCGGCCCGCTACACCGAGGCCAGCCTGGTCAAGGAGCTCGAAGAGCGCGAGATCGGCCGCCCGTCGACGTACGCGTCGATCATCGGCACGATCCTCGACCGCGGATACGTCTTCAAGAAGGGGACGGCGCTCGTTCCCTCGTTCCTTTCGTTCGCCGTCGTCAACCTCCTCGAGAAGCACTTCGGCCGGCTCGTCGACTACGACTTCACCGCCAAGATGGAGGACGACCTCGACCGCATCGCCCGCGGTGAGGCGCAGGCCGTGCCGTGGCTGCGGCGCTTCTACTTCGGCGAGGGCGAGGGCTCCGGCAGCGCCGCCGAGGCGGGCAACGGCGACGGCGACCACCTCGGCGGACTCAAGGAGCTCGTCACCGACCTCGGCGCGATCGACGCCCGCGAGGTGTCGTCCTTCCCGGTCGGCAACGACGTCATGCTGCGCGTCGGCCGCTACGGCCCCTACATCGAGCGGGGCGAGCGCGACTCCGAGAACCACCAGCGCGCGGACGTCCCCGACGACCTGGCGCCCGACGAGCTGACCATCGAGTACGCGGAGGAACTGCTCGCCAAGCCGAGCGGCGACTTCGAGCTGGGCGCGGACCCCGAGACGGGCCGCCAGATCGTCGCCAAGGATGGCCGCTACGGCCCGTACGTGACGGAGATCCTCCCCGAGGGCACCCCGAAGACCGGCAAGAACGCGGTCAAGCCGCGCACCGCCTCGCTCTTCAAGTCCATGTCGCTCGACACGGTCACCCTCGCGGACGCCCTCAAGCTGATGTCCCTGCCGCGCGTGGTCGGCGCCGACGCCGAGGGCGTCGAGATCACCGCGCAGAACGGCCGGTACGGCCCGTATCTGAAGAAGGGCACGGACTCGCGCTCCATCGACACCGAGGACCAGCTCTTCACGATCACGCTGGAGGAGGCTCTGGAGATCTACTCCAAGCCGAAGCAGCGTGGCCGCGCCGCGGCGAAGCCGCCGCTCAAGGAGCTCGGCGAGGACCCGGTCAGCAAGAAGCCGGTCGTGGTCAAGGACGGCCGCTTCGGCGCGTACGTCACCGACGGCGAGACGAACGCGACGCTGCGGGCGGCGGACTCCGTGGAGGACATCACTCCGGAACGGGGCTACGAACTCCTCGCGGAGAAGCGGGCGAAGGGGCCGGCCAAGAAGACGGCCAAGAAGGCGCCCGCGAAGAAGGCCGCCGCGAAGAAGGCACCCGCCAAGAAGACCGCTGCCAAGAAGACTGCGGCCAAGAAGACGACCACCGCGGCGAAGAAGACGACCGCAAAGAAGACGGCGGCCAAGACGGCGGCCTCGTCGACGGCGGCCTCGTCGACGGCGGCCTCGTCCGAGGCGGCTTCGGAGGACTGACCTCCGCGCCTACTACCTGCCCGGTGCCGGGTGCCTCCAGTGAGGCACCCGGCACCGGGCTGTGCACCGTCTGAACAACTGGGTCGTGCACCCCCTGAAACGGCACGTTCCGCCTGCAACGGGACCAGATGGACCAGACGGTCGTTTGTTCGGGTGGCTCGGCGGGGAGTCAGTCCGTCCAGATAGGCTGGACGGATGACGCGTGCCGAGCAGCCAACGGCCGGAATCCCGGCCCCCGACGACGCCCTGGTCGCAGATTCCCGAGAGCGTGCCGTCCGCGCCTTGCTGCGCGTACCCCCACTGAAGCGCCTGTGGAGCGCCCACCTCGTCGACAGTGTCGGCGACGCGCTCGCGCTCCTCGTTCTGGTGATCCTCGCGCTCCAGTCCGCCATCGCCGAAGGCGCCTTCGGCGGCGGTTACCGGGGGGTGGCCCTCGCCGTAACCGCCGTCTTCGGAGCGCGCGTTCTCGCGACGCTGCTCTTCGGAGCAGTGCTTCTCGGGCCGCTCACCTCGCTCACCTCCCCGGACGGACCGCTCGACCGCCGCTGGACCATGATCGGGGCCGACGGCGTGCGGGCCGCGCTGCTGATCGTCGCGCCGCTGTGGATCGACTGGACGCCCGACGACGCCCTCGCGGTGCTTCTGGTGACGTCCTTCGTCATCGGCGTCGCCGAGCGCTTCTGGACCGTCGCCAAGGAGAGCGCGGCCCCCGCGCTGCTGCCCGCGCCGCCCCTGGAGGGCGCGACGATAAGGCCGCTGCCGGACCACATGGACGCCCTGCGGCGCCTGTCCCTGCGCACGGGATTCCTCGCGCTGCCCGTCGCGGCCGTGATCCTCGTCGGCATCACGCTCATCGGGAACCTCCTGGGCGCCGGTCTCGACTGGTTCGACCTGCACCAGGCCGGGCTCGCCTCGTTCGTGGCGGCCGGCCTCTTCGCCGCGTCGCTCTCGATCGTCTACTTCCTCGAACTTCCCGGTGCGCAGACGCCACGCGCGCGTAGCCCGCTCGAAGGGCTGCGCAGGCCGCGCACCGGCACCACCACGGACAAGGGCCGCACCGGCGCGATCCCGCTCCTCGTCCTGGCCTGCGCCGCCGTCGCCGGAGCCGTCGCGGCTGCCGTCGCCGTCGCCGTACTGCACGCCAAGGACCTCGGCGGCGGACCCGTCACGTACGGCCTGATCGTCCTCGCCCTCACCGGCGGCACCGCCGTCGGCATCCGCACCGCGCCGTCCCTGCTGCCCTCGCTCTCGCGCCGCCGCCTGCTCGCGCTCGCCATCGCCCTCACCGGCATCGCGCTGCTCGCCGCGGGCCTCGTGCCCGACGTGACGACCGTGCTGCTGCTCCTCGCCCTCGCGGGGGTCTGCGCGGGCGTCGCCGCGAACACCGGGCACGCGCTCCTCGACCAGGAGGTCGAGGACTACCGCAGGGCCCGCACCACGGAGCACCTCCACGCGGTCGTTCGTCTCACGCTCGCGCTCGGCGCGCTGGTGGCCCCGGTGGTCGCCGCGGCGATCGGGCCGCACCGCATGGTCAACGGCAAGTTCGTCTTCGACCACGGCGGCGCCGCCTTCACGCTGATGCTGGTCGGCGCGCTGCTGCTGCCGGTGGCCGCGCTGGTCCTGGCCAAGGCCGACGACCGGCAGGGCGTTCCGCTCCGGCACGACCTGCTCGACGCGCTGCGCGGCGGCGACGACCCGGCACAGGGGACCTGCGCCACCGGCTTCTTCATCGCACTGGAGGGCGGCGACGGCGCCGGCAAGTCGACGCAGGCCGAGGCGCTCGCCGAGTGGATCCGCGCCAAGGGCCACGAGGTCGTCGTCACCCGCGAGCCGGGGGCGACGCCCGTCGGCAAGCGGCTGCGGTCGATCCTCCTGGACGTGTCATCGGCCGGTCTCTCGCACCGCTCCGAAGCGCTGCTGTACGCCGCCGACCGCGCGGAGCACGTCGACACGGTCGTGCGCCCCGCTCTGGAGCGCGGCGCCGTGGTCATCTCCGACCGCTACATCGACTCCTCCGTCGCCTACCAGGGCGCAGGGCGCGACCTGTCGCCGACCGAGATCGCCCGCATCAACCGATGGGCGACCGGCGGCCTCGTACCGCACCTGACCTGCCTGCTCGACGTGTCCCCCGAGGCCGCCCGCGAGCGGTTCACGGAGGCGCCCGACCGCCTTGAGTCGGAGCCCGCCGAGTTCCACGCGCGCGTGCGCTCCGGTTTCCTCACCCTCGCCGCCGCCGACCCGGGGCGGTACCTGATCGTCGACGCCGCCCAGGAGCCGGAGGCGGTCACGACCGTGATCCGGCACCGGCTCGACGTGGTGCTCCCGCTCTCCGAGGCCGAGGTGAAGGCGCGGGAAGAGGCCCGCAAGGCCGCCGAGGAGGAGGCGAAGCGCAAGGCCGAGGAAGAGGCCGCGCGCAAGGCCGAGGAGGAGCGTCTGGAGCGCGAGCGCCAGGAGCAGCTCGCCAAGCTCCGTGCCGAGGAGGAGGCGCGCAAGCGGCGCGAGCTCGAGGAGGCCCAGCGCCGCGAGGCCGAGCGGCAGGCCGAAGAGGCCAAGAAGCGCGCCGAGGAGGCACGCCGCAAGGCCGAGGAGGAGCAGGCCAGGCTGCTGGCCGAGGAGAAGGTCCGGGCGGCCGAGGAGGAGCGGCGCCGCAAGGAGGCCGAGGAAGAGGCACGGCGGCGGGCCGAGGCGGAGGAGCGTCGGCTCGAGAAGCAGCGGAAGGCCGAGGAGGCGCTGCTGCGGGCGGAAGAGGCGCGGCGGCTCGCGGCGGCTTCCGCGGCGGCGGCTGCGGCTGCGGCGGCTTCTTCGAGGTCGGCCTCTGCTGGGCCTGGGCCTGGGCCTGCTGGGCCTGCCTCTGCGCAGAAGGCGGAGCAGAAGGCGGATTGGGCACCGGCACCGGCTCCGGCATCCGAGCAGAAGAATCCGTCCCCGGAACAGCCTGAGACGGACAACGAGACCACCGTGGCCACGCCCGTCGTGACGCCGCCCGCCGGGGCGGCCGATGAGACGGCCGTTCTTCCGGCGGTCGGAGCGCACGGGCCCGCTCCCGAGGGCGCCGCAGACGAGACGGCCGTATTGCCGACCGTCTCGGAGGACAAGGTTCCGTCGGGGTACTTCCGGGACGAGCGGCCCGCGCAGTCGTCCGAGAGCCCGAACGAGCGGACCCGGGAACTGCCCCAGATCGACGAGCAGGGAGTGCCTCAGCGGCCCCGTTCCGACTGGGCCGAGGAGACGCCGCTCGACGATCTGCCGTCGCTCGCCGACGAGCTGCTCGGGTCGCACGAGGGCGAGGGCGAGGGCGAGGACGAGGAGAACCAGGACGAGGGCAGGCGGGGGCGCCGCGGGCGCAAGGGCCGCTGAGCCCTGCGGAGTCCGCACGAAGCCCTCACGGAGCCCGCACGGAGCCCCACGGCCTGCGGGGCCGCGGGGATTGTCAGTGGCGTCCTCCACAATGGGCAGTCCAGTCCGGTGTCAGGCCGGAACCCGGTGTCAGACCGGAACCTGGTGGCACACCGGAACCCGGTGGCACACCGGACCTCGGCGTCCGGGCCGGAGCAGAGCGCAGCGTAAGGCGGTGACCCCATGAGCGTGTGGGACGACTTGGTGGGTCAGGAGCGGGTGAGCGAGCAGCTGGGTGCTGCCGCTCGGGACGCCGACGCGCTCGTGACCGCGACCACCGCCGGCACTCCGCCGCCGGAGTCGTCGAAGATGACGCACGCCTGGCTGTTCACGGGCCCGCCCGGCTCCGGAGGGGCCACCGCCGCCCGCGCCTTCGCCGCCGCCTTGCAGTGCACAAGCCCGGACCGCGCGCTCGGCGGCGCCCCCGGCTGCGGCTTCTGCGACGGCTGTCACACCAGCCTCGTCGGCACCCACGCCGACGTGGAAGTGGTGCGTACGGACATGCTGTCCATCGGCGTGAAGGAGACCCGCGAACTCGTCCGCCGGGCCCAGCTCTCGCCCGCGGTCGGGCGGTGGCAGGTCATCGTTCTGGAGGACGCCGACCGCCTCACGGAAGGCGCGGGGAACGTACTCCTGAAGGCCGTGGAGGAGCCCGCCCCCCGCACCGTGTGGCTGCTCTGCGCGCCCTCCCTTGAGGACGTGCTGCCGACCATCCGTTCCCGTTGCCGGCACCTGACACTGCGTACGCCCCCGGTGCACGCGGTCGCCGACGTGCTCGTACGGAGAGACGGCATCGAGCCGGACGTGGCGGCGGCCGCGGCGCGCGCCACGCAGGGGCACATCGGCCGTGCCCGGCGGCTGGCCACCGACCCGCGCGCGCGGGAGCGCAGGGCCGCCGTCCTGAAGCTGCCGCTGCGGGTGACGGAGATCGGCGGCTGCCTGAAGGCGGCGCAGGAGCTGATCGACACGGCTTCCGAGGACGCGAAGCAGGTCGCCGAGGAGGTCGACACCAAGGAGACCGAGGAGCTGAAGGCGGCGCTCGGCGCGGGGCAGGGCGGCCGGATGCCGCGTGGCACGGCCGGCGTGATGAAGGAGCTCGAGGACCGGCAGAAGCGCCGCAAGACCCGGACGCAGCGCGACAGCCTCGAACTCGCGCTCATCGAACTGACCGGGCTCTACCGGGACGTGCTGGCCCTGCAGTTGGGTTCACGGGTGGCGATCGCCAACACCGAGGTGCAGGACATGCTGGAGCGGATGGCCCTGGGCACCTCGCCCGAGGCGACACTGCGCCGCATCGAGGCCATCGGTGCCTGCCGCACCGCCCTGGACCGGAACGTGGCGCCGCTGCTGGCGGTCGAGGCGATGACGGTGGCGCTCCGGGCGGGGTGAGGGCTGGCTCGCAGGGTGTGTCGCGTGGGTGTGCCGTGTGGGTGTGTCGCGGGGGTGTGTCGCGGGGGTGTGTCGCGACACGGGATTGACCGAGTCACTCGTACGAGTGCCATGAGTGATCGTCACCTCGCGGAGCGTTACCCTCGCGTGATGGAAACCAGCCGTCGCGGCCGTCGCGGCCGTCGCAGCCGTCACCCTTCGCTCCGCACGTGGGGCACTCTGCTCGTGAGCGCCGGGCTGCTCATCTCCGGCTGCTCGACGAAGAGTTCGACGGCGGACGCCTCCCTGGCGTCGGTGTCCCGTTCGGTGCCGGCCGAGCTCGCCCCGTACTACGGGCAGAAGCTGAGTTGGCGCGCGTGCGGTGCCCCCGGCTTCGAGTGCACCTCCATGAAGGTCCCGCGCGATTACGCGAAGCCTGCCTCGGGCGACGTCAAGCTGGCGGTGGCCCGCAAGAAGGCCACCAAGAAGGCCACCAAGAAGAGCGGCCGTCTCGGCTCGCTCCTGGTCAACCCCGGCGGCCCCGGTGGCTCGGCGATCGGCTACCTCCAGTCGTACGCGGGTCTGGGCTACCCCGAGGAGGTCCGCGCCCACTACGACATGGTGGCCGTCGACCCGCGCGGCGTGGCCCGCAGCGAACCCGTCACCTGCCTCGACGGCAAGCGGATGGACGCGTACACGCAGACCGACGTGACGCCCGACGACCGTCGCGAGACGGCCGACCTGAGCACCGCCTTCAAGGAGTTCGCGGACGGCTGCGAGAAGCAGTCGGCCGAGATCCTGCCGCATGTCTCCACGGTCGAGGCGGCCCGCGACATGGACGTCCTGCGCGCGGTGCTCGGTGACGAGAAGCTGTCGTTCGTCGGCGCCTCGTACGGGACGTTCCTCGGCGCGACGTACGCGGAGCTCTACCCCGCGCGGGTGGGCCGGCTGGTCCTCGACGGTGCGATGGACCCCTCGCTGCCCGCACGCCGTATGAACGAGGACCAGACCGCAGGCTTCGAGACGGCTTTCCGGTCCTTCGCGAAGGACTGCGTGGCGCGTGGCGCGGACTGCCCGCTGGGCGACAAGCTGGGCGACAAGAGCCCAGATGACGCGGGCAAGCGTCTGAAGGCTTTCCTCGACGAACTGGACCGCACGCCGCTGAACACGGGCGACAGCGGAGGCCGACAGCTCGGCGAGGCGCTCGCCACGACGGGCGTGATCGCCGCGATGTACGACGAGGCGGGCTGGCCCCAGCTGCGTGACGCGCTCACCTCGGCGATGAAGAACAGGGACGGTTCGGGCCTGCTCGCCCTCTCCGACGGCTATTACGAGCGGGACAGCGACGGAAAGTACGCGAACCTCATGTTCGCCAACGCGGCCGTGAACTGCCTGGACCTGCCGGCCGCCTTCAGCTCACCGGACGACGTGGAGAAGGCGGTGCCCGCCTTCGAGAAGGCCTCCCCGGTCTTCGGCGAGGGCCTCGCCTGGACCTCGCTGAACTGCACGTACTGGCCGGTGCGGGCCACCGGCGTGGCACACCGCATCGAGGCGAAGGGCGCGGCCCCGATCGTGGTCGTGGGCACGACCCGCGACCCGGCGACCCCCTACCGCTGGGCCAAGGCCCTGGCCTCCCAGCTCTCCTCCGGCCACCTCCTCACCTACGAGGGCGACGGCCACACGGCGTTCGGCCGCGGCAGCGAGTGCGTCGACTCGACGATCAACGCGTACCTCCTGAAGGGCACCGTCCCGAAGGACGGAAAGCGCTGCTCATAGGCCTGACGAGGGGGTGTGCGGAGCACCCTCGAAAACTGTGTAGACTTGGGCGCGTTGCTGATCGCACGATGGTGCGGACGGCGTGCCGCCTTAGCTCAGATGGCCAGAGCAACGCACTCGTAATGCGTAGGTCTCGGGTTCGAATCCCGAAGGCGGCTCCACAGGAACCCCAGCTCAGACTCTTCTGAGCTGGGGTTTTGTCGTGCCGGTGCCGGTGCTGGTGCTGGCAGCTACGGCGACAGTGTCGGTAGCGGTACGGATGTGGGGGCCGATTCGGGGGTCGGGGCCAGGGGGGACGGGTGGGCGAAGGACTGGCGGCAGTGGTGGACGAGCTCGCGCAGGGCCGGGTTTTCCGTGGAGGCCCAGGCCAGGGAGAGGACGGGCTCGGTGTGGATGTCCTCGATGGGGCGGGTCGTCAGGCGGGGGCGGTGCTGGGCGACCAGGGACTCGGAGAGGATGGCGACGCCCAGGCCGCGGATGGCCAGGTCGGCGATGGCGCTGGGAGCACCGGCCTGGAACGCGATCTCGATGTCGACGCCCGCCGTCGCGCACGCGTCGTCGAAGACCTTGCGCACCCCCGTGCCGGTCGGGAGGCTGACCACCGAGTGGTGTGCCAGGTCCTTCAGGGTCACCTGGGGCTGTTCGCAAAGCGGGTGGCCGATCGCCATCGCGGCGACCAGGGGCTCGCGGATGATCTCGTACGCCTCCAGGCCGGGCGGTGGCGCGCCGGACGTGCTGACGAGGGCGAGGTCGGCGGTGCCGGCGCGCAGGCGTTCAAGGAGGCGGTCGGAGGCGTCCTCGAGCAGGACGATCTCCACGCCGGGGTACTTGTGGTGGAACGCGGACAGTGCGTCGAAGAGCGGGGTGACGGTGCAGGCGGTCACCATGCCGACCACGAGCCGGCCCCGGATGAGGCCGTTCACCTCGTCCACCGCCTGACGGACGGCGTCGGCGGCTGCCAGCGCGGAGCGGGCGTGCCGCAGTGCGGCGACCCCGGCGGGGGTGAGTCGGACGCTGCGGCCCGAGCGGTCGAACAGCGACGTCCCGAGGTCGTGCTCCAACTGCCTGATCTGGGCGCTCACTCCGGACTGGCTGATGTGCACGCGCTCGGCGGCCCGGGTGAAGTTCTCCTCCTCGGCCACCGCGACGAAGTATTCGAGCTGCCTGAGTTCCATGCCTCCTGATTCTAGTAATCGGGTGGGGTATCTGCGGGGGTTCTTGATTATTCGGGCGGTCGGGCGATCGGGTGATTAGTTATTTGAGGGTTCAGTGTCAAGTTGTTTGCGAAAAATGGCTTGAAATCGCGCAGTTGGTTTTTGCGTGACACCTTGCCCAGTGGCTCCCGTAGGTACGGGGACGGTAATTTAAATGAACAACTATGCCTTTCTGATACGGCTCTCCATTTTTCGCGCCGCACTGTCGGGCTCACGTATCCAGAAGAACCTGTGGAACAACCTGTGGGAATCAGCGATTCCGTTTTCGTCGGGGCGGCGTGTGTCGAGCAGACGGGCGAACTCTGAACTGGGGGCGACGGGTTCATGTATGCGAGCGAGTTGACAGAAGTCGTGGCAGCGGAAGATGCGACGGCCGGAGACGAAGCACGAGGGGAGAGCGGGGAGGTACGGGGGGAGAGCGGCGGGGTACGGGGGGAGAGCGGGGAGGTGCGGGGGGAGAAGCCCTGGGAAGTGCGGGCGCACTCCCTGCCGGTGGAACGCGTCGCCGTCGACCTCCTCTGGTCGGCCGACTCGCCACGCCTCGTCGGAGAGAACGTCGACCACATCCGGGTCCTCGCCGAGTCCGGGGCCGATCTGCCGCCCATCCTGGTGCACCGGCCGACGATGCGGGTCATCGACGGCATGCACCGGCTGCGGGCGACGGTGCTGCGCGGGGACCGGGAGATCGCCGTACGCTTCCTCGACGGGCACGAGGCGGACGTCTTCATCGTGGCCGTTCAGGCGAACACCACCCACGGGCTGCCCCTGACCCGCGCCGACCGCAACGTCGCCGCGACGCGGATCA
Source organism: Streptomyces sp. NPDC046465 (assembly GCF_040646035.1). Taxonomy (NCBI): domain Bacteria; kingdom Bacillati; phylum Actinomycetota; class Actinomycetes; order Kitasatosporales; family Streptomycetaceae; genus Streptomyces; species Streptomyces sp. NPDC046465. Next base: position 166,932 of record NZ_JBEYZK010000012.1, read on the forward strand.
TCCACTCCCACCCGCAGTGGTCGGACCGCATGATCGCCTCGTTCGCCGGTCTCTCGCCCAAGACGGTCGGCAGCATCCGGCGCCGGATCGGCGACGGCCTGCCCGCCGCGCCGGTACGCATCGGCCGTGACGGCCGGACGCGGCCGGTCAACAGCTCCGGCGCGCGCGCCGCCACGGGCGAGTTCATCCGGACCCACCCAGACGCGACGCTGCGGCAGATCGCCGGAGCCGCCGGAGTGTCCCGGTCCACCGCCCGTGACGTGCGGCGGAAGCTGGAACAGGACGACCTCGACCTGCCGCAGCCGCGCCCCTCCCGGCAGGACGCGCCCGACCTCACGCCGGGCACGGCCGTACCGGCGCAGGTGGTCACCGGCCACACGACGACGACCTCCGTGTCGGCCCGCGTGGCACCCGACCCCGTGGCCGTGGAAGGGGCGGTGGCGCCGGGGGCCTCCGGGGCCGCCGCACCGGTCGCCGCGGATCTGATCCCGATCCTGAAGCGCGACCCCTCCATCCGCTTCACCGATTCCGGCCGCCTGCTGCTGCGGCTGCTGGACGCGGCCACCCTCCCGCCGGACGAGTGGGACCGCCTCATCGAGAGCGTCCCCGCCCACTGCGTCGACATGGTGGCGAACGTGGCCCGTGCCTGCGGTGAGGTCTGGCTCAACGTCGCACACGAAGTGGACAGTCGCGCCTCGATGAAGTGAGCGTTCACTGTGGGGAGCGAGGGCGCGCTCGCCGGTCAGTCCCGTACCACCGTCTTCGTACGCATCAAGAAGTCCGCGAGGTACCCGTCGTGCGGCAGTCCGGGGCGCATCCAGTGCGTCGGGTGGTCACCCACGTACAGGTTGGCGATGGTCGGTTCGGCGAGGAGTTGATCGAGGAGTGGCTCTCGGTCGGTCAGTGCGGTGAGGACCAGGCTGTCCCGTAGGGGAGCGAGGCCGTCCGCCGGGCGCCAAGGGGCCACCCATACGCAGGGGAAGGGGAGCTCGGCGCCCAGCTGGGGGGCGTCGGCGCGGTCGAGCTGGTGGACGGCCGGGCGCAACACCGCGCTGCCGTCGCCCAGTTCGTCGGCGACCGTGTCCGCGCCCAGCCAGGGCCGGGCCCCGGCGGCGCGGCGCTCCACGTATGCCGCGATCGCCCGTGCGCCCGCGGCCGGTTGTACGGGCAGAACGGCCTTCGGGTGGTCCGGCGGAAGGCTGGGCAGCGCCGAGAACCGTTCGGCGAGCGCCTCGCACAGCGGGGCCGGATCGCCCTCGATCAGGATGGCCGTGGTGTTCACGCAGCCCGTGCCGCCGCGTCCGGCGACCGAGTCCACGAGGGTGTCGAGGTGGTCGTGCCAGTCGACGTCGGCCGTCAGGAGGATCTTGGATCGGCCGGGCCCCTGGAGCAGGACGGTGGGGTCGGCGCCGTACTTGCGGACGACGTCCTCGCCGCCGTAGACCATGCCCAGGTCGGCGCCCCGCAGGACGGCGTCGGCGCCCGCGTGATCGGTGGGCAGGAGCGTGATCTCGTCGTTCCCGAACCCCGCCGTACGCAGCGCCGTGATGAGCCGGTGCGGGGTGAACGGCTCGCGCCGGGAGGGCCGGACCGCGACGCGGAAGCCCAGCGCGAGCGCCTCGGGCCACAGGCTGTGGGTGCCGGGGTGGTTGCCTGCCGCATGGACGGCGAACACGTCGCCGCGCCGGGTGTGGACGGCCCGGCCGGTCCGTGTGAGCGGGTCGCGCCAGTCGGTGACCGCGCCGGTGGGGCGCGCCTGCTCGATGCCGGACCCGATGTCCCGGAGCCGTTCGGCGATGCGGTCGACGGCCGAGGTGACCTCGGTGAGCGGGACGCCGCCGACGCGGCTGACCAGCAGGCAGTACTCCGGCACGCTCAGGCCTGCGACGGTCCCGGTGGCGAACAGGTCGGCGGCTTCGACGATGCGTCGTATCCGCTCTTCGGGCGGAGCGGATTCCGCTCGCCGCAGCGCCGACATCGTGCGGCTGGTGAACGGCGGCGGTACGAGGCTCAGTTCGGCGACGGGCGTGCCGGTCACGTCCGTGACCGACTGGCGATTCCTGGCCCGGAACGCGCCGCGCGGGCCGAGCGCGTCGAGCTGTAGCGGCGTCTGTGCCGGGTGCGGTGTCTGTGCCGGGTCTGGTGTCTGTGCCGGGTGCGGTGTCTGTGCCGGGTGCGGTGTCTGCGCCGGTGTGCTGTCCGGTGTCATCAGTACACCCCCTCGACCACGTCCTCGTTCTCGAATCTGGAGACAGGTGCGATGTCGGCCACGGAGTCGCCGGGGCCGCCGTCGAGGGGTTCGACGCGGGTGGCGAGATCGCGTTCGAGGTTGTTGGGGAGCAGGAACGACTTGCTGACGTGGTTGGCCACGACCCGGCCGCGCTCCCCGTACGGGACCGGCCGCATCGTCTCCGGATCGACGACCGAGAAGGTGACGTACGGGCTCAGCGTGTCGAAGACGCAGGGGGCGTCGTCACCGAGGCCGGGGCGCTCGCCGGCGAAGCCCAGGATCATCGTGCTGCCGTAGTTCCCGGAGAAGACGGTGTCGGGGAAGATCTCCGTCCGGTACACCTGGCGGGAGTCCGGATCGAGCTGGGTGCCGCCCCAACGGATCGCCCGTACCTTCTCGTTGATCAGTTCCACGAGTTCGTCGCGCCGCGAGATCCGCTCCAGGACCGGTGGCGTGACGGTGAGGACGCCGATGTTCTGGGAGCGCAGCACCTCTGCCGCCTGGTCGACGACGTGCTCGGCGTAGTCGTCGGCCTCGCTGCCGCGACCCCCGGATATCAGCCGCTTCACCCAGCGCGGGTCGAGGTCGATGGTGAATCCATGGGTGCCGTGCGTGGTCGCCGAACCCCGGAAGAACTCGCCGACGATGTGCGGGCCACTGGGAACGATTCCCAGCCAGTTTGCGCCCCGTGGGAAGCCGTGTGCGTCGAGCTGCTCGCTGGTCCAGGCCAGCAGGCGCGTGCGCCAGTCGCCGAGCAGGACGACGCGTTTGGGGGCGCCGGTGGTGCCGCCGCTCTCGAAGACACCGCGTACGTCCGGGTGTTCGCCGTAACCGCGCGGGATCAGGTCCTCGGCGCGGACGGTGCGCAGCTCGGCGGCTACGTTGGGGAAGCGTACGAGGTCGGCGTGGGTGGAGATGTCGGTGCGCGGGTCGAAGTCCAGGGACTTCGCGCGCTCCAGCCAGTACGGGGAGCCGGTCTCGGGGCCGAAGTGCCACTCCATCGCGGCCTTGATGTACTCGTCGGGGTCGGGCCGGGCGCCGGGCGGGAGGTCGAGGACATCCCAGGTGTTCGACGTCATGTGGTCGTTGTCCTCCCGGCTTTGTGGTCCATTTCGAAGTCCCGAAATTGGTGGGGAAAAAGGATTGGAGCGCGGCTCGACAATTGTCCCCCTGAGAGAAAACCGAGCACATTTGAACCGGGGGCATTCCATCGTGTCAACACCGGGGCAACTCCGGGTCAACACCGGCCCGCCGCCCCATCACATTCCCTCCGCGCCGATGGGCCCGCCGATGACCTGCACGTCGGCGAAAGCGGGGCCCAGGGCCTGCAGGGTGGCCAGTTCGTACAGGCCTTCCACCGTGCCCTCCGCCTCGAAGGTGACGCGCACGTCGGGCGGTCGGCCGATCAGCGCGAGGGCGGCGTTCGGAGGCATCTGGTCGAGCGGCGGCCGCTCGTGCTCCCAGAGCATCATCGCGCCCCACCGGTTCTGTTCGCGGTCCGCCAGATAGATCTTCAGCCGCAGGCCGGGCACCTTGGTCCAGTGGTCCAGCGTGTTCTCCCGCAGGTGCGCGCGCATTGAATCGATGGTCTGTGGCGTGCCGTCCAGGTGCCACCAGGCGACGTCGACCCTCATCGGAATGCTCGCGTGGTGTGACTGTGCGGGTTCGGAGTGTGACGGTACATGGATCGCGTGGATCGCTTTGATCGCATGGATGACATGGGTGCCTCCGTCTTCGGTGTGCGGGGTGGGAGAAGAGGGGGGAGGGATGGGCGGCCGGGGCGAGTGGGCCGCCGGTCGAGGGCAGTGATGGTACGGCGGGAGCGCCGACGGGGTGACTGAGGAATTCCTCAGTTGGCACTGCGGAGCCGGAACCACGGTTGCTGCCGTACCTGCACCCGTACCCGTACCTGCACCCGTACCCGTACCCGCACCTGCACCCGCACCCGTACCTGCACCCGCTGCCGCTCGCGTCTCGAGTCCGGTCGCAGGGGCGATCCAGATCCATTGCTTCTGGCTGCCAGAAGCACAGGGAGTTGGACTTGCATGTTCCGCCCGACGAAGCTTGTCGGTGCTGGAAATCAGCTCTGAACGAGAGGCCCCCCTGTGTCCGAGTACGAGAAGGCTTACCAGCCGGAAGACATCACGCGTCTGTTCGTGGAGCGCGCCAACAAGGGCGACGCGACCGGTGTCGCCGAGCTCTACGCGGAGGACGCGGTCGTCGCCTTCCCGCCCGGGCAGATCACCCAGGGGCGCGAAGCCATCCGCAAGCTGTGGGAGATGGCGATGACGCGCAACCCCAAGTTCGAGCCGGAGGAGCCCCTTCCGACTCTGATCAACGGCGACATCGCGCTCACGTCCACCCCGCCGAAGGACGGCACGGGCGCGCGCGCCCAGGTGGTCCGCCGCCAGGCCGACGGCTCGTGGCTGCGCATCCTCGACCAGCCCGAGTTCATCCAGCCCAAGTAAGAGCCCGAGCAGGAGCTCCTGCTTGAGCTCAAGCAGGAGACCAAGCAAGAGCCCGAGTAAGAGCCCGAGCAAGAGCCCAAGTAAGAGTGCGGGGGAGATCAGTCGTGGCCAAGCGATGGTGGACGTTGGTGGTCGTCTGTGCGTCGACCTTCATGCTCCTGCTGGACGCCACCATCGTGACGGTCGTCCTGCCGCAGATCCAGAGCGGGCTCGACAGCAGCTTCGCCGATGCGCAATGGGTGGTTGACGCCTACTCGCTCACCCTCGCCGCGATGCTGCTGGTCGGCGGTTCGCTGGCCGACCGCTTCGGCTACCGCAAGCTGTTCCTGGTGGGCCTCGCGGTCTTCACCGTCAGCTCACTCCTCTGCGGCGTCTCCTCCTCACCGCTCATGCTGATCCTGTCGCGTGCCGCACAGGGCATCGGCGGATCCGTCATGTACGCCACGTCCCTCGCGCTGCTCGCCCGGAACTTCACCGGCAAGGAGCGGGGCGTGGCGTTCGGCGTCTGGGGCGCCGTGACGGGGCTCGCTTCCGGACTCGGGCCCGTATTCGGCGGGTTGATCGCGGCCCACATCAGCTGGCGCGGCATCTTCCTCGTCAACGTTCCCCTCGGCATCCTCGCCATCGTGGTGACGCTGTGGAAGGTCGACGAGTCGCCGGCGCGGGGCAGGCTCAAGCTGGACTGGCCGGGCTTCGCCCTGTTCACCAGCGGTCTGGTCGCACTGATCTATGGGCTGATCCGGGCGGGCGAGACCGAGTGGGGCAACACGGATGTCGTGATGTGGCTCGGTGCGGCCGCGGTTCTCCTGATCACGTTCCTGATCGTGGAACTCCGCTCCGCACAGCCGCTGTTCGACCTGTCGCTGTTCCGCACGCCGACGTTCGTGGGCGGTTCGATCGCCGCGTTCACGATGAACGGCTCGCTGTTCGCGATGCTCCTCTACCTGGTGCTGTATCTGCAGAACGGACTCGGGTACTCCGTCCTGGAGTCCAGCGTGCGCCTGCTGGTGATCAGCGTGTGTGCCCTGGTGGCGTCGACCATCGCGGGGCGGCTGAGCAGCCGCCTTCCGGTGAAGTGGCTCATCGGCCCGGGGCTCTTCCTCGTCGGCGGCGGTCTGCTCCTCATGTCGGGCAACGACGCGTCGAGCAGTTGGGTCCACCTGATCCCGGGCTTCGTCGTGGCGGGCATCGGCAGCGGTGTCGTGAACCCGCCGCTCGCCTCGACCGCCGTCGGCGTGGTCACGCCGGACCGCGCGGGTACCGCGTCGGGAATCAACATCACCTTCCGGCAGGTCGGCATGGCCGCCAGCATCCCCGTACTCGGCTCCATCTTCACGGCGTCGCTGCACGACGAGGTCAGCCGTAACCTGTCGGCCGTCCCGGAACTCGCCGAACGGGCCCCGGGCATCGCCGCCGCAGTCGAACACGGCAACGTCTCCGGGCTGAGCGACAACATGCCCGCCCCGCTGCGGGACCAGGTGGCCACGGCGCTCCACGCCGGGTACGCCGACGCGCTCAACGACCTGCTGATCATCGCCGGCGTCCTTGCCCTGGTCGGCGCGGTCTTCTCCTTCTTCCTGATCCGCACCAAGGACTTCCTGGCCGCCAAGCCGCCGCCGCGGGACGCCGGGGTCGAAGCCGGTGAGCCGCAGCCCGTGAAGTGAGGCGCGGCCCGTGAAGTGGGGCGCGGCCCGTGATGTGAGGCGCGGCCCGTGAAGTGAGCCGCGGATAGCACTCCGTACGCTAACTGGCCGTCAGGAAGCCTGCCGCACCGCGTCGTCCCGTTCCTGAATGTGGTCCAGCGCATGCTGGACGACCGCCTGCGCCGCCGGGTCGATCGCCCGGTCGTCCGGCCACGCCAGGTACAGCCGCCCGTGCATGTCCGGATCGCGGAACGGTACGAGCCGGAGGTCGTCGCCCGCCGAGCGGACGGCCCCCCGCGGCAGGATCGCCACACCGAAACCGCGCGCCGCCATGTCCACCAGCGCCTGGGGATCGCTCGCCGAGAACGCGATCGGCGCGTCGATACCGGCTGCGGCCAGGGAGATGTCGAGCTGGCGCCGGGTGCCGCTGTCGCTCGGCAGCGAGATCAGCTGACGGGACGCGAGTTCCTTGAGGACCAGGGAGTCCCGCTCCGCGAACTCGTCGTCCACGCGCAGCACCGCGACGAGCGGGTCGGCGTGGACGACCTCCGTGCGCAGGAACGCCGGGGGCTCCACGGCCATGCCGAGGAAAGCCATGTCGAGTTCGCCGTCCTTGAGCCCGTCGACGAGATCGTCAGTGCTGCCCTGCCGCAGGGCCACTTCCACGGCGGGATGCGCCGCCTGGAATTCCGCGAGCATCCCGGGCACGTCAAGGGACGCCACCACGGTCACCATGCCCACGTTCACCCGGCCGCGCAGCAGCCCCGCCACCTGGTCGACGGCGAGCCGCGCGTTGCGCACCGCGGCCAACGCCGCCTTCGCGTAGGGCAGGAGGGCCTCGCCCACGGCGGTGGGGCGGACCGTGCGGCCGGACCGGTCGAGCAGTTCGTATCCGAGTTCCCGCTCCAGGCGCCGAATCTGCGCACTCACTCCTGGCTGCGTCACATGGACCCGGGCGGCGGCTCTGGTGAAGTTGCCGTCCTCGACGACAGCGACGAAGTACTCGAGTTGGCGTATCTCCATAACTGACCGATCTAGGCTTCAGTACGAACAGATATTGGACGCCCGGTAAACGCCGGGACAATACTGACGGGGTCGCTCGAACAGTGTCCGCCCGATCCGGCGGAACGCTGAGGGAGAAAGCGATCTTTCAACGGTCGGTCAGCGGCCATTTCACGGGGTCACTCGGAATTCCATGAGTAGTGCATTAGCGGTGCATTAGTAGTGCGTGAGTAATGCACTGCTCATGCATGAGTGATGCATGAGTGATGCATGTTGAATTTTCGGGGCCCAAAATTTTCTGAGGAACTTTACAGCAGCACAGGCGTGCTGTGAAGAGTTCCGGCGACCGTACGTCCACTGAGGGAGGCCATCCATGGGAGCCAACGGGGTTGGAAGCGCCGATTCCGGCGGCACGGTCATCTGGGTGACCGGGCTTGCCGAAGCCGGCAAGACGACGGTCGCACGTGAACTCGTCCGACAACTGCTTCAGCGGGGACAACAGCCGATCCTGCTGGACGGGAACCAGGTGCGAACTGCTCTCGGCATGACCTCCGGATTCGACCGGGAAAGCAGGATAAAGGCGTCCATGACCTACGGTCGCCTGTCGCAACTGCTCGCGGAACAAGGGCATGTCGTCGTGGTCGCGACGATCTCGCTGTTCCACGAGGTGCAGCAGTGGAACCGCGAGAACCAGCCCGACTACTTCGAGGTGCTGCTCGACGTTCCCGTCGAGGAACTCCAGCGCCGGGACAGCAAGGGCGTCTACAGCGGCAACGACGCGAAGGACATCGTCGGAATCGGGCAGTCCGCCGAGTTCCCGACCGATCCCGATCTCGTCGTCACCAACTACGGGGACATCGACCCCAAGGCTGCGGCGACCATGATTCGACTCGCGCACGAGCAGCGGTTGAGTTCTGCGGTGGCGTGAGGGGCGGCTTCTGCCCGCCCGGCATTCGATGAACCATTTGCCATGGATTTTCTGTGTCACTGGGAAAACAATAAGGAGCTGTGCCTCGCATGACGACGTCGACGAAGCTTAAGCACGGAGATTTCACCGACCTGGCGAAGGACTACTCGAAGTACCGCGAGGGGTACGCGACCTCGGTGCGGGACGCCCTGATCGGTCTGGTGGGCCGCCCGGCCGCCGAACTGGACGCCGTCGACGTCGGCGCGGGCACCGGCCTGTGGACCCGCATCGTGGCGGACGGCGGATTCCGCTCGGTCACCGCGGTCGAGCCGAACGACAACATGCGGGCCGAGGGCATCTCGGACTCGGCGGACTACAAGATCAACTGGCGGGCCGGGCAGGGCGAGAAGACCGGTCTGGAGGACCAGTCGGCCGACCTCATCAGCATGGCGTCCTCCTTCCACTGGGTCGACTTCGAGGTGGGCACCGCGGAGTTCTGCCGCGTGCTGCGTCCGGGCGGCTGGTTCGTCGCGCTCTACAACCCGCGGCTCATCGAGGTGAACCCCGTCCTCGTGGACATCGAGAACGAGCTCAAGCGGCTCATGGGGGAGCGCAAGCGGATCACCTCCGCCCACCCCCAGATGATCAAGGAGCTGTCGGACAAGTTCAACGCCAGCCCGCGCTTCGACGACGTCGTCGTCCTCGAGGGCCGGCACTCCGTCGAGCAGACCATCGATCACTACATCGGCCTCTGGCAGTCGGTGAACGACGTGCGGGTCCAGCTCGGCGACGCCAAGTTCGAGCAGTTCCTCGACTTCATCCGTGAGCGCCTCGCGGACGCGCAGAAGCTCGAAGTCACCTACCTGACCAGGGCGGTCGCGGCGCGCGCCAAGAAGTGACCCGCTCCCGCTCCCGCTGGTGCCCCCGCCCCCTATGCCCCCGGTCGCGGGGAGAGACAGGATGTGCGACATGACCCAGGACTCACCGGTCCGGGAGAAACTGCGGCCGGACGAGCTGGCCCGGCGCAGTGCGCGGCTGCTCGGCGAGAACGACATCGTCGTGGCCGGTGACCCGGGGTCCGGGCAGGCGCTCGTGGCCAACATCGTGCACGAACTCGGCTTCGAGTACCTCGACCCGTACGTCGAGTCGCCCGACGAGCGGGACGGCGCGGCGCAGGCCGTGGAGACCCAACTGGAGTACTACCGGCAGCGGTTGGCGGCGACGTCCGAGCGCGACCGGGACGGGGTTGCTGGGGCTTCCGGGGCTGCCGGGGCTGCCGGGGCGACGGGCGGGCCCGACGCGAAGCGCTTCATCAAGACGCACTTCTACCCCGAGGTGTTCGCCGACTCCGCGGTGAACAGCGCGATCCTCGTGGTGCGGGACCCTCGGGACACGATCTACTCGTCCTACAAGTGGTTCTCCTCCTTCGGCGATTCCTGGATACCGGACGCCGCCGACATGATCGGGAAGCTCACGTACCCCGACTTCCTCGACCGCGTCCGGCTCGGTGACGGCGAGCCCTCGATCCCCGGCTGGGCCCGCTTCTACCGGAGCTGGCTGGAGGCGGCGCCGGAGTTCTCGAAGTTCGCGGTGGTGCGGTTCGAGGACCTGAAGTCGCACCCGGTCGGGGCGATCACCGCGATGCTCGCCGCGCTGGGCCTCACGGTGACGCCGGAGGTCGTGGCCCAGGCGGCCGACCGCAGTTCCTTCAAGGCGATGCGCGCCCGCGAGGACGCGGCGTCCGCGGGTGAGGGCGAGAGCACCAAGAACGCTCGCATCATGCGGCGCGGGCAGGTGGGCGAGTGGCGCGAGTGGATCGGCGAGGGCGACCTGGCCGAACGCTTCGCCCATCCGGCTCTGACGGCGACGGCGGCTCGTTTCGGGTACGAGGCGACGCCGACGCAGTAGTACGGAGAGGCAGATGCGTACGCGGAGGGCCAGGTCACGTATCCGGTGGCCTGGCCATCCGTGCGTACGGGCTTTCTGTGCGTACGGGTGGCTTCTGTCCGTACGGGCGGTTTCTGTGTGTACCGGCGGTTTCTGTGCGTACGGGCGGTTCCTGTACGTACGGGCGGTCCGTGCGTACGGGGGTTATCGTGCCCAGCGCTGCGAGTCCTTGCCCGACGCGCACGAGGCGGTGGCCACGCCGCCCCCGTAGGCCAGATCCAGGCAGCCGCTGTTGCTCGTGCTCTTCAGGGTGCCGCCCGAGCCCCAGCGCCAGAGGCGTGCGCTGCCCTGGGTGCAGTCACCGACGAAGACGGCCTGGCCGAGCATGTTGGCGACCAGGCAGGAGCCGGACTGCTTGTTGACGACCTTGAAGCTGTTGTTCTCCGCGGGCACGGTCTTCCAGGAGGCGCTAGGGTCGCGGCAACTGCCGTCGTCAGCGGAGCCGTACACCTGCGTGAGGCACGCGTCGTTATCCGCGTTCTTCAGGCGGAAGGGGCCGGTGGAGGGCGAGCCGGAACCCGATCCGGAACCTGAGCCGGAGCCGGAGCTGGATGAGTCGTCGTCTTCCGAGCCACCGAGGTCGCCGGAACTTCCCGAACCGGAACCAGAACCGGAACCGGAACCACCGGAAACCCCGGAGCCAGTGGAATTGTCCTTCCCTCCGGCCCCCGCAGTCCCGCCGCCCTCCCCGTCGTCCCGCGACGAACCGCCCTTGTCTTTGCCTCTGTTCTCGTTCTTGTTCTTGTTCTTGGGGTCCTTGGAGTCTTCGGAGTCCTCGGACCCCTTGGACTTCTTCGGGTCCTTCGACTTCTTCGACCCCGGCTTCGCCGCGCCGTCCGTGTCGGACGGCTGCGAAGGGTCGGCGGGTGCCGCGACGGAGGCGGACGGCGTCGAGCCCGCCGCGGTGTCCGACCCGCTGACGAACGGCAGGTTCTGGAGGGCGAGGGTCGCTCCCGCCGAGACCACCACGACGGGGACGACGGCCAGCATGATGCGTGTCCGCCGACGCTCGCGCCGTGGGGGTGCGGCCTCGGGCGTGCTCTCCGGGGCGGTCGAGGGGGTCGTTGACGGCGTGGTCCGTGGGGTCGGTGGGGTCCGTGGGGTCGGTGAGGCGTCCGTGAGTGTGAGTGTCGTCGGCGGGGTCTGCGCGGCGAAGGTGGCCCGTTCCGTCAGCATGTCCCTGACGGGACCGGGCCAGGCGGGAGCGGCCGGTGCGCCGCGCTGGGCGGCGAGTCGCACCAGCTCGGGGGCGGTCGGGCGGCCCTCGGGGTCCTTGTCCAGGCAGGTCGCGACGAGCTCCGCCAGCTCGGCGTCGCGCTCGCGCAGCGGCGCCAAGTCGGGCTCGTCGTGCACGATGCGGTAGAGCGGACTGCCCTCGCCCGCGTCGGTGAACGGCCAGCGGCCGCTCGCCGCGTAGCCGACGAGGAGGCCCAGCGCGAAGATGTCGGACGCGCTGGTCAACCCCCTCTTCCCCGAGGCCTGTTCGGGCGACATGTACGCGGGCGTACCGACGACGAGGCCGGTCTGCGTCAGCTGGCTCTGCTCGGCGGCGCGGGCGATGCCGAAATCGATGAGGGTGACGCCGTCGAGGGTCAGCATGACGTTCGACGGTTTGAGGTCCCGGTGGACCATGGCGCCGCCGTGCACCGCCGTCAGGCCCTCGGCGACCTCGCGCAGCAGCAGCCACAGGGCGTCGCCGGAGAGCGCGCCGCCGTGCTGCTCGATGGCCTCGGACAGGGTGATGCCGGGCACGTACGCGGTGGCGAACCAGGGGGGTTCGGCGGTGCGGTCGCTCGCGAGGAGGGGCGCGGTGGCGTCGGCCGGAAGCCGGGCGAGGTTGTCCATCTCCTGACCGAAGCGGCGCAGGAACCCCCGGTCCTCGGCGACGACGGACGCCAGCATCTGCTTGACGGCGGCGTACCGCCCGTCGACGACGCCGAGGTACACCCGTCCCATGCCGCCGGCGCCGAGCCGACCCACCAGGGGGATCGTCCCGATCCGCCGCGGGTCCTGCGGGCGCAGCGGTTCGGCGCCGCTGCCCGTCAGATCGAACCGGTCGTCCCCGCCCGCCCCGTCGTCCCCGCCCGCCCCGTCGTGCCCGCCCGCCCCGTCGTGCCCGCCCGCCCCGTCGTGCCCGTTCGCCGCGTCGCCCCCGCCCGCCCCGTCGTCCCCGCTCGCCCCGTCGGCTCCGCTTGCCCCGCCTGTCCTGCCTGCCCCGTTCACGCTCTCCCCGTTCACCGGCCTCCCCCGGCCGGACCCGCAGTCCCGCCTCAGTCTGGCCCATTGATCGACCCGAGTGGAAGATCTTTCTAGAAATCCATTCCACTTCTACCTCCCTCCATTCCCCTTCCCCTTACGTGCGCGGCCGTGGAAATGGAGTGCTCTACGCTGGTTGTCACGATGAGTCCCAAGCAACAACGCGGCGCGGAAACCGCCGATCGTCTCCTGGTCGCGGCGCTGCAGGTATACGCGGAGTCCGGTGAGCGGGGCGTCACCGTCCACGCCCTCGGCAGGACAAGCGGAGTCAGCCTCGGCAGCCTCTACCACCACTTCGGCAGCGTCGATGGGCTCATGAACGCGCTGCTGCTGCGCTGGCTCGGCCGACTGCTCGACGAGCTGACCGCAGCCGTCACGGCCTCCCGCACCGCCCGTACCGGGGTCCGTGCCCTCGTACGGGCCTACTTGGCCTTCGTCCAGGAGCACCCGGACGCAGCCCGCCTCCTGCACTCGTCCTACGCCGACCGGGTCGGGATGGCGCGGGCCAGGCAGCTCCGTGACACTCAGGAGGCCAGGCTGTCGCCGCTGGCCGACTGGGTGCAGGCGCACCTCGCGTCAGGTGAACTCGCGCCGCTTCCCGTGCCCTTGGTCGAGGCGCTTGTCATGGGCCCCGTCGTCGCGACCGCGCGCCGTTGGCTGTCCGGCATCGACGACGTCGACCTCGATGAGGCCGCGCGCGTGCTGCCCGACCGGATCTGGCGCTCGGTCAGCCCGTAAGGCCAGGGGGGCGGTGCCGCAACGCGGGTGGAGCTCCGCGGTTATGACGCTCCTGGGCCGGGGAGCGATCGGCCATGGTCGAAAAAGTCGAAACAGCTGAAGAGGTGGCCGCGCGGCACGGGCTGAGGCCGCTGCCGGTGGAGGGCGGACTGTTCCGACGGACCTGGACGGGCCCGCCGGATGCCACGGGGCGCCCCGTCGGCTCGGCGATCGTCGTACTCCTGACCACCGCACCCGGCGACTTCTCCGCCCTGCACCGGCTCCCCACCGACGAGGTCTGGCACTTCTACGAGGGCGACGCGCTGGAAATGCTGCTCCTCGCCCCTGACGGCACGGACCGGACGACGGTCCTGGGCCCCGACGGCCACGTACAGCTGGTGGTCCCGGCGGGGACGTGGATGGGGGCGCGGGTCGGCCGTGGCGGACGGTACGGGTGGGCACTCTTCGGCACCACGATGGCGCCGGGATTCGTCGACGAGGACTACGAGGGCGGGGACGCCGACGAGTTGAGCGCGCGTTATCCGGGGCGGGAGCGGCTCGTCCGGGAGTTGTGCCGCCCCGGCGAACCGCTGCGGATGCGAGGAGAGGGCGGCGACTTCGATGCGTGATGACATGCGGGACGACATGCGTGATGACATGCGTGACGACGCGTTGCCCGGTCTTTCGGGGCGTGTCGCCCTGGTCACCGGGGCGAGCGGCGGTATCGGCGCCGGGATCGCCTGGCGGTTCGCGCAGGCGGGCGCCGCCGTCGTGGTCCACTACCGGCGCGGCGGGCAGCGGGCCGAGGAGCTGGCCGGACGGATCGTGGCGGCGGGCGGTGACGCCGTCGCCGTACCGGCGGACCTGACGGCGGAGGAGGAGTGCCACCGCCTCGTGGAGAGGGCGCACGCCTGGCGGGGGCGCCTGGACGCGCTGGTCAACAGTGCCGGGATTCAGCCGCTGCAAGAGCTCACCGGCATGACGGCCGCGGACTGGCGGGAGCTCGCGGAGGCGAACGTGACGAGTGCGTTCTGCTGTACGCAGGCGGGCGCCGAGGTCATGGCCGGGCAGGACGGCGGCGGCACGGTCACCCAGATCGCGTCGATCGAAGGGTCGAGCCCCGCGCCCGGCCATGCGCACTACAGCGCGTCCAAGGCCGCCCTGATCATGCTGGCCCGCTCGGCGGCCCTGGAGTACGGGCCTCGCGGCATCCGCGTCAACAGTGTCTCGCCCGGTCTGATCGACCGGCCGGGCCTCGCCGAGGACTGGCCCGACGGAGTGGCGCGGTGGGGCCGGGCGGCACCGCTCGGGCGGCTCGGGCGGCCCGAGGACGTCGGCAGTGCCTGCGTGTTCCTCGCCTCGGACGCGGCGTCCTGGATCACCGGGGTCGACCTGGTGGTGGACGGCGGGGTGGGGGCGCGGCCCACCTGGTAGGGGTGATCGGGAGGTGGGTGATCAGGAGATACGGGACAGCCAGGTGCGGAGCGCGGAGTTGAACTCGTCGGGGCGTTCCAGGTTCGGCAGGTGGGCCGCCGATTCCACGATGTGCAGCGCGGAGTCGGGGAGCGCGGCGTGCATGGCCTCGGCGTCGGAGACAGGGGTGTACGTGTCGTCGCGGCCCACGACCACGAGGGACGGCACGTCGACACGGGTCAACAGGTCGCGGTAGTCGGGGCGTTCGGCCCGGCCGCGCAGCGCGGCGGCCGCTCCCTCGGGCGGGGCGGCCAGCATCATGCGGTGGACCTGAGCGGACGCCTCCGTGTTGTACGGGGCCACCATCTTGTCCCGCACGTCGTCCGCGTACCCCTTCATGCCCTCGGCGAGGAGCCGGTCGGCGAGTGCGTTGCGGTGGGCCTTGCCGTCCGGGGTCTCGGCCGCGGGGAAGGTGTCCGCGAGGAGGAGCCCCGTGATGCGCTCCGGAAACAGGCGGTAGCACTCCATCACGATCTGGCCGCCCATGGAGAGGCCGCCAAGCGCGAACTCCCGTACGTCCAAGTGGTCCAGGAGGGCCGCGAGGTCCTCGGCGAACGTGGCGAATCCGGTTACGCCGGGGACGACGGTCGATGCGCCGTACCCGCGCAGGTCCGGGGTGATGACGCGGTGCGTCGCGGCGAAGGCGGCACGCTGCGGGGCCCACATGGAGCGGTCGAAGGGGTGGCCGTGGAGGAGGACGAGGGTGCTCTCGGTGCCGTCTCGGCCTCCATCCCCGCCTCCGCCTCCGCCTCCATCCCCGCCTCCGCCTTCGCCTGCTCTCTCGTCGTCGTAACCGATCGTGATGCCGTTGAGCTGCGCGGTAGCCATGTGAGGAGGCTAGGCGGGGGAACTTATCGGTGCAATAAGATCTTTGCTCTCGGTGCAATGAGTGATGGCCAAAGGTCAAAGCCCAAAGGTCAAAGCCCAAAGGTCAAAGCCCAAAGGTCAAGGGCAAATGGTCAAGGGCAAATGGTCAAGGGCCAACAGGCAGTGTGGGGTTGGGGTGCGGGATGGCTCAGCGGGACGACTTCCGGCGGGTTGCCGATGACGTGGCACGGGAGATCGAGGCCGGGATGCTGCGGGCCGGGGAACAGCTGCCTCCGCAGCGGGTCTTCGCCCGGCGCAGACGGATCGCCAACTCCACGGCCATCCGCGTGTACGGAGAGCTCGCGCGGCGGGGCCTGGTCGTCGGCGAAGTGGGGCGCGGCACCTTCGTACGGGCCGCCGCCCCGCATCCCGGCGGCGCCGCCCTGACAGAGAGCCCGCCCGGCCGCCCCGTGCCCCCGGCCGTCAACCTCGAGCTCAACTACCCGGTGACCGTGGGCCAGTCGGAGCTCATGAGCAGGTCCCTCGCGCCCCTGCTGCGGCCCGACGTGCTGCTGGAGTCGACGCGGACCACGGCGCCCGACGGCACCCCGCAGGCGCGGGAGGCCGCCGCCTCCGTACTCGCGCGCAGTGGCTGGCGGCCGGAGCCGGAACGGGTGCTGTTCGCGGGCAACAGTCGCCAAGCCATCGCCGCCGCGCTCTCCTCACTGGCCCGCCCCGGCGGCCGCATCGGCGTCGAGGAAGTGACGTACCCGCTGGTGAAGGCCATCGCCGGGCAGCTCGGCGTGCGGCTCGTGCCGGTCGCCATGGACGATCAGGGCATGCTGCCCGACGCGCTCGCCGACGCCCACCGGAAGGCTCCCCTCAGCGGTGTCTACGTACAGCCGACCCTGCAGAATCCGCTGTCGGTGACGTCGGGGGAGGAGCGGCGGCAGCAACTGGCCGATGTCATCGATGGGTTGGGCGTGTGCGCCGTCGAGGACGGTACGTGGGGGTTCCTCGCCCCGGACGCGCCCCCTCCGCTCGCCGCCCTGCTGCCCGGACGCGTCGTCTTCGTGGACAGCCTCTCCAAGCGTCTGGCACCCGGCCTCACGGTCGGCATGCTCGCCGCTCCGCCCGCCCACGTGGACGCCCTCGCGCGCAGCCTGCGGTCAGGGGCGTGGACGGCGGGTGCGTTCAACCTGGCGGCAGCCGTGCGGTGGGTCTCCGACGGGACCGTGGAGACGTTGACGGCGGCCAAACGCGCCGACGCGGCCGTACGGCACCGCATCGTGCGGGAGCGGCTGATCGACGCGGGGGCGAAGGGCCGGTTCCGTACCGATCCACGCGCGTATTACTGCTGGTGGGAGCTGCCCGCGCCGTGGCGCGCGGAGACGTTCGTCGCGGCGGCGGTCGACCGGGGCATCGCCGTCACGCCGGGCTCGGCCTTCGTCGCTGACGGCCACTCCGCGCCCGACGCGGTACGGATCGGCCTCGCGTCGCCGCCGCCTGAGGTTCTCGCGGAGGCGTTGGGGGCGCTGGGGGCGCTGGGGGCGTTGGGGGAGCTCGGGGCGCTCGGGGTTCCGGGGGTGGCTTCCCGTACGTCTTGAGGGGGACACCGGGTACGACCTTTGTCTCTTGGCGGAGGTGGCTTTTCGTTCTGTGGCCGTACGAGATCGGGGGGCGGGGGCCGAAGACTGGTCGCATGTCCCTGAACAAGAAGAAGGCCGGGATCGGCAAGAAGAAGGCCGGTGCCGTCGTCCTCATCGTGACCGGGTGCCTGGTCGCCGCAGGCACCGTCGCCGTCGCGGCGCCCGCGCTCAAGGACAGCGCGCTGATGCCGGACGCCGTCAGCGAGCACGTCTTCAAGGAGAAGACGAAGTCCTTCGCGACGGCGGCCGACGCACCGGCCAAGGGCGACCTTGCGTTCGTGCTGCCCGCCTGGATTCCGAAGGACGCCGAGAACGTCAAGGTGAAGGTGAAGACGACCGGTGAGGCGAAGCTGATCCGCTTCACGCTCGGCGCGGGTGACCGTGGTGACCGTGGTGACCGAGTCGCGCGTGGCGACCGGGTCGAGCGTGGTGGCGCGGGTGCGTGGGCGGGCCGGGGTGCGGACTGCGGGGCCGGTGCGTCCCGGATCGGTGAGCCGAAGCTCGACGCGTCCTGGTGGCCGGACCGCACGCCGACGCGGTCCCGCACCGAGTGCGGCGACTTCCACCAGTACCGGGTCGCGGTGCTCGGGAACACCGTCTACGCCTGGACCAACGGGGACCTCTCCCAGGCGGTGGACCGCCCCGCCCCGGGCCGCGACAAGGCCTAGGTGGGCTTAGATGGGCTCAGGTGGGCCTAGGTTGTGCCGTCTCATGTCTCATGTCTCAGCCGACGCCGGACCGAACACGGGGGCATCGAGATCTGACGGGCTGGCTGACGGGCTGACGGGTACAAGCCTCGGCGCGTTCAGGCTGGCAGGCACATATGAGGATCCTGTCAGCCCTCCGTACGGATCCCATTTGCCTCTCCTGCAACAGGCCGGTCATGCCTATCCTCAACGCCATGTGCGCTTTTGTCCTGGTCGCGGAGGACGACGAGAAACAGGCCGAGCTGGTCCGCCGCTATCTGGAGCGCGAGGGCCACGCCGTCGCCGTCGTCCATGACGGATCCGCCGCCCTCGCCGCGGTGCGGCACCGGCCGCCGGACCTGCTGATCCTCGACGTCATGATGCCCGGCACCGACGGTCTGGAGGTCACTCGGCTCCTGCGGGCCGCCGACGAGCCGCCCGAGCTGTCCCGGCTGCCGATCCTGATGCTGACGGCCCGCTCCACCGAGGACGACCTGCTCGAAGGGCTCGACCTGGGCGTCGACGACTACCTCACCAAGCCGTACAGTCCCCGCGAGCTGATGGCCCGGGTGCGGACGCTGCTGCGCCGCGCGAGCGGCATCCACGTGCCGCTGTCCGGCGCCGACCGGCGGGTCCTGCGCGTCGCGGGCCTCGTCGTCGACCCGCTGCGGCACGAGGTGACGGTCGACGGACGCCACGTCGACTGCACGCCGGGCGAGTTCGACCTGCTGTCGGCGCTCGCGGAGGAACCGGACCGCGTCTTCACGCGCCCCCAGCTCCTGGACCGGATCCACGGCTCGTCCGGTTACATATCCGCGCGCACAGTCGACGTGCACATCCTCAACCTGCGCAAGAAGATCGAGACCGACCCGAGCCACCCCGACCGCCTCGTGACGGTCTTCGGGGTGGGGTACAAGCTGACGGGCGCGGGCGGGCCTGCGGCGAACGGCTCGGCGACTGACGGAATGGCGACGAACGGGGCGGAGCCAAACGGGGCGACGACGAACGGGGCGGCGGCACGACGTGGCGCGTGACATTCCGCTCCGCAAGAGCCTCCTCGCCCGCCTCCTCGCCGTGTCCGTGCTGGTCTCCATCGGCTCGATCGCCGCCACCGCGTGGCTCGCGGCGCAGACGACATCCGGTGCGCTGCGGCAGGAACAGGGCCAGGTCCTCGCCGACGACGCCCGCATCTACGACAGGCTCCTCGGCGTCGGCGCAAGCGCTCCGGAGTGGCGGGGCGCCGACAAGGCCGTCCGCGAACTGGCCCGGAGCACCGGCCGCCGTATCGCCCTCACCACACAGGACCGCAAGATCATCGCGGACTCGGCGGCTCCGAAGGGGCAGGGTCCGTCGACGGCTGGCTCGTCGGCAGATGCCCCCTCAGAAGGAGGCTCCAAGAAGGACGGACCCGGCAAGAAGAGCACTGGCACTGGCAACGAGAGCACCGGCAAGGAGGACCTCGGCAAGGAGGACCCCGGCAAGGAGGACCCCAGTAAGGAAGGTTCCGTAAAGGACGACTCCAGGCGTACCTCCCTCCCTCCGACCGCCTCCGCCGTCCTCGACCCGCTCGCCGTCGACTCCACGCTGTCCCCGGGACGTACGGACGAGGACACGAACGCGAATACGAACGCGAATACAAACGCCAAGGACGCGACCGCCGACCGCATCGACCCGCGCGCGGTCGGCCCGTACCGCCTCACCACGGCGGAACGCGACCGGCTCAAGGCAGCGGCCGACAAGAGCGCGGGCTGCCTGGCCGACCTCGGCGCGGGCGTCCAGGTCGTCGTCGGCCCGGGCGGCCGCCCCACCGTCCAGGTGAGCCACGACCCGGACGAGTTCCTGAAGTACCGCTGCCGCATGCCCCCGCTCGAAATGCCCACCGAGACCGAGCAGAAGGCCCTCAAGAAGCTCAACTCCCTCGCCGAGGCCTGCATGAAGCGGCACGGTCTCGGCCCCGTCATGGTCGGCCTCGACCTGACCGGGCGGACCGGTCCGAAGCCGGTCACCGCCGCCGTGCCGTCGACCCCGCCCGTGACGCCCGACGTCGACCCCGAGAGGGCCGAAGCGGAACTCGGCCCTGCCGGGGCGGCCGACAGCAGCGCCGTCGACCCCGCCGCGGCCGCCAGGGCCGCCGCCACCGCCTCCTGCGTCGACACCGCGCGCCGCGAGCAGCTCGGCCCCTACGTCTCGTCACCCGCGCTGCTCTTCATCACCAGCTCCGACGGCACCCGCAGCACGCCCGGCTTCAGCCTCTCCCGAGGCAACACCGTGCGTCTGGCCGGGCTCGCCGCGGCCGTCCTCGCCGTCACCGTCGCCGTCACCGCGTTCGCCGCGACCCGGCTCACCCGGCCGCTGCGCGCGCTCACCACCGCGACGCGGCGCATGAAGGCGGGCGAGACGAGCGAACCGGTCCCCGCGCGCGTCACCCGCTCGGCGGGCGAGATCAGCCAACTGGCCGCCGCTTTCAACGATATGGCGGCCCACCGCAAGGCCCTGGAGGAACAGCGCAAGGCGATGGTGAGCGACGTGGCGCACGAGCTGCGCACTCCGCTGTCCAACATCCGCGGCTGGCTGGAGGCCGCGGAGGACGGTGTCGTCGACACCGACCCGGAGCTGGTCACCTCGCTCCTCGAAGAGGCCCTGCTGCTCCAGCACGTCGTCGACGACCTGCAGGACCTGGCCGCCGCCGACGCGGGCACGCTCCGGCTGCACCGTGAGGCGGTGCGCGCCGCCGAGATCGCCGACCAGGTGGCGGCGGCGCACCAGGCGCGCGCGGACGCGGCCGGGGTCCGGCTCAGGGCCACCGTGTTCGGCGATCCGTGGGTGCGGGCCGACCCGCTGCGGCTGCGCCAGGCGATCGGCAACCTCGTCTCCAACGCGGTCCGCCACACCCCCGAGGGCGGCAGCGTCCGCATTAGCTGCCGTACCGCGGACGACGCCGTACTGATCGAGGTCGCCGACACCGGTACGGGTATCGCGGCGGCCGACCTGCCGCACGTCTTCGACCGCTTCTGGCGCGCCGACAAGTCACGGACCCGCGCGACGGGCGGCAGCGGTCTCGGCCTCTCGATCGTGCGCAAGCTGGTCGAGGCACACGACGGCTCGGTGACGGCGGAGAGCGTGCCGGGGAAGGGCTCGATGTTCACGGTCCGGCTGCCAGTGGCGTGACACCTGGGGGAGCTGGGGGGAGGAGAGGGGTGGAGATGTCGCGACGACTACGTAGAGGTGAGGCGACGTCTACGTAGTGACGTGGTGACTGCTACGTAGGAACGAGTGATGTGGTGACTGCCACGCAGGAACGAGCGACGTGGCGGGGCGAAAGCCCCGGTCGTTCACCTCCGCCGACCGGGGCTCTCTCTGCCCCCGAATCCGGCCGCGGCGGCGACACTCCCCCGAGTTACGCGCTGTGCGCGAGTACCGGCGGGCCAGATCCGATGTAGTGATCAGATCAGGGTTCACCAACAGATCGCTAACATGTGGCCAACGGTCCTCCGGTACGGTGCGGCCGGCCGGAACGCACCGGCGAGACATGACGACATGGCGACATGGCGACATGACGGGACATGGCGGGACGGCACGGGGGAGACAGGCGTGAGTGAGCGATGCGGGCTGCGGTTCGGCCTGCTCGGGGCTCCCGCCGTGTACGACGCCGCAGGCGAGCCGCACCCCGTGCGCAGCGCCAAGGGCCGCGCCCTGCTCGCCGCGCTCCTCCTGGAACCCGACAAGGTCGTCTCCCTCAGCGTCCTCAAGGACGCGCTGTGGGACGGCTTTCCGCCCGCGTCCGCGCAAGCCTCGCTCCAGAACCACGTGACACGGCTGCGGAGGCTCCTCGACGATCCGCGGCGGCTGCACGCGGTGCCGCCCGGGTACCGGCTGCGGGTCGGTGACAGTGAGTTGGACGTACGGGTCTTCGAGCGTCTGGTGGCGGGGGCGCGGGCGGCGCACGCGGAGCGGGACTGGGCGCGGGTCGCGGACCACGCCACGGAAGCGCTGGCGCTGTGGCGCGGTGCGCCGTTGAGCGGCCTCCCCGATTCGCTGGCGGGCCACCCCCTCGTACCGCGCTTGGAAGAGGCACGCCTCCTTGTCCTGCAGTGGCGGTACGACGCCGAGCTGGAACTCGGCACCGGCCTCGCCGCGCACGTCCCCGAACTCGCCGCCCTCGTCGCCGAACACCCCCTCCGCGAGGCCTTCCACCGCCAGCTGATGCTGGCCCTGCACCGCACGGGACGACAGGCCGAGGCCCTCGCCGTCCACCGGGAACTGCGCCGCAGGCTGGTCGAGGAACT
Organism: Streptomyces sp. NPDC046465; assembly: GCF_040646035.1. Taxonomy (NCBI): domain Bacteria; kingdom Bacillati; phylum Actinomycetota; class Actinomycetes; order Kitasatosporales; family Streptomycetaceae; genus Streptomyces; species Streptomyces sp. NPDC046465. Next base: position 189,003 of record NZ_JBEYZK010000012.1, read on the forward strand.
CGGCGTGGAGCCGGGGGCGGGGGTACGGGACGCGCATCAGGAGGTGCTGCGGGGACCGGCCGCTGCCCGGGTACCCGGGGCAGGGGAGAGCGGCGACGCGACCGCCGCCGCCGAAGCCGTCGATGTCGCCGGTCCCTCCGAATCCGTTGCGCCAGGGAGCGGGGAGCCGGGCCGTGCCGGAGAGGCCGAAGGGACTGGAGAGGTCGAAGGGGCTGAGGATCCCGGAGATCCCGGAGATCCCGGAGATCCCGGAGAGGTCGGAGAGTCCGGAGAGTCCGGAGAGTCCGGAGTAGACGCCGACCGCACCAGCGCGGGCCCACCGGAGCGAACCGGCCGCACCGCAGCGTCCCACCCCGCCCAACTGCCTCCCGGCCCGGCCCACTTCACGGGCCGCACCCGTACCGTCCGGGCCCTTCGGCGCGCCCTCGGCGAAGGCGCCCGCGTCGCCGTCGTCTCCGGCATGGCGGGCGTGGGCAAGAGTGCCCTCGCCCTGCACGTGGCTCACGCGCTGCGGGAGGATTTCCCGGACGGCCAGCTCTACGTCAACCTGCGCGGCGCGACCCCGGGTATGACCCCACTCACCCCCGGTCAGGCCCTCGCCGCGCTCCTGCACGACCTCGGCGCGGAGCCGCGCCGCACCCCGGAGAGCCCCGAATCCCCGGACGCGGCCAGCGCATTGCTCCGTTCACTGCTCGCGCCCACCCGCACGCTCCTGGTCCTGGACGACGCCGCGACGGCCGCTCAGGTCCGCCCCCTGTTGCCCGCAGGATCCGGCTGCGCGGTCATCGTCACCAGCCGCTCGCCCCTCACCGCCCTCGACGGCGCCGCGCGCTTCCCGCTCGACCTCCTCACCGACGGGGACAGCGCCGCACTCCTGCGCGCCGTCTCCGGCCGTGCCGGGCTCGACGCCGGGCACCCTCTCGTCGAACTCGCGGGCCGCCTCCCGCTCGCCCTGCGCATCGTCGCCGCCCGCCTCGCCGCCCGCCGCGCCCTCACCCCGGACGCCCTGGTCGAACTCCTCACCGTCAGCGGGGGCAGGCTGCACCACCTGGAGTACGACGACCTGAGCGTGCGCCGTTCCCTGGCCGTCGCCCTCGACGCCCTGCGCACCTCGGACCGCGAGGCCGACCGCGACGCCGCCCGCGCCCTCGCCCGGATCGGCGCGCTCGACCTGCCGACGTACGGAGTGCCGCTGCTTGCCCGCCTGTTGGGCGTCGGCGAACTGCGCGCGGGGGCGGCCCTCGACCGCCTCGTCGACGTCGCCCTCCTCGACGAGACGTCCTACGGCCGGTACACCCCGCACGACCTCGTACGCGACTTCGCGAGGGAGGCCGCCGGCCGTGCCCCGGCGGGGTCCGGCATCGTGGAAGAGGCCTTCCGCTGGTACGCGGAGTCCGCCCGCCGCACGCTGATGGCGATCCTGCCGGAGGGCCTGGACCGGAGCGACCGGTTGCGCGGGGTGGATGCCTGCCTTGCGCGTCCAGAGGGCCCCGGTCGAGCTGAGGCGACCAACACGTTTGCCTACGAAGCGTCTGGCTACGAAGCGTCTGGCTACGAAGCGTCTGCCTACGAAGCGTCTGCCTACGAAGCGTCTGGCAACGAAGCGTCTGGTTACGAAGCGTCCGGCTACGAAGCGTCCGGCTACGAAGCATCCGCCGAACCACCCCTCTCCGCACGGTCCGCCTTCGCCTGGGGCGACACCGAACTCGCGAACATCCTCGCCCTCGCCGAACGGCACAAGGACCCCGCGGGACTGCTCCCGGTACTGGTCCGCTGCCTCTTCCCGTACCTTCAGCGCCGCGGCCGCCTCACCGAACTGGGTGCGCTCGGCACGCTCGCCCTGGCCGCCGCGCGCCGCCAGGGTGACCTCGGCGCCGAGGCGCAGGCCCTCACCGACCTCGCAGGGCTGAACTTCATGTCCGGCCGGGGCAGTGAGGCCCTGGCCCTGAACGATGAGGCCCTCGCCCTCTGGCGCACCCTCGGCATCGTGTCCTGCGTCCGCCGCGGCCTCAACAACCGCGGCCTCCTCCTCGAAGGCCTCGGCCGCCACGCCGAGTCCGCCGACGCCCTCCACCAGAGCCTGGACCTCGCCAAGGAACTCGCCGACCCGCTCAGCGAGGCCATCACCCTCAGCCACCTCGGCAACCTCTACGAGCACACGGACGCCCGCGCCGCCATCAGCCACCATGAACGCAGCCTCGCGATCGGTGAGTCCATCGGGCACGCCGTCGTCCGCCAGTCCGCCCACTGCAACATCGGCTACGCCCATCTCACCCTCGGCGAACCCGACGCAGGCCTCGCGCACTTCGATGAGAGCCTGCGGCTGCACGGCGAGTACCAGGACTGGCACGGTGCGTCCCAGGCCCGCCTCGGCCGGGTCCGCGCCCTGCGCGAGCTCTTCCGTTTCGGTGACGCGACGCGCGAGTGCGCCGCCCTGCTCGACCACGCCGAACAGCGGGGCGACACCCACATGACGGGCCTGGCCCGCCATCAGCGCGGCATCCTCCTCCGCGCGGCGGGACGCGCCGAGGAGGCGTACGAACAGTGGACGGCGGCGCTACGGGCGCTCGACGGCACGGACAGCCGGGTGCTCGGTGAACTCCGGGCACAGCTGGCCGAGTTGGAGGCGACGGGCGGGGGGCCGACAGGTGGGGGGCCGACGGACGATTCGGCGAAGACGGATTCGGCGTAGGGGATCAATGGGGGGCGTGACGCGGAGGGGTCGTCTCACTTCGCGTCGGCGTAGCACTTCACGACGGCCGTGGTGAACGGGAACCGGACCGGCGTCTCCCCGAAGGCGATCCGGCCCGCGAGGTCCCCCGCCTCCCGCACGGCGAGCGCCACCGTCTCCGCCTCCTCGGCGGGGCAGTGCACGATGACCTCGTCGTGCTGGAAGAACACGAGCTCGGCCCGGAGGCCACCCTCCGCGAGCGACCGCCGCAGCGCCGCCAGCATCAGCAGCGCCCAGTCGGCGGCGCTGCCCTGCACCACGAAGTTGCGCGTGAACCGGCCCCGCGCACGGGCGTTGGACGAGGCATAGCCGGGGGTGAACTCGTTCTCGCCGGAGCCACGTCCGGCTGCCGAACCTGCCGAGTCTGCGGAACCTGCCGCGCCCGCCGAGTCCGCTGCGCTCGCCGAGAAGGGCGCGTTCGCCGGGGCTTCCTGGGGGATGCCGGCCTCGTCCTGGTCCCCTGCTCCGGCCGCCGGTGGGCTCGTCCGGCCAAGCCACGTCCGTACGAGCCGCCCCTCCTCGCCCGCCTTCGCCGCGTCGTCGACGTACGCGACGGCGAGCGGGAAGCGGCGGCGCAGCGCGGCCAGGTTCTTCAGGCCGTCGCCCGACGTCTGGCCGTACACCGCGCCGAGCAGCGCGATCTTCGCGTGCTCGCGGTCACCGGAGAACGCGCGGTCGGACAGCCGGGTGTAGAGGTCCTCCTCGCTCCCGGCCACCTCCATCAGGCCCCGGTCGCGGGAGATCGCGGCCAGGACCCTCGGCTCCATCTGGTCGGCGTCGGCGACGACGAGCCGCCAGCCCGGGTCGGCGACGACGGCTTTGCGGATGACCTTGGGGATCTGCAGCGCGCCCCCGCCATTGGTCGTCCAGCGGCCGCTGACCGAGCCGCCCGGCGTGTACTCGGGGCGGAAACGGCCGTCGTGCACCCAGTCCTGGAGCCAGCCCCAGCCGTGCGCGGTCCAGATCCGGTACAGCTTCTTGTACTCGATGAAGGGCTTCACCGCGGGGTGGTCGATCCCCTCGATCTCCCAGCGCCGCGTCGACTTCACCCTGATGCCCGCCTGCGCGAAGGCCTTCACGACGTCGGCGGCCAGATCCGGCCGGACGCGGCGGCCGAACGCGGCGGACACGTCGTCGGCCAGCTCGGCCAGGCGCCGGGGCTCGCCGCCGCCCGCATACCGCTCGCCGAGCAGGTCGGTCAGGAGATCGCGGTGGACGTCGGCGCGCCAGGGCAGGCCCGAGGCGTTCATCTCGGCGGCCACCAGCATGCCCGCGGACTCGGACGCGGTGAGCAGGCGCATGCGGGCGGGGCGGTCGGTGGCGTCGTGTCTTCGCTGCTGCTCGGCGTGGACCTCGACGAGGTCTGTCAGGGATACGTCGACGCCGCCGGGGCGGGATTCGAAGAGCCCGAAGAGGGAGTCCTGCGCGCCGGGCTCGGCGGCGCGGGGCGGCAGATCGGGGGGTACGGGGGCGTTGCGGAGGCGGGCGAGGGCGGCTGCGGCGGAGCGGGGCTCGCCGAGGCGGCCCTCGTGGCCGAGGAGGAGGAGCTCGGCGGCCTCGATGTCGTAGCAGCGTTCTACGCGGACGCCTGCGGCGAGCAGGCGCGGATAGATGTCGGCGGTGGACCGCCAGACCCATCGGGCCACTGCCGGACGCTTCCGGACGGCTTCGGCGAGGTCGGGCTCCCGGACGACGCGCCCGGCAGGCAGCCCGTCGTCCCCGATGGGCACGAGCTCGGCCCCACGGCCTTCCCCGCCCCGAATGACCCACCGCCCACTCTCCATACCCCGGAGTCTCGCACCGCCCACTGACATCCCCGACGCGCCCACCCCGACTCCGGCGAAACGTCACAGAACACCCTTAACGCGCCCGGTCCGTCTCCGGTGGTGGGCCCCAGGGCAGCCCCGCTCACCCGCGTCTTCTCGCGCCGTGGGGCGCGGGGGCAACTCCCGCCCACCCGCCCCTACTCCCGCCGTACGTCGCAGGGCGAACGGGTGGGTGGGTGGGATGACTCCGCCGCGGAGCGGCGGTCCCGTTCGCACCGCCACGGGGCAGACAGGCGGGGGAGCCACCCACCCATCCACCCACCCACCCATCCACCCACCCACCCCCTCCGTCGCGAAGCGGCGGTCCTACCCCCCCGCGCCCCCGCGCTCCCCGCGCCCCCGGCAGGGAGCGACACCCCGCACACACAGTCGGGCGCCCCCAACGTGCACCACCCCACCCCCACTGCAAGGCTCGCCCCATGCGCGTGGCACTGGCACAGACCGACTGCGCCCTGGGCGAGGTCGGACAGAACCTGGAAACCGCACGGGAACAGGTCACCCTCGCGGCCACCCAGGGCGCCGACCTCGTCGTCTTTCCGGAGCTGAGCCTGCACGGCTACCACCTGGGTGGCCTGGAGAAGGACTCGTCGATCACCACCGACGACCCGGGGCTGCTCGCGCTGACGGAGCCCGGTGGTCCCGACGTCCTGATCGGCTTCCACGAGCACACGAGCCTGCGCGCGTACAACACGGCGGCGTACTTCTCACAGGGGCGGCTGCTGCACGTCCACCGGAAGCTGTACCTGCCCAATTACCTGGCGTGGGAGGAGCGCAAGCACGTCAGCCCCGGCCAGCACCTTCGCGCGTACGACCTGCCGGGCGGGCTCGGCCGCGCGGCCACCCTCATCTGCAACGACGCGTGGCAGCCGGTGCTGCCCTGGCTCGCCGTGCAGGACGGCGCCGAGGTCATCCTCGTACCGACGAACAGCGCCGCGAGCCTGGATCCCGAGGCCATGGACACCGGCCTGTACTGGGACACGCTGCTCTCGTACACCGCCCGGATGCTGCAGTGCTGGGTCGTTTTCGTGAACCGGGTCGGGAACGAGAACGGCGCCTCGTTCTGGGGCGGTTCCCGCGTCGTCGACCCGCGCGGAACGGTCGTCGCGCAGGCGCCGAAGTGGGAGCCGGGCCTGGTGACGGTCGACATCGACGTGCACGAGGCCCGCAGACACCGCCGCGCCGTGCCGCTGGTCGCCGAGGCGCGGCTCGGCCTGGTCGACCGCGAGGTGCGGCGGCTCATCGACGAGGGCGGCGACAGCTGAGGAACGACCTCGCGCAGAAGTTCGATATCCACAGCCTGTGGACAAGTGGGCGGCAACCGACCCGTGCCGCACCCGCATACCCTTGACCTCATGGATTCGGTGATCGACAAAGCGTTCGCGGCGGCGCTCTACAGCGACGGCGACGACGGTCTCGACACCGGCGCGTCGCTCCTGGCCGCGACCCCCGAGGCGGACGCCGAACTGCGCCGACGCGGCGAGGAGTACCTGAGCCGCGCCTGGCGGAACGGCTGGCAGCCCGCCGACGTGATCCGCCTGGTCCGCCGCGACCTGGAGGAGCCGCACGTCCGCCTGACCGCGTCCCTGATCCACGCCGAGACCGGCCGCTACGCCCACCTGCCGCCCCGCTGGGCAGCCCAGCTCAAGGCCGCCAAGCCCGCCGAGCCCGCCGTGCCCGCCACAGACGCGGACCGCCACGGCGACCTGGACCGGAACCGGAACCGGAACCGGAACCGCTTCGGCCGTGCCACCACGTACCTCCAGCTCTACCGCCTGCTCCTCCGCCTCCCTCCGCTCGAACCGGCGGGACCGCCCCCGGGTGGGACCGTCCCCGGCCCGGCCGAGGGCGAGCCCCGCACGCTCACCCGTATCCGCGCACTCCTCGCCAAGGCCGAGGCGACCGGCTATCCGGAGGAGGCCGAGGCGCTGACCGCCAAGGCCCAGGAGCTGATGGCCCGCCACTCTCTCGACGAGGCGCTGCTCGCCGCCCGCACGCACGCGAAGGACACGCCCGGGGCGTGCCGCATCGGCGTGGACGCCCCGTACGAGACGGCGAAGGCGATCCTCCTCGACGCCGTCGCCGCGGCGAACCACTGCCGGGCGGTGTGGAACGAGGCGTACGGCTTCTCGACCGTCGTCGGTTTCGAATCCGACCTGGAGTCGGTCGAACTCCTCCACACCTCCCTGCTCGTGCAGGGCACGGCGGCGATGGCCAAGGCGGAGGCGGGGCAGCGCGCTGCGGGCCGCAAGCGTACGAAGACGTTCCGGCAGGCGTTCCTGATGGCGTACGCGCACCGGATCGGCGGGCGCCTGGCCGAGGCGGGTGAGCACGCGGTGACGGAAGCGACGCAGGAAGCGGCGCGGGCGGCGCGGGACGCGGCGGACCTGCTTCCCGTGCTGGCCGCCCGCGACGTCGCCGTCACCGACCACGCCGAGCGGATGTTCCCCGAGACGACCACGACCCGGGTGCGGGGCGTGACAGACGGCGAGGGCTGGGCGCACGGCACGGCGGCCGCGGACCGCGCCGAGGTCGGGCATGGGAGGCGGGGCCCGGCCCTGCCCTGACCCCTGCCCCGAGGCCTGGTCCCTGACCCCGACAACCCGACCCCCAAGTCCTACGCATCACCCACCTCGCCCCGCCCACCCCACTGCGCCCGGCCCACCCCACCTCGCCCCGTCCGATATGCCCCGTATCATCACAGAGTGACCTGGCTCCGCGCGCTGAAAGAGACAGCTCGCTCGGGTCTGACCGTCGAGCGCAAACGTTTGGAACCCCTGGTCGCCCTGCGCGGCGCCGCCGGCCTCGCGATCATCATCGGCGTCAGCCTCAGCCTCTTCGGCCCCGCGGTGGCCGCAAGCTCCGCCTTCGGTGCGTTCCAGGCGGCCATCGCCACGTTCCAGCGCAGCTGGCGCCCCCGCCCGGAGCTCGCCCTGGCCTCCGGCACGAGCCTCGCCGTCTCCACCTTCCTCGGCTACCTCACCGGCTCCCACCTGCTCCTTTTCCTCGCCCTCCTCTGCCTCTGGACCTTCCTGGCGGGCCTGAGCTGGGCGGCGGGCCCGACGGTCGGCATCATCGCGTCGTCCAACGTCGCGATCATGCTCGTGACGGTCACGATCCCCACGTCGGCCGCCGCGGCGGCGGGCCACGCGGCGATGATGATCGTCGGCGGTTGCGTGCAGGCGGCGCTGGTGATCCTCTTTCCGGTACGCAGATGGGGCGCCCACAGGGACGCGTTGGCCGACGCGCTGGCGGCCGAGGCGGACTACGCCCGCAGGCTCCGCCACGATCCGGTGGCCCCCTTCGACCCCGAGCCCCTGATGGCGGCGCGCGACGCGGCGACGATCACCCCGCGCCAGGCCCGCACCCGCCCCGCGGAACTGCACGGCGCGCGAGGCATCGCCGAACGCATCCGCCCGGTCCTCGCCTCCCTGGCGGACCCGGCGGTCGGCGTGCCGCCGGAGGGCAAGGAGCGGGACAGGGTGCGCGAGCTGCTGGCCGCGGCGGGCTCGGTCCTGGACGCCGCGGCCCGGGCGATCCGCCACGGCGATCCGGTCGAGATCCCTCCGGCGGCGCTGGCCGCGCTCAGGACCCCGGACACGGGGGCGATCCTGACGGGCCCGGCGTACCGGGCGGCGGTCCGCCTGCGGGCGCTCCTGAAGGACGTACTGGAAACAGCGGGCAACACGCAGAACACCCCCACCCACGACACCGCGACCCCGACCCCCACCCTCGGCACACTCCCCGCGCCCCCTGACCGCGCCCCTGACATCCCACCGGAACCGACGTCTGCTGCCTCCCCGCCCCCCGGGCCGGAAACTTCACCGCACGCCGACCCGGACACCCCACCGAGCCCCCAGCCACCCACCCCCGCTCCTCCCCCTGCTCCCCCCGCTCCCCCCGCCCCCCTCCTCCGCCCCACCCTCTTCGCGCTGCTCCCCACCGCCCTGCGGGCCATCCGTGCCGACTTCCGGCACGATTCGCCGGTCACCCGGCACGCGATCCGGGTCACCGCCGTGGCCGCCACGGGGTATCTGCTCGGCACCTGGATCCCGTTCGGGCACGGTTACTGGGCCCCCATGGCCTCGGTCATGGTGATGCGGCCGGACTTTTCGCAGACGTACTCCCGTGCCGTGGCCCGCTTCGGCGGCACGCTCGTCGGCGTCGCGCTGGCCACGGGCCTGGTCCAGTTGGCCCACCCCGGCACGGGGCTCTCCGCCGCGCTCGCCGTGCTCTGCGCGGGGATGATGTACCTGCTGATGCGCACCGGCCAGGTCGCGGCGCAGGCCTGCGTGGCCGCGTACGTCGTGTTCCTGCTCGGGATGGGCGGTCAGCAGTGGACGCAGACGGTTCCGGAGCGGGTGGTCCTGACCCTGCTCGGCGGCGTCCTCGCGATGATCGCGTACGCGGTGTACCCCGCCTGGGAGACCCCGCGCCTGCGCACCCGCCTAGCCGACTGGCTGATCGCGGACGCCCGCTACGCCGCCGCGGTCGTCGACCGCTACGCACACCCGGCGGGGAAGGCCTGCCCCGATGTACGGGAGGCCCTGCTCGCCGCCCGTGACGCCCGGGTCGCATGGCAGGACGCGGACAACCGGGCCAAGGACGAGCCGGTGCGCCACCGCGGCCTGTCCCGCGCGGCCGCCGCCGACGCGGAGGAGGCGCTCGCCCAACTGGGCCGCGTCGCGATGCTGATGGAGGCACACCTGCCGGACCGCGGCGACACCCCCGTGCCCGCCGCGGCCCGCTTCGCCGAAGCACTGCGCAAGGCGACGGAGCAGGGCGCGAAGGCGGTACGCGAACGCCGCGTGCCCAAGTGGGACGCGGTCCGCGCGGCACTGGCGGAGTGGGACGGCGAGGGCGTTCCCGACCGGGTGGTCCGCAGGGGGGCGGGCCTGCTCCTGGAGGCCCTCGACAAACTGTCCGACGCCTTGGACACCGCACCCCCGCCGATGCTGGTGGACGGCTCAGCCACGAAGCGGCAGCAACAGCAGTCGGCGCCGGCCCCGGAGAAGGAGAAGACGAAGGAGAAAGGGGAGGAGAAGACGAAGGAGAAAGGGGAGGAGAAGAGGGAGGAGAAGAGGAGGGAGGAGAAGAGGGAGGAGGGAGGGAGAGCGTGACGCCCCCGTCAGGACTGCGGCATTCCCGCCGTCGGCAGCCCCTCGGGCAGCTTCGTGCCCTCCGTCTTCAGGAACTCGTCCGTACCGGCCCCCTCCCAGGCGACCTTCAGCGACTTGCCGTCGACGGACTCGATCCGCCCCTCAGTGCGGTCCGAATCCCCCTTCGGACACGTCAGGTTGATCATCTGCGTGCCCATCTTCTCGCCCGCGGTGCCGCTGCACAGCACGTCCTCGCCGAGCAGTGTCGCCGTCTTGCCGCTGACGGCGAGGGCGAGGGGTTTCCCGTCGGCCGTGGTGACCCAGGTACCTTCCAGGCTGCTCCCGCCCTTGCCACCGGACCCACTCGACCCACCGGTCGAGCCCTCGTCGTCGGACCCGGACCCGGACCCGCCGGAGGAGCTCGAACCGGCGGCCGAACCACGGTCCTTCTTGCCGCCGCCCGACCCCGAGTCCCCGTCTCCATCCCCGTCACTGCTGCAACCGGTCAGGACGAGCGCGGCGGCCAGACCGGCCACCGCGGCACCCATGCGGACACTACGGACGTACGTACGCACTTGAAGTCCCCCTAATGAAACCGGCATTGACAGCACGAAACTGCTGCTGCCGACGTGGTCGCCCGACCGGATCGCGCGCCAAGCTACCAGGAGGACTTGCGCACGCCGGGGAGGTGCCCGGCGTGCGCTTGCTCACGCAGCTTCACTCTCGACAACCCGAACTTCCCTACGTATCCGCGTGGGCGCCCGTCGACGCTGTCCCGGTTACGCACTCGCGTCGCACTGGCGTCGCGGGGTTGCCGCACCAACTCCCGCTGGGCGGCGCGCCGTACGAGCTCGTCCGTGTCGGGCCTGCGGATCAGCTCCTTGAGTTCGGCTCGCCGCTCGGCGTACCGCGCGACGACCGTACGCCGCTTCTCGTTCTTCGCGACCTTGCTCTTCCTGGCCATCAGTTCCTCACGACTTCCTCATCTGGTCATCTGGTCATCTGGGCATCTGGGCATCTGGTCATCTGGGCATCTGGTCATCTCGTCCTGGTCCTCCAGGCCTCAGATCCGCACGCCGCGCGCCCTGATCCTGGCGACGGCCGCCTCGATGCCGATGCTGTCGACGGTCTTGATCCCCTTCACGCTCAGCCGCAGCCGCACGTACCGCCCCTCGCTCGGCAGCCAGTACCGCTTGCGCTGGACGTTGGGGTCGAAACGGCGGGGCGTCCGCCGGTGGGAGTGGGAGATGTTGTTGCCGAAGCGGGGTACCGCGCCGGTCAGCTGGCAGTGGGCGGACAAGGTGACGCACCTCTCGGTCGGTCGACTGGGACCCCTATTGAAAACGGGAGTCATGTTCATATACTAGCCCCATGGCCCGCAACGAACTCCGCCCCGTCATCAAGCTCCGCTCCACGGCGGGGACCGGCTACACGTACGTGACCCGCAAGAACCGCCGTAACGACCCCGACCGACTCACGCTGCGCAAGTACGACCCGATGGCCGGACACCACGTCGACTTCCGAGAGGAGCGCTGACCGACATGCGCAAGGACATCCACCCCCAGTACGGCCCCGTGGTCTTCCGCGACAAGGCCGCAGGCTTCGCCTTCCTGACCCGGTCCACCCTCGCCACCGGCTCCGCCGCCGCGTCCTCCTCGGCCGCCGACGGAAGGACGGTCGAGTGGGAGGACGGCCGCACGTACCCCGTCGTCGACGTCGAGATCTCGTCGGCGAGCCACCCCTTCTACACAGGCACGGCTCGCGTGATGGACACGGCGGGCCGCGTCGAGCGCTTCGAGCGCCGCTTCGGCAAGCGCTGATGGCGGGCACGGATCACCCGGAACCGCCCCACCGGGACGGCGAACCGCCCCACCGGGACGGCGAACCGCCCCACCGGGACGGCGAACCGCCCCACCGGGACGGCGAACCGCCCCACCGGGACGGCGAACCGCCCCGCATGGACGTCGTGATCGTCGGCGGTCTCCACGCGGCCGCCCGCAGGGCCGCCGTCGACGAACTCCTCGCCGGTGTCCCCGGCAGCGTCGCCCTCCACCACGACCTGTCGACCGCCGTGCGGGGCACAGTCGTCCGCACGGTCCGCGACGCCACCGGCGTGCTCTCCACCGGTGAGGTCCCGCTGGTCGACGACTGCGCGTGCTGCGCGCTCCGCGAGGACCTGGTGCCCGAGCTGCACCGCCTCGCGGACGCGGGCCTCACCCGGCTCGCGGTCGTCGAGCTGTGGGACTCGGTCGAGCCGAAGGCGATGGCCGAGGTGGTCGCCGCGCACGCCGGTGACGGCCTGATGCTCAGCGGCGTGGTCACGGCGGTCGACCCCGCCCTCCTCCTGCCCTGCCTCGGCAACGGCGACGACCTGATGGACGCGGGGCTCGCCGCCGCCCCCACCGACCGTCGCACTGTCGCCGACACCTGGGCGCGCCAGCTGGAGTACGCGCCCGTGCTCGCCGTCATGGACTCGGCGGAGGCCGACGACGAGGACCGCGCGCTGCTCACCCAACTCCATCCGACCGCCCATAGGGTCGTCATCACCACCGGCATCGGCGAAGGCGGCAGCCTGACCGCCGCCACCCTCGCCACCCTCGCCACCCTCGCCACCCTCGCCACCCTCGCCGCCCGCGCCGGCTTCGCCGGTTTCGACGTGGAGGCGGCCGCCGCGGCTCAGCATCCCGCCTGCGCGCTGCTCCCCGTCGAGGCCGACGAGCGCGGGGTCGCCACCCTCGTATGGCACAGGAAGCGGCCGTTCCACCCGGAGCGGCTCTACGCCGCCCTGGAGGAGCTGACCTGCGCGGCCGTGCGCAGCCGGGGGCGTTTTTGGCTGGCCGACCATCCGGACACGCTGCTCGGGTGGGACGCGGCGGGCGGTGCGCTCTGCGTCGAGAGCGCCGGGCCGTGGCTGGCCTCGCTGCCGGACGCCGCGTGGGAGCTGGTGCCTGCGGTGCGCCGCGCGGCCGCCGCCCTCGACTGGCATCCGGAGCACGGCGACTGCTGCACCCACCTGGTGTTCACGTCGCCGGGCTTGGACCGTGACGGGCTGGAACGGCTACTGGAGTCCTGCCTGTTGACCGACGAGGAGTACGCCGCCGGGCGCGACGCCTGGAAGCGCCTGCCCTCAGCCTTCGACGCCCTCCTGTAGTCCGATCCCGTAGTCCCATCCCGTGGCCCGATCCCGTGGCCCGACCCCGTAGCCCCATCCCGTAGTCCGATCCGGCCAACCTTTCCGGAGAAGCCGATATTTGAACTATGGAACAGAAAGGGGTCGGTCTGCGTCTTTTCCTGGTGCACGAAGGGTTCGATCCGGGAGAACCGGCGCGATTGACGGTGTGATGGGCGGTGCGGAACTTCGGGGGGAGGGCCCGGCGTTCGTAGGGCAGGTGGGGCGAGGCGCAAGTTCTGGCAGGCCTGTAACCAAGGGAACACCGCGCGTGCACGTGCATCTGCCCATGCATCCGCATGTGAACACAGCTATGATCCGGGACAGTTGACCACTGCATCTAGAGCCACTAATGGCACTGCACCACCGGGGAGCGACCTGTGCACCACGCGTTTAACGGCATGGCGGCCACGGAGCTCCACGGGGTGGTCTGGCAGAAGAGCAGGCACAGCAACTCGCAGGGCTCGTGCGTGGAGTTCGCGAAGTTGCCGGGCGGCGATGTCGCCGTGCGCAACTCGCGGTTCCCGGACGGTCCCGCGCTCGTGTATACGCGAGCGGAGATCGAGGCGATGCTGCTGGGCATGAAGGACGGGGAGTTCGACCACTTGGCGGGCGGGTAACCCCCGTGGTCCCGGCCGACGTTCACCGGCCGACGTTCACCGGCCGTCACTCACCGGCCGTCACTCACCAGCCGACGTTCACCGGCCGTCGCCCGCCGACCGCTGCTCGGCCCGGCCCGACCCGGCCCAGGTAGAGAGCGCCGCCCCCCGCGCCCCGTGTCGCGGGGCTGAACGGCGCCTCACCCCAGCCGGAGGCCTTGACCCAGCCGGGTGCCTCAACCCAGCCGGAGGCCTTGACCCGGCCGGGCGCCTCACCCCAGCCGGAACAGCGCCCAGACCACCTTGCCGCGCAGCGCGCCGGCGAGCGGGTGCCACCCCCAGCTGTCGCTGAAGGAGTCCACGAGGAACAGACCCCGGCCCGACTCCGCCGAGAAGTCGTCGTCGGTGTCGCGCGCGACCGGGCTCTCGTCGCTGGGGTCGCGTACCGCGCACACCAGACGGGACGCCCAGCGCATCAGGTGCAGCCGTACGGGCGGCTCCTGCTGATCGCGCGGGGTGTCCGCGGGCAGTGCGTGGCGCAGCGCGTTGGTGACGAGTTCGGAGACGACCAGCGCGATGTCGTCGAACCGCTCCTCAAGATCCCACGTACCCAGTGTCTTGCGGGTGAACTGCCGTGCGCTGCCCACCGCTTCATAGCGGGCCGGGAGGGCGACGGAGGCCGCGTCGGAGACGGCCGAGGGGTCGATCGGAGGCAGCCCCTGCCGTAACGGCTCGAGCATGGTCGATCCATTCGTCCCCATGCGAGGCACTCCCCGGTTTCGCGGTACGTAGCGATGGAGCGGTGGCGCGGTCGGTCGCCGATGGTGCGGTCGGTACAGCGGTGGCGCGCGGACCATGGTTCCGAATGCGTACAGCAGATGCAAGGGCAGATGCACGTGCACGCGCCGGACTTGGTCGATACCGTGCCACTTCTTGCCCATTTCTTCCTACGGATTCTTGTGGAGGGCTTTCGGAGCCTTTCCATTTCTGTAACCGGACGTGTACGGCCCGGAGCGTTTAATGGCAGACTGCTGGCTTCCAGTCGATGGGGAGGATTGAGCGAAGTGACCGCAGGGGAGTCGAGTGGCTCGGTGGTACGGCGCATCCTGCTGGGCTCACAGCTGAGGCGGCTCAGGGAGTCGCGCGGCATCACCCGTGAAGCGGCCGGATACTCGATCCGCGCCTCCGAATCGAAGATCAGCCGCATGGAGTTGGGACGGGTGAGCTTCAAGTCCAGGGACGTAGAGGACCTTCTGACGCTCTACGGCGTCACGGACGAGGCCGAGCGGGGCGCACTCCTCTCGCTCGCCAAAGAGGCCAACCTCACGGGCTGGTGGCACAGTTACTCCGACGTCCTGCCCGGGTGGTTCCAGACGTACATCGGTCTGGAGGGTGCCGCATCCCTCATCCGCGTGTACGAAGTCCAGTTCGTCAACGGCCTGTTGCAGACCGAGGCGTACGCGCACGCGGTCGTCGCCCGCGGCATGAAGGGCGCGAGCAGAGGCGAGATCGAGCGGCGCGTGGCGCTGCGCCTTGAGCGGCAGAAGCTCCTCATCTCCGAGCACGCACCCCGCTTCCACTGCGTCCTGGACGAGGCCGCGCTCCGACGCCCGTATGGCGACCGTGAGGTGATGAGGGGTCAGGTCCAGCACCTCATCGAGATCTCCGAGCGCCCGAACGTCACGCTTCAGGTGATGCCGTTCAGCTTCGGCGGGCACGCGGGCGAGAGCGGTGCCTTCACCATGCTGAGCTTCCCGGAGTCCGACCTCTCCGACGTCGTGTACGTGGAGCAGCTCACCGGCGCGCTCTACCTCGACAAGGCGGAGGAAGTCGCCCAGTACGAGCGGGTGGTGGCGCAGTTGCAGAAGGACAGCCCCGACGCCGTCGGCAGCAGAGATCTTCTCCGTGGTCTGCTCCAACTCACCTGACACGTCAGTACTATTCAGTACTATGACGTGAGATCAGGTTCTGCTTTCCGTCTGCGTCCGTCTGCGTCCGTCTGCTGCCGCGGCAAGGGGTGTCCCTCTCATGTCCTTCTTCACTGACCTGGCTCATCAGTACATCGACGGGGAGTGGAAGGCCGGGTCGGGGTCCTGGGACATCATCGACTTCAATCCGTACGACGGGGAGAAGCTGGCGTCCATAACGGTCGCCACGGCCGACGAGATCGACCAGGCCTACCGTGCCGCCGAGCGCGCGCAGAAGGCGTGGGCCGAGACCAATCCGTACGCCAGGCGCGGCGTGTTCGAGCGTGCCCTGCGGATCGTCGAGGAGCGCGAGGAAGAGATCACCGAGGCGATCATCGCCGAGCTGGGCGGCACCCGGCTCAAGGCCGCCTTCGAGATCCACCTCACCAAGGAGTTCCTGCGCGAGGCCGTGCATGTCTCGCTGAGCGCCGAGGGGCGGATCCTGCCGTCGCCGGACGACGGCAAGGAGAACCGCCTCTACCGCGTCCCGGTGGGGGTGGTCGGTGTCATCAGCCCCTTCAACTTCCCCTTCCTGCTGTCGATCAAGTCGGTCGCCCCTGCGCTCGCCCTGGGCAACGGCGTCGTCCTCAAGCCGCACCAGAACGCGCCCATCCTCGGCGGCGCCCTGGTGGCCAAGGTCTTCGAGGACGCCGGACTGCCGGGCGGGCTGCTGAACGTCGTCATCACCGACATAGCCGAGATAGGTGACGCGCTCATCGAGCACCCGGTGCCGAGCGTCATCTCCTTCACCGGCTCGGACGCGGTCGGCCGCCATGTCGCCACCGTCTGCGCCGCGAACTTCAAGCGCTCCATCCTCGAACTGGGCGGCAACAGTGCCCTGATCGTCCTGGACGACGCCGACATCGACTACGCCGTGGACGCGGCGGTCTTCAGCCGTTTCGTGCACCAGGGCCAGGTCTGCATGGCCGCCAACCGCATCCTCGTGGACCGTGCCGTCCAGGCCGAGTTCACCGAGAAGTTCGTCGCCAAGGTCGCGACGCTGACGGTGGGCGACCCGGCCGACCCGGCCACCCACATCGGCCCGCTCATTAACTCCTCCCAGGCGGAGGCCGTGACGGCGCTCGTCGAGCAGACGGTCGGCGCGGGTGCGACAGCGCTGCTGCACGGGCGCACCGAGGGCAACCTGGTGGCCCCCTCGGTCCTCACCGACCTGCCGGCCGACTCCCCGGTCCTCAACCAGGAGATCTTCGGCCCCGTGGCGCTCGTCCTGCCCTTCGACGGCGAGGAGGAGGCGGTGCGCATCGCCAACGACTCCCGCTACGGCCTGAGCGGCGCCCTGCACACCGGCGACATCGAGCGCGGCGTGCGGCTCGCGAAGCGCATCAACACCGGGATGATGCACATCAACGACGGCACGGTGCACGACGAGCCGATCGTGCCGTTCGGCGGCGAGAAGCACTCGGGCGTCGGCCGGTTGAACGGCGACTCGACGGTGGACGCCTTCACCACGCAGAAGTGGATCTCCGTGCAGCACGGCAGGTCCCGCTTCCCGTTCTGATCGCCTGACTGCCCCATCGCCTGACTGTCCGTTCTCCTGGGTTCTCCTGGGTTTTCCCGGGTTCTCCTGGGGCTCGTGCGGAACGCTTTTGCTCAACGGGGTCTCTCACTACCTGTACGGCTGTCACTACCTGTACGGCTGTAACCCCTTGAGAGGAGTTGTTCCGCATGGTGCGTCGCGTTCGCGTACTGCTGCTGACCGTCCTGGCGTTGGTCGCGGGTTCGGTGATGGCGTCCGCTCCGGCCTCCGCCGTCATCGGCGGGTCGAAGAGCACCTACGGCCCGTGGGCGGTACGCATGCTCGTGGACGGCAAACCGGCGTGCACCGGCACAGCGGTCGCCCGCCAGTGGATCCTCACCGCCTCGCACTGCTTCTACGAGCAGGCGCTGCCGGTCGCCGACAAGCGGATCTCCTTCCGGGTGGGCCATCTCGACATGCGCAAGGGCAAGACGGTCCGCCCCCTCCGCGGCAAGCGCGTGGGCAGCGCGCACTCCGACATGATGCTCGTCAAGGTCGCGCCGATGAACGTCCGCATCGCCAAGCTGTCCACGGTCGGCGTCCACCGCGGCCAGGCCGTGCGGCAGTACGGGTGGGGCGCCACCTGCACCACGGACGAGAGCTCCTGCCAGTCGCCCGTCCTCAAGCAGTCGGACCTGAAGGTCGTACGGCCGGACGACCCCCGGTGCGCGGGCCGCACCGCGCCGGGCGGACCCGACTTCTGTATGAAGAAGGTGTCCGGGATTCCCGCCGGTGGCGACTCCGGCGGCCCGGTGATGACCGTCGGGCCGCGGGGCACCGAAACCCTCATCGGCGTCTTCAACGGCTCCGACCGGGAGAAGGGCGCCGAGGCCGGAGAGGTCTCCCAGCAGCTCTCGTGGATCCGCTCGGTCATCCGCCGATAACACCGAAGCCGGCCCGTATGCCCTGAGGCCAGTTCATACCTCCCGGAGCCTTGCGGACAGAACCTGACCGCAAGGCTCCGTAGCGTCTGGGGTGTCGGGAAGCCCGGCGGAACGGAGCCCGCGGCAGCGGGCCGGAGAGAGGCGGACACCATGGTCACCCACGTCAGCGCGGAGTCCCACGGCGACGAGCGCGGCGCCCTCATCGCCTTCGTGGAGGCTCAGCGCGGCGGCCTCCGCCGTTCGGTGCTCGGCCTGACCGGCGAGCAGGCGAACAGCCGCCCCAGCGCCAGCGAGCTCACCCTCGGCGGACTCGTGAAGCACGTCGCCGAGACCGAGCTCAACTGGCTCCGCATGGCCCAGCAGAAGCCGAACGACCGCGCCCGCACGCAAGAGACCTGGGGCGACAGCTTCCGGCTCGTGGAGGGCGAGACGGTCGCCGAGACCCTGGCGTTCTGGGCCGAGGTCGCCCGCGAGACCGAGGAGTTCATCCGCGAGGTGCCGAGCCTCGACGACACCTTCCCGCTGCCCGAGGCGCCGTGGTTCCCGAAGGGCGGCGCGGTGTCGATGCGCTGGATGATGCTGCACCTCGTGGAGGAGATCGCCCGGCACTCGGGCCACGCCGACATCGTCCGCGAGTCCTTGGACGGCAAGACGGCCTTCGAGCTGGTCGCCCTGGAGCGGGGCGAGTCCTGGGGGTGACGGCGCCGGGAATGACGACGCCGGGAATGACGACGCCGGGAGCGAAACGGGCCGTACCCTAGTCAAAGTTGATGACTTAGTTGATTACTTAGTTGATGACTTAGGCGTTCAGGGAAGGCTCGGTACATGTCAGCGATCCGGCTGCTCGTTCTCGGGGCCGTGCGCCAGCACGGCCGCGCCCACGGCTACCAGGTCCGCAACGACCTGGAGTACTGGGGCGCCCACGAGTGGTCCAACGCCAAGCCGGGCTCGATCTACCACGCCCTGAAACAGCTGGCGAAGCAGGATCTCCTGTACGCGCACGAGATCGCGCCCTCCACCGCGGGCGGCCCGCCGCGCACGGAGTACGAGATCACGGAGAAGGGCACCGAGGAGTACTTCACGCTGCTCCGCGGTGCCCTCGCCACGTACGACCAGCGGCCCGACATGCTCACGTCCGCGCTGGGCTTCATCGTCGACCTGCCGCGGGACGAGGCGGTCTCGCTGCTCAACGAGCGGGTGCGCGCCATCGAGGGGTGGCGCAAGTCCGTCACGGAGTACTACACGCCCGAGGAGGGCCCCGGTCAGCTCGGCCACATCGGCGAGATCATGAACTATTGGGTGCACACGGCCGACGGCGGCATGGGATGGGCGCGGGGCCTCATCGAGCGCATCGAGGGCGGCGCCTACACCTTCGCCGGTGAGGGCGAGCGGTTCGTCGCGGTGCTCGCCGACGGCGAGGAGAACCCGTACGCGACGGGCGAGCCCCACGCGGAAGATCAACGCTAATCAAGTTTGACGAATCGCTCGACGGCGGTTACCTTTCTCCACCTAGTCAAGTTTGACTAGGTCTGAGTCCGATGGGTCGCGGTGTCTGAGGGGCCGCGGTGTGAGGGGAGACGGATGGCGGACGCGATCATCGTTGAAGGGGTACGGAAGAGGTTCGGGGAGAAGGTCGCGCTCGACGGCCTCGACCTGGCGGTGGAGCGCGGCACGGTGCACGGCGTGCTCGGGCCCAACGGGGCGGGCAAGACCACGGCGGTCCGGGTGCTCACCACCCTGCTGCGGGCGGACGAGGGGCGTGTGGAGGTCGCGGGGTGCGACGTGCGGCGCAGGCCCGACGCGGTGCGCAGGCGCATCGGCCTGCTCGGCCAGCACGCCGCGGTGGACGAGGAGCTGAGCGGTCGGCAGAACCTGGACATGTTCGGGCGGCTCCATCACCTGGGGGCCCGCCACGCGCGCGTGCGGGCCGACGAGCTCCTGGAGCGGTTCGGCCTCATGGATACCGGCCACAAGGCGGTCAGGCGGTACAGCGGCGGCATGCGGCGCCGCCTGGACCTCGCGGCCTCCCTCGTCACGGACCCCGAGGTGCTGTTCCTGGACGAGCCCACCACGGGTCTTGACCCGCGCGGCCGCGCGGAGGTGTGGGACTCGGTGCGCTCGCTGGTCGGCGGCGGCACCACCGTGCTCCTGACCACGCAGTACCTGGAGGAGGCGGACCAGCTGGCCGACCGCATGTCGGTGATCGACGAGGGTCGCGTCGTCGCGGAGGGCACGGCGGACGACCTCAAGGGGAAGCTGGGCGGTGACCGGATCGACGTGGTGGTGCGGGACGTGGCCCAGCTGGCGCGCACGGCCGGGCTGCTGCCGCGGGGCGCCACGGTGGACGAGGACCGCCGCATGGTGTCCGCGCCCGTCACGGACCGCATGGAGGCCCTCACGGGCGTCGTACGGGCCCTGCGGGACGCCGGCATCGACGCCGAGGACGTGGCCCTGCGCAGGCCCACGCTGGACGAGGTGTTCCTGAGCCTGACGGGACGCACGGGGCGTACGGAGCGCACGGAACGTATCAAGGGGGCCGTGTGAGCAGTACGTATGTGACAACCGATATGACCGGTACGACCGGTACGACCGGTACCACCGTGGGCCGAGCCATGACCGACTCCTGGACCATGACCCGGCGCGAGCTCGCCCACTGGGCGCGCCAGCCGGTCCAGGTCCTGGTCGGCCTGGTCTTCCCGGTGATGCTGCTGCTGATGTTCACCTATCTGATCGGCGGCGGAAAGGGCATCGAAGGGGAGTACGCCGCGTTCCTGGTGCCCGGCATGTTCGCGCTGACGATGGTCTTCGGGCTCGACGCGACGATGGTGGCGGTCACCCAGGACCTGAACAAGGGCGTGATCGACCGGTTCCGCTCCATGCCGATGGCCAACGGCGCGGTGCTGGTGGGCCGTTCGGCCGCCGACATGCTCCAGTCCTTCGTCTCGCTCATGGTGCTGATGGGCGTCGGGCTCGCGATCGGCTGGCGCTGGCACGGCTCGTCCCTGGCGGTGCTCGCGGCCGTCGGGCTGCTGCTCATGCTGCGCTTCGCGATGCTGTGGCTCGGCATCTACCTGGCGATGGTCGCGGGCAAGCCGGAGCTGGTGGCGGCCGTGCAGATCCTGGTCTGGCCGGTCGGCTTCCTCTCCAACGCCTTCACGGTGCCGGAGAACATGCCGGACTGGCTGGGCACCGTGGTCGAGTGGAACCCGCTCTCCGCGACGGCCACCGCCGTCCGTGACCTCTTCGGCAACGACGCGGGTGTGGTGGGCACCTCCTGGGCAGCCGAACACGCGGGGCTCCTGGCGGTGCTGTGGCCGGTGGTGCTTGTGGGGGTATTCCTGCCGTTGGCGGTCCGCAGGTTCATGGCGCTGAGCAAGTAGCCGACCGGGCGGGCTTGCACCTCACGCGACGTGAGGACGCAGGCTGATCCGCGTACCGCAAGAAGAAGGGCGGAAGCGATGAGCTACTCCGTGGGACAGGTCGCCGGATTCGCCGGGGTGACGGTGCGCACGCTGCACCACTACGACGAGATCGGCCTGCTCGTGCCCGGTGAGCGCAGCCGCGCGGGTCACCGGCGCTATAACGACGCCGACCTCGACCGGCTGCAGCAGATCCTGTTCTACCGGGAGCTCGGCTTCCCCCTCGACGCGGTGACGGCCCTCCTGGACGACCCGGGCACCGATCCCCGGGAACACCTGCGCCGTCAGCACGGGCTGCTGACCGCGCGGATCCACCGGCTCCAGGAGATGGCCGCCGCCGTCAAGACCGCCATGGAGGCGAAGAAGATGGGCATCAACCTCACGCCCGAGGAGAAGTTCGAGGTCTTCGGAGACCACGACCCCGACCAGTACGCGGAGGAGGTCGAGCAGCGCTGGGGCGACACCGAGGCCTACCGGGAGTCGCAGCGCAGGTCCGCCTCGTACACCAAGGACGACTGGAAGCGGATCAACGACGAGCTCAACGCGGTGCACGCACGCGTGGGCAACCTCCTCGCCCAGGGCGCCCCCGCCGACTCGGAGGAGGCCATGGACGCCGCGGAGGAGCACCGCCGCTTCATCTCGGCGAACCACTACGAGTGCTCGCACGAGATGCACGCCGGCCTCGGCGAGATGTACGTGACGGACGAGCGCTTCACGGCCTTCTACGAGGCCGTCCGGCCCGGTCTCGCGGTCTACCTGCGGGATGCGATCCTGGCGAACGCGGCGCGGAACGCGTGACGCGCAAGCCGTGAGCAAGCCTGAAACGCTGTGAGCAAGCCTGTCACGCTGTGAACAAGGCTGTAAGGGGTGCCCGACCATGGCGGGCGCCCCTTACAACACAGGACAGCACACAGGACAGCACACAGGTTCGTACCATTTGTCGCACAGTGCACCCTGAGATGGACAGTGGAACCCGGCCGGGCCGCCCCGCGTTGATAACTTTGGGCGGCTGCACCCCGCCGCCGCACCGCCCCCTCACCCTCAGGAGCCCGGAACCGTGACGACGCTTGCGCTCGGACCAAGCTGGCTGGATCCGGATCATCTGCTGAACCAGTTCGGCATCTGGGGCCTGCTTCTGATCGTTTTCGCGGAGTCGGGGCTGCTCATCGGCTTCTTCCTGCCGGGCGACTCGCTGCTCTTCACCACGGGCCTGCTGATCACCACGCACAAGCTGGACTTCCCGCTCTGGCTCGCGGTCCTGCTGATCTGCGTGGCCGCGATCCTGGGCGACCAGGCGGGCTATCTCTTCGGCAAGAAGGTCGGCCCGTCGCTCTTCAACCGCCCGGACTCCAAGCTCTTCAAGCAGGAGAACGTGGTCAAGGCCCACGACTTCTTCGAGAAGTACGGGCCCAAGTCCCTGGTCCTCGCCCGCTTCGTGCCGATCGTGCGCACGTTCACGCCGATCATCGCGGGCGTCTCCGGGATGCGGTACCGCTCGTTCATCACGTTCAACGTCATCGGCGGCGTCCTGTGGGGCGCGGGCGTCACGCTGCTCGGCTCCTGGCTGGGCAACATCGAGTTCGTCCACAAGAACATCGAGGCGATCCTGATCCTGATCGTGCTCGTCTCGGTGGTGCCGATCGCCATCGAGTTCCTGCGGGCCCGCAGCAAGTCCAAGAAGGCGGCAGCGGCCGAGGGCGCCCCACAGGGCACCCCTCCGGCGTCGCGAGGCCGCCACGCGAAGCGCTGAATCAGCCCGTCCGGCGTTTGAGGACTGGGGGTCCGGGGGCGAAGCCCCCGAACCACCCGACCACAGGTCAGAAACCCCTGGTCCGCTTAGCCGCACGGCGATTCGCCGCGGACGCGGCCCCCGGCACCTTCAGGATCAGCCGGGAGACCTCGCTGCCGAGGTTCACGCCGATCGCGATGGCCAGGGCCGTCGCGACGGCCTTGGTGAGCGAGTTGATGCCGGTGTTCAGGTCGTTCTGCGCCAGGGCGAGCAGCCCGAAGTACGTCGCGCTACCGGGCAGCAGTGGACCGATCGCGGCTGTCACGTACGGCAGTGAGGACGCGAACCGGTAGCGCGAGAAGAGCTGCCCGAACAGGCCCACCAGACCGGCCGCGACAGCCGTCGCGGCGACGGGCGAGAGCGCCAGCGGGGTCTGCGCCAGGGCGCCGAACATGATCCAGGCGATGCCGCCGTTGAGGGTCACGATCAGCACGGTGTTACGTTCCTGCTGAAGCAGGATCGCGAAGGCCAGACTCAGCGCCATCGACGCCAGGATCTGGATGACCGGCCGCGACGAGGTCACGCCGAACTTCGTCTCCGGAGTCAGATTCGTCGCGTCGAGCATCACGCCGAGCGACAGCACGAGCAGCACGCCGCAGACGATGCCCACGATGAGGTACATGACCTCCAGGAGACGGGCGGCCGCAGTGATGTAGTAGCCGGTCAGGCCGTCCTGCACGCCCGCCACCAGGGCCCGCCCCGGGATCAGCGCGAAGAGCCCACCCGTGATGACCGCCGACGCCATCGACGCCTCGGTGTGGACGAAGCTGAGGGCCACGCCCATCCCGGCCGGCGGCATCGCGGCGCCCACGAACTGGTAGAACTCCGGCAGCCCGCGCCCCGCGCACAGCCACGCGAGCCGGTCGCCGAGCATCGCGCCCACCGCGGCCACGAGGAACACCAGCGCGCCACCGCCCACCAGCACGGACGCGGAGCCCGCGAGCAGCCCGCTGGCGGCCGTGAGGGCCCAGCCGGGGTAGGGGTGCCGGTTACGCCGGATGCCCGCGAGGCGCCGGTAGGCCTCCTCCAGGGAGACGTCGAGATCCGGGTCGCTGATGTCGTCCACCAGGTGGAAGACGGCCGCAAGGCGGGTGTAGTCGGTGCCCCGGCGGCGCACGGTCCTGGAGGCCGTGACGGGATCGTCCACCAGGGAGGGCTGGTGCGAGATCGACAGGAGCGTGAACGTCACGTTCGGCTCGCAGCGGTCCAGACCGTAACTGCGGCAGACGGCGAACATCGCCGCCTCCACGTCCTCGGCGCCCTCGCCGCCCGCGAGCAGCAGCTCACCGATACGCAGCGTCAGGTCGAGCACGCGCGGCACGGCGGGACCGGTCTCGTCCTCCTGCTTCTGCGCCGCCTCCGGAGCGGGCCGCTCGGTGACCGGCATGCGCAGCATCGTGCGCATCTGGTCCTGCCAGGGCACTTCCTTGGTGAGCCGGACCAGAGGGATGCCCTGCGCGGGCGTGAAGGCCTGCGGGGCGTTGCTCGCGCTGTAGGTGTGCGGCGTGGTGAACGCCGACTTCTCGGTCTCCTGGGTCGTCGAGGCCGGTGTCGCGAGACCGGTGGGGAGGGCGAATTCGGACGTGGTCTGGGACTCGTCCTCAACTGCGGGGGCCTGCGCCGCCACACCGGTGGGCTGCACGAAGGCACTGCGGGCCTCGTCCGACTGAGGCTTTCGCTCCTCGGTCTCCTGCTCGGCCACTGCTGCCCTCACTTCTCATATGACTCGTGCGCACCCTCCGTATGGCCAGTATGGGCACAGATACACGAACGGGCCGCGTGACCCCCGGGGGTCACGCGGCCCGTTCGGGGCGGGGTGGCTCAGTGGCCGCCCTCGTCCTTGAAGCGCTTGTAGGAACGCTCGATCTCGGCCTCTGCATCCGTACGGCCGACCCAGTCGGCGCCCTCGACGGACTTGCCGGGCTCCAGGTCCTTGTAGACCTCGAAGAAGTGCTGGATCTCCAGGCGGTCGAACTCGGAGACGTGGTGGATGTCGCGCAGGTGCTCCACGCGCGGGTCCGATGCCGGGACGCAGAGCAGCTTGTCGTCGCCGCCCGCCTCGTCGGTCATCCGGAACATGCCGATCGCGCGGCACTTGATGAGGCAGCCGGGGAAGGTCGGCTCGTCCAGGATGACCAGGGCGTCCAGCGGGTCACCGTCCTCACCGAGGGTGTTCTCGACGAATCCGTAGTCCGCGGGGTAGCTGGTCGACGTGAAGAGGCGACGGTCCAGACGGATCCGGCCGGTCTCGTGGTCCACCTCGTACTTGTTCCGCGAACCCTTCGGAATCTCGATGGTGACGTCGAACTCCACGGGTGGCTCCTCCATGATCAGCACATACTTCGGGTGATTAAGTGTCCCTCACGCAGATGTGTGATCGCGAAAGGGGCTGGTCGTCGTGCCGGAGCTCAAGCCTTGGCAGCGGCCTCGACAGCTTTTGAGACAGCTGGCAAAGCCCTCCGCCACCCAGCTCACCGGGTTCTCCGGGAAACTCAGGACTTGGCAGCTCACGGCTGGTGCCGCCGCCTTCGGCCTGGTCATCGCGGCCGGGGCGGTGGCCGCGGCCGGCCCTTGGGACTCCTCGGGTCAGCGTACGGCGGAGCGGGACCGGGCCGCTTCCCAGGAGGCCTGGGGTGGCGCAGATCACGCGGGTCGGGGTCCCGAGGGTGCGCCCGAATCCGCTCCGAGCGCCCCTACCGTGCTCGCCGGGCTCGGCGCGCCCGCGGGGGCCGCGCCCGCGCCGACGGGCTCCGCGATGGCGGACGTGCTCGATCCCCTCCTCAAGGATCCGGCGCTCGGACCCGAGCGGTCGGCCGTCGTACTGGATGTGGCCTCCGGCAAGCGGGTCTACGGCAAGGGCGCGGGCGACGGCCTCACGCCCGCCTCGACGGTCAAGATCGCCACGGCGGTCGCGGCGCTGTCCGCGGCGGGCCCGGACCACCGCATCATGACGAAGACGCTGCTCGAGCCCGCGTCCGGCGACTCCTCCGGCGACTCCTCCGGCCACTCCTCCGGCGACTCCTCCGGGGACTCCTCCGACGCACGGGGAGTCGTCCTGGTCGGTGGCGGCGACCCCACGCTCACCGCGCGCAAGGACGGCCGGTACACCGACACCGCGGCGAGCCTGCGCACCCTCGCGAAGGACACGGCCCGCACCCTGAAGACCCGCGACATCGACGAGGTGAAGCTCTCGTACGACACGTCGCTGTACTCCGGACCCGGGCAGCACCCCATAGGGCCCAACGAGAACATCACGCCGGTCAGCGCCCTGATGGCCGACGAGGGACGGCTCGACGACTCCTCCAGCGGGCCCGCCCCGCGCGCGGAGGACCCGGCGGGCGGCGCGGCGAAGAAGTTCGCGGGCTTCCTCAAGGACGAGGGCATCAAGACCAAGTCGGACCCGGGTCCCGCCAAGGCGGGCGACGGCGCCGAAGCCCTCGCCAAGGTCGAGTCGCCGCCCCTGTCGGCCCTCGTCGAGCGGATGCTGACGCACTCCGACAACGACATCGCCGAGGCGCTGGCCCGCCAGGCGGCCGTCGCCGCGAAGGAACCGGCGAGCTTCGAGGGTGCGGGGCGGGTGGTCCGCGCCCAGCTGGAGAAGCTCGACCTCCCGCTCTCCGGCACGATGTTCGCCGACGGCAGCGGCCTGGACCGGGCCGACCGGATCTCCGCCGAACTCCTCGCGGCCCTCCTGAACCGTGCCGCCGACCCGGCCCGCCCCGAACTGCGCTCCGTGGTGACGGGCCTGCCCGTGGCGGGCTTCACCGGCACGCTCGTCGACCGCTACCCCAAGGACTCGCCGGGCACGGGCGTCGTACGCGCCAAGACCGGCACGCTGACGGGGGTGAACAGCCTCGCGGGCACGGTGGTGGACGCGGACGGCCGCCTCCTGGTCTTCGCTTTCATGACCACGGGAACGACGGACCCCACCGGGGCCCAGGCGGCCCTGGACCACATGGCCTCAACGGTCGCGAACTGCGGCTGCCGCTGACCCTTCAGGGGCGCGGGGAACTGCGCGAGCAACCACACGCGACCGTCGGCCGGACGGGAGCCGACCCCACCCCTAGGGGCCCGGCTCCCGGGCAATGTCAGGGGTGCAAGCCCCTCCACGAGAGGGAGCGACCACGTACCGTTGACGCATGACGAGCATCGGTGGTGCGGAGATGGTCGACTGGAACCTCGCGGTGGCGACCGCGACCCGCCTTGTGAGGCCGGGTCCAGAAGTGAGCCGGGACGAAGCGCGAGCCGTCGTCGCCGAGTTGCGCCGGCACGCCAAGGCCTCGGAGGAACACGTCCGTTCCTTCACGAGGATGGGTACGGAAGAGACGCACGACACCCCGGTCCTCGTGGTCGACCGGGCCGGC
This sequence comes from Streptomyces sp. NPDC046465, assembly GCF_040646035.1. NCBI lineage: Bacteria > Bacillati > Actinomycetota > Actinomycetes > Kitasatosporales > Streptomycetaceae > Streptomyces > Streptomyces sp. NPDC046465. The sequence goes on from NZ_JBEYZK010000012.1 coordinate 216,384, forward strand.
TGGATCCGGGCCAACGTCGCGGGCTTCCGTGAGCTCCTCAAGCCACTCCTCGACAAGATGCAGGACCGCCGCGGCGGTGCCGGGGGCGCCGTCCTCGGCGCGGTCGGCGGCAAGGTGACGGGTGTGGAGCTGGGCATGCTCCTGTCCTTCCTCGCCTCGCGCGTCCTCGGGCAGTACGAGACCTTCGCCCCGGCCACCCGCGACCTCCCCGCGAGTGCGAACGGCGGCGGCAGGCTCCTCCTCGTCGCGCCGAACATCGTGCATGTGGAGCGCGAGCTGGACGTTGACCCCCACGACTTCCGGCTCTGGGTCTGCCTGCACGAGGAGACGCACCGCACCCAGTTCACCGCCGTCCCCTGGCTGCGCGACCACCTCCAAGGGGAGATCCAGTCGTTCCTCGGGGAGACCGAGGTCGACCCGATGACGTTCCTGGAGCGCATCAGGGAGGCGGCCCAGTCGCTCGCGGGCGGCCGGAGCGAGGCGGAGGGCGACGAGTCCACCGAGGGCGGCCGCTCGCTCGTGGAGCTGGTGCAGACCCCCGCCCAGCGCGAGATCCTCGCCCGCCTGACCGCCGTGATGTCCCTCCTGGAGGGCCACGCGGACTTCGTGATGGACGGCGTGGGCCCGGCGGTCGTGCCGTCTGTGGGCGAGATCCGCGAGAAGTTCAAGGAGCGGCGGGCGCGCGGCGCGAGCCGCCTGGACCAGGCCCTGCGCAAGCTCCTCGGCCTCGACGCGAAATTGCGCCAGTACCGGGACGGCGAGCGCTTCGTGCGCGCGGTCGTCGACGAGGTCGGCATGGACGGCTTCAACCGCGTATGGACGTCGCCGAACACGCTCCCCACCAAGGCGGAGATCGCCAAACCGGCGGACTGGGTCGCGCGGGTGCACCGTAAGGGAGAGTGAGATACCGGACGCGGCCGATGGCAGGAGAACGCCCCCGCAATCACCCGTCCGAGGGACCGTAGGCGATGGGTAGGCGTGCAATGCTCGGGGAACGGCTCGGCTCTGTCACCATCGACACACTCTGAGTGACCGAACTTAAGGGAAAGAAGGACCCCAGCGGGTCCGGATGCCCCGAGTGGGTCCTGAGTGACTGGTCCGAGGCTCACCCCCGAACTTCATGAAGGGAACCGGACATGGGTCCCCATCCTGCGGTCGCGGCGATACGCCTGGCGGTCCGCCGCGTACTCCACGACGTACTGACCGACGTACAGCGCAGCTCCGAGAACGCCCCGCCCCACGACCCGCCCCATCCTCCGCACGAGCAGGCCCCGGCGCCGCTCGTGCTCGTCGCATGCTCCGGCGGCGCCGACTCCATGGCGCTCGCCTCCGCGCTCGCCTTCGAAGCCCCCAAGCTCGGCATCCGCGCCGGCGGTGTCACGGTGGACCACGGCCTACAGCCCGGGTCCGATCTGCGCGCCGCCGAGGTCGTGGTGCGCCTGACCGCGCTCGGCCTCACCCCGGTCGAGTCCTGCACGGTGCACGTCGGCCGTGCCGGAGGCCCCGAGGCCGCCGCCCGCGACGCTCGCTACGCAGCCCTGGACGCCGCCGCCGAACGGCATTCAGCAGCCGCCGTGCTGCTCGGCCACACCCGCGACGACCAGGCGGAGACCGTGCTGCTCGGCCTCGCCCGCGGCTCCGGGATTCGCTCCCTGTCCGGGATGGCCGAGACCTCGGGGATCGCGGGACGTTACCGCCGCCCCTTCCTGCAGACCGACCGGCAGACCGCCCGCAAGGCGTGCATGGTCCAGTCGCTGCCCGTCTGGGACGACCCGCACAACGCCGACCCGGCGTACACCCGTTCCCGGCTGCGCCACGAGGGCCTGCCCGCCCTGGAGAAGGCGCTCGGCAAGGGCGTCGTCGAGGCGCTCGCCCGCACGGCCCAGCTGTCCAGGGACGACGCCGACGCCCTCGACTCGTGGGCGGTCCAGGCCGAGACGACCGTGCGCGACGCGACGGGCCTCCTGGAGTGCGCCAAGCTCTATGCGCTGCCGCCCGCCGTGCGGCGCCGCATCGTGCGCCGGGCCGCCATCGACGCGGGCGCGCCCGCCGGCGCGCTGTTCGCCCGGCACATCGAAGAAGTGGACCGTCTGATCACCGGCTGGCGCGGCCAGGGAGCCATCAACCTCCCGGGCAAAGTCATGGCTCAGCGGCAGGGTGGCAGACTGGTGATCCGGCAAGGCTGACGAGAGCCCCGTGTTCGTTGGGGGCCCTGGCGGCCGGTGGGACGACCGAAAGTGATGCGGGTGGACGCGAAAGACATGGGCACCGACCTTCAGTCGGTGCTCATCACCAAGGAAGAGATCGACGCGAAGCTGGCCGAGCTGGCAGCGAAGGTCGACGCGGAGTACGCGGGCAAGGATCTGCTGATCGTCGGCGTCCTCAAGGGCGCGGTGATGGTCATGGCGGACCTGGCGCGGGCGCTGTCCACCCCCGTCACGATGGACTGGATGGCCGTGTCGTCGTACGGCGCGGGCACCCAGTCGTCCGGCGTCGTGCGGATCCTCAAGGACCTGGACACCGACATCAAGGGCAAGCACGTCCTGATCGTCGAGGACATCATCGACTCCGGCCTGACGCTGTCCTGGCTGCTCTCGAACCTCGGCTCGCGCGAGCCCGCCTCCCTCGAGGTGTGCACGCTGCTGCGCAAGCCCGAGGCGGCGAAGGTCGCGATCGACGTGAAGTGGATCGGATTCGACATCCCGAACGAGTTCGTCGTGGGCTATGGCCTCGACTTCGCCGAGAAGTACCGCAACCTCCCGTTCGTCGGAACGCTCGCGCCGCACGTCTACGGCGGCTGACGTTCCGTAGCACCGCGCGGTACGCCGCGTACGGCGCCGGGGAACCCTCACCCGTTTCCCGCCGTTGAAGCATGCGAAGGCGGTATTGCCAGCAGTCCCAGGCATCTTCGGGTCACAATGCTGGGGTACCGTCCGAAGAACAGTCTTTATCAAACTCACTATGGCAGGAGGGACGGGGCGTCATCGCTCCGTATGGATGGACGTGAAGCGATACTTCCGTGGGCCAGTCATGTGGATCGTGCTGGCCGTCCTTGCCGTGGTCGTGTTGATGCAGGTCGTCGGCTCGTCCGGCGGCTACAAGACGGTGGACACCGGCCAGGTCGTCCAGGCGATCAACGACAACAAGGTCGAGTCAGCCAAGATCACCACTGGTGACGAGCAGATCGTCAAGGCCGAACTCAAGGACGGCCAGAAGGTCGAGGGCAGCAGCAAGATCCAGGCGAGCTACATCGGCGACCAGGGCGTCGACCTCGCCAAGACCCTCCAGTCCAAGTACAAGACCAAGGACATCCCGGACGGTTATACCGTCTCGCCGTCGAAGCAGAACCCGTTCGTCGGCATCCTGCTCTCCCTGCTCCCCTTCGTCCTGATCGTCGTCGTCTTCCTGTTCCTGATGAATCAGATGCAGGGCGGCGGCTCCCGGGTCATGAACTTCGGGAAGTCCAAGGCGAAGCTCATCACCAAGGACACCCCGAAGACGACCTTCTCCGATGTGGCGGGGTCCGACGAGGCGGTCGAGGAGCTCCACGAGATCAAGGAGTTCCTGCAGGAGCCGGCGAAGTTCCAGGCCGTCGGCGCCAAGATCCCCAAGGGTGTGCTCCTCTACGGCCCGCCCGGTACCGGTAAGACGCTCCTCGCGCGCGCCGTCGCCGGTGAGGCCGGGGTTCCGTTCTACTCGATCTCCGGTTCCGACTTCGTCGAGATGTTCGTCGGTGTCGGTGCCTCCCGTGTGCGTGACCTCTTCGAGCAGGCCAAGGCGAACGCCCCGGCGATCGTCTTCGTCGACGAGATCGACGCGGTGGGCCGCCACCGTGGTGCCGGTCTCGGCGGTGGCCACGACGAGCGCGAGCAGACGCTGAACCAGCTGCTCGTCGAGATGGACGGCTTCGACGTGAAGGGCGGCGTCATCCTGATCGCCGCCACGAACCGGCCCGACATCCTCGACCCGGCGCTGCTGCGCCCCGGCCGTTTCGACCGGCAGATCGCCGTCGACCGCCCGGACATGCAGGGCCGTCTGGAGATCCTCAAGGTTCACCAGAAGGGCAAGCCGGTCGCCCCGGACGTCGACCTCAGCGCGGTGGCCCGTCGTACGCCGGGTTTCACCGGCGCCGACCTGTCGAACGTGCTGAACGAAGCGGCGCTCCTGACGGCGCGCAGCGACAAGAAGCTGATCGACAACCACTCGCTCGACGAGGCGATCGACCGTGTCGTGGCGGGCCCGCAGAAGCGGACCCGGATCATGTCCGACAAGGAGAAGAAGATCACCGCGTACCACGAGGGCGGACACGCCCTGGTCGCGGCGGCCTCTCCGAACTCGGACCCGGTCCACAAGATCACGATTCTGTCCCGCGGCCGGGCCCTGGGTTACACCATGGTCCTGCCCGAAGAGGACAAGTACTCGACCACGCGCAACGAAATGCTCGACCAGCTCGCGTACATGCTGGGCGGGCGCGCGGCCGAGGAGCTCGTCTTCCACGACCCGACGACGGGTGCGGCGAACGACATCGAGAAGGCCACGAGTACGGCCCGCGCGATGGTCACGCAGTACGGCATGACCGAGCGGCTCGGCGCGATCAAGTTCGGTGGTGACAACTCCGAACCCTTCCTGGGCCGCGAGATGGGCCACCAGCGCGACTACTCGGAAGAGGTCGCGGCGCTGGTCGACGAAGAGGTCAAGAAGCTCATCGAGACCGCGCACAACGAAGCGTGGGAGATCCTCGTCGAGAACCGCGACGTCCTCGACAACCTGGTTCTCCAGCTCCTTGAGAAGGAGACCCTGAACAAGGAGCAGATCGCCGAGGTCTTCGCGGGCATCGTCAAGCGCCCGGCCCGTCCGGCGTGGACCGGTTCCTCTCGGCGCACGCCCTCGACCCGCCCGCCGGTGCTCTCTCCCAAGGAGCTGTCGCTGACGAACGGTGCGAACGGCGCCACCCCCGCGGTCACCGCGGGTACGGAGCAGCCCATCGAGGTGGCCCCCGAGGACCGCCCCGAGAGCTGATCCCGCCTGCCTCAGCAGGCCCGGAATGGATGCCGCGCCCCCCTGGTTCTAGCCTGGGGGGCGCGGCTTGTTTTGTACGCCCGCCGTAGGCACGCTTCACACCCGCGCAGGCAGGCGCGGGCACGCACAGGAACGAGGCACAGATGACCGACCCCGTGACGCTCGACGGCGAGGGCTCGATCGGTGAGTTCGACGAGAAGCGGGCTGAGAACGCCGTGCGTGAGTTGCTGATCGCCGTGGGGGAGGACCCGGACCGCGAGGGCCTGCGGGAGACTCCGGGGCGCGTGGCGCGTGCGTACAGGGAGATATTCGCGGGGCTGTGGCAGCGGCCGGAGGACGTCCTGACGACGACGTTCGACCTCGGGCACGACGAGATGGTCCTGGTGAAGGACATCGAGGTCATGAGCTCCTGCGAGCACCATCTGGTGCCGTTCGTCGGGGTCGCCCACGTCGGGTACATCCCGTCCTCCGACGGCAAGATTACGGGCCTGTCGAAGCTGGCCAGGCTCGTGGACGTGTACGCGCGCAGGCCGCAGGTGCAGGAGCGGCTGACCACGCAGATCGCCGACTCCCTGATGGAGATACTGGAGCCGCGCGGTGTGATCGTGGTCGTCGAGTGCGAGCACATGTGCATGACGATGCGCGGGGTGCGCAAGCCCGGCGCCAAGACGATCACCTCCGCGGTGCGCGGACAGCTGCGCGATCCCGCGACGCGCAATGAGGCGATGAGCCTGATCATAGCCCGCTGAGCCCGGGTCCACGTGGACTGATCCCGCCCCGGCCGACCCCTCAACTCGCCCCCCATAACCGGGAGTTATGGTGGCGAGTATTGGACGGTAGCGGGGGCGGTCGACAGACTGCGTGCATGACAAATGCAGGCACGCAGTCACTTCCCACCCGCTCCCTCGGTGGCCTGGAGGTCTCGGCCCTCGGCTACGGAGCCATGGTGCTCTCGCCGGGGGTCTACGGAGAGGTCGACGACGAGCGCGGCGAGCGTGCGATCCTCGCCGCGGTCGACGCGGGCGCGAGAATCATCGACACCTCCGACGGGTACGGCGTCGACGGCCACAACGAACGCCTCATCGGCAAGGCCCTCAGAGGGCGCCGTGACCAGGTCGCGATAGCCACCAAGTTCGGTTTCCGACTGCCCGAGGGCGTGGAGCCGCACCCCTTCCCCATCGGTTACGCCTTCGGGGAGCTGGCGGTCAACGGCGACCCCAAGCACGTACGCGGCTACGCCGAGGCGAGCCTGCGCGGCCTGGAGACGGACTACATCGACCTGTACTACCCGCACTTCCCGGACCCGCAGGTACCCCTGGAGGAGACGGTCGGCGCGGTCGCCGAGCTGGTCCGGGCGGGCCTCGTGCGGCACCTGGGGCTGTCCAACGTGACCGCGGACCAGTTGCGGACCGCGCACGCCGTGCACCCCGTGGCGGCCGTGCAGATCGAGTGGTCGATGTGGCGGCCCGCCGACCCGGACATGCTCGCGGCGGCTCGTGAGCTGGGAGTCGGCCTCGTGCCGTGGTCGCCGCTCGGCGCCGGGTTCCTGACCGGCACCGTCGGACAGGTCGAGGAGGGCGACTTCCGGCAGAACGCGCCGCGCTTCGACGCGGCGAACCTGAAGGCGAACAACGACCGCTTCGCGCCCGTGCGGGGCATCGCGGAGGAGCTGGAGATCACCCCGGCGCAGCTGGCGCTCGCCTGGCTGCTCCACCAGGACCCGAACGTCGTGCCGATCCCCGGCAGCCGTACGCCGAAGCACATCGAGGAGAACCTCGCGGCGGCGCACGTACGGCTGGACGCGGACGTACTGGCGCGCCTGGACCGGATCCTGGGCGAGACGCAGGTCGAGGGTGGGACGCTGCTCTAGCGGCTGCTGAGGGCCTCTCCGGCCCGGCAGAGGCGGCCAGGACGGTCCTGGGGGCGTGGTTACGCCGCCGCGGCCGTCCCGCCGTCCTCTTCGTCGTCCTCGGGGAGCTTGCAGACCCGCTCCATGAAGAAGGCGACCACTATCACCGCGATGCCCATCAGGACCGAGAGCCCGGCATACACCGCCTGGTCGCGGCGGGCCGGGATGTCGAGGAACTCGAGCAGGAACGCACCCGTGCCCCCGTACATCCCGGTGACGAGCGCCGCCACCAGGGCGCTGGCCTGGCCGAAGACGACGGCGCGGGCGGCCATCATCGGCTCGACGCCCTTCGCACCCGGGCGGCGCTCACGCTGGGCGCGCAGCCGCGAGCGGAGCGAGAGCGCCGTCGCGAGGAGGACGACGGCGATGACCGCGAGCACGATGGGCGCGGCCAGCGGAACGCGCGGCAGCGTGCCGACGGAATCCCACAGCCGGGCGCCCGACCAGGACAGCACTCCGGCCGCGAGGAAAAGGCCGGCCAGCGTCCTGATGCGCAGTTGCTTCACGGGTGACCCTTCATCGGCTTGCTTACCTCGACCGCCTACTCCAACGACTACTCCGGCAGTCGGAGTTCCAGGTCGGCGCGGGGCGCGACGCCTTCGCGGGTGATCTTCTCCAGAAGCTCCGCCACCGGGCCGCGGCCGGACAGCTGGGCCTCGGGCTCGACGTCGTGCCAGGGGGCGAGGACGAAGGCACGCTCGTGCGCGCGCGGGTGGGGCAGCGTGAGCACCGGGTCGTCGGAGACGACGTCGGCGTACGCCACGATGTCCACGTCGATCGTGCGCGGACCCCAGCGCTCGTCGCGTACCCGGTTGAAGGCCTCCTCGACGGCCTGCGCGCGCTCCAGGAGCGAGGCGGGCGGCAGGGTCGTCTTCACCACGACGACCGCGTTGAAGTACGAGGGCTGGCTGCCGGGCTCGACGCCCCACGGCTCGGTCTCGTACACCGGAGAGACCGCCTTGACCCGCAGGCCGGGGGTGTCCTCCAGGGCGTCGATGGCGCCCTGCAGCGTCTCCAGGCGGTTGCCGAGATTGCTGCCGAGGGAGATCACGGCGCGCTTGGGGTTGGAGAGGGTGGTGTCGGCGGCGTCCACCTGTTCGACGACGGAGGTGGGCACCGGCTGGACGGTGGGGTCGCTCTGACCCGCTTTGAAGGGCGCAGTCATACTCGGCTCCGGGTGATGGTGACGGTCACGTCGTCGAACGGCACGGTGATCGGGGCGTCCGGCTTGTGCACGCACACCTCGACCTCCAGGACTCCGTCGTGCTTGAGACACGCCTGGGCGATGCGCTCGGCGAGCGTCTCGATGAGGTCGACGGGTTCGCCCTCGACGACGGCGACGACCTCCTCGGCCACGATTCCGTAGTGCACGGTCTTCGCCAGGTCGTCGTCGGCCGCGGCCGCGCGCGTGTCCAGACCAAGTACCAGGTCCACGATGAAGGTCTGGCCCTCTTCGCGCTCCCGCGGATAGACACCGTGGTGCCCGCGGGCCTTGAGGCCGCGCAGCGCGACACGATCCACGCGAATCACTCCTGAAATCGTCGGTATCGGCAGGCCTGTACCGAGTGCGGTCGGCACACCAGCCTCGATCGAATCTACCTGCGAGCACCGACAGTGCTCGCCCGCGGGGCCCGCGGACCGCCGCGGTACAGGCCGGTCGAGCCGCGTTCCGGCCACGGCTCGTGGCTGGTGGCCGCCCAAGCTCGACGGCCTGTGACCCCAGTCACTCCCTGCGTCTACCCACTCAGGAGGGGGTCTCGTCGTCCTCTTCGTCGTCAGTTTCGGCCAGCACGGGTGACGCGTGGTGCGACCACAGTTTCCAGCCGTCGGGTGTGCGCCGGAACACATTGGTGGCGACCACGAGCTGGCCCACGAGCGGGCCGAGTTCGCCGCCGCCCTCCGGGGGCGGGCCACCGCTGAGGATGTTCTCGGTGCACGTCACCAGGGCGGTGTCGCCGGTCACGCCGACCTTCAGGTCGGTGAGGAAGAACTGGATGTACTCCGTGTTCGCCATGATCAGCGCGTACGACCTGAGGACCTCGCCGCGGCCCCTGAGGACGGGCCAGCCGGGGTGGACGCAGGAGACGGTGTCCCCGGCGGTCGCCTCGGCCTCGCCGTCCTCGGCGGTGCCGTCGAGGACGTTGTCGGCCTCGGTCTCGGTCGTGGTGACCGTCCCGTCGGTGTCCGTGTCGGAGTCCAGCCACAGGTCGGACACCGCGTCGAAGTCGCCGCGTTCCAGCGCTTCGTAGAAGGCGGTGTTCGCGAGCTCGACCTGCTCGATGTCGGTCCGCGCCGCGGTCACCGGTGGCCGCCCGCCGCGCCCGTCACGGCACGGGCGACCCGGACCGCGTCGGCCGTGGCCCGCACCTCGTGCACGCGGACCGCCCAGGCGCCCTGGTGGGCGGCGATGGCGGAGACCGCGGCGGTGGCGGCGTCGCGCTCGCGGGCGGGCGGCGGGGCGCCCTCGGGGCCGGCGAGGACGCGGCCGAGGAACCGTTTGCGGGAGGCGGCGACGAGGATCGGGTGGCCGAGCTCGGCGAGCCGGTCCAGGCGGCCGAGGAGGGCCAGGTCGTGCTCGGCGTCCTTGGAGAAGCCGAGGCCCGGGTCGATGACGATGCGCTCGGGGGCGATGCCGCCCTCGATGGCGGCCGCCACGCGTGCGTGCAGCTCGGCGACGACTTCGGAGACCACGTCTTCGTACTGCGGCCTGGCATGTATGTCGGTGAGGAAGCCGCGCCAGTGCATGACGACGAAGGGGGCGTCCGCGGCGGCGACCGCCGGGACCATGCGGGGGTCGGCGAGGCCGCCGCTCACGTCGTTCACGAGGACGGCGCCGGCGGCCAGTGCCTGCTCGGCGACGGTGGCGCGCATGGTGTCCACGGAGACCGTGGCGCCCTCGGAGGCGAGGCCGCGCACCACGGGGACGACGCGCTTGAGCTCCTCGTCCTCGTCCACACGGGGGGCGCCGGGGCGGGTGGACTCGCCGCCGACGTCGACGAGGTCGGCGCCCTGCGCGACCAGGTCGATGCCGCGCTTGACGGCGGCCGTCGTGTCGAACCAGCGGCCGCCGTCGGAGAACGAGTCCGGCGTCACGTTCACCACGCCCATGACCGCACAGCGGTCCCACTCCGGCAGCCCCTGGACCGATCCCCGCCCGCGCAACGTACTCATGCCTCCAGCGTAGGCCCGCGAGGACAGGTGCTATGCCGCCTGGACCTCACGTTCCGCCGCCTGGTGCGGGCAGGGGCGGCGCTGCGCGGTGCCCCTGCGCAGCAGCCGGGGGAGGGCGAGGGTCACGAAGCCCTCGGCCTGCATGGCGGCGAAGCCGATGCGGGGCAGGTCCTTGCTGGAGCGGTAGACGACGAAGCGGGGCTCCCAGCGGGGGCGGAACTTCGCGTTGAACTTGTACAGGGACTCGATCTGGAACCAGCGGGAGAGGAAGACCAGCAGGCCGCGCCAGGCGCGCAGGACGGGGCCCGCGCCGATCTTCTCGCCGCGGGCGAGGGCCGCGCGGAACATCGCGAAGTTGAGCGAGACTCGAGCGATGCCGAGTTTCGGGGCGGCCTGCAGGGCCGCGACGATGAGCAGCTCGTTCATGCCGGGGTCGGCCGAGCGGTCGCGGCGCATGAGGTCGAGGGAGACCCCGTCCTTGCCCCACGGAACGAAGTGGAGGACGGCCTTCAGGTCGCCGTAGGAACCGGGCTCCTCGTCCGCCTTGTGCGCGGTGGCGATCAGACAGTCGCCGTCGTCCGGGTCGCCGATGCGGCCGAGCGCCATGGAGAAGCCCCGCTCGGTGTCGGTGCCGCGCCAGTCGTCGGCGGCGCGCTGGATCCTGGCGAGCTCGTTCTCGCCGAGGTCACGGATGCGCCGTACGCGCGTCTCGTAGCCATTGCGCTCGATCCGCTTGACCATCTGACGCACGTTGCGCATCGCACGCCCGGAAAGGGAGAAATCCCCGACGTCCACCACCGCCTCGTCGCCCAGTTCCAGGGCGTCGAGGCCGGTCTCGCGGGTCCAGACCTCGCCGCCCGTCTCGGAGCAGCCCATGACGGCGGGCGTCCAGGAGTGGGCCTTCGCCTCGTCCATGAAGCGCTCGATCGCGCCGGGCCAGGCCTCGACGTCCCCGATCGGGTCGCCGCTGGCGAGCATCACTCCGGAGACGACGCGGTAGGTGACGGCGGCCTTGCCGCTGGGGGAGAAGACGACGCCCTTGTCGCGGCGGAGCGCGAAGTGGCCGAGCGAGTCGCGGCCGCCGTGCTTGTCGAGCAGCACGCGCAGCTTCGACTCGTCGTCCTCGGTGAGGCGCGCGGCCGGGTGCTCGGGGCGGAAGGCCAGGTAGATGGTGGTGAGGGCGGTCAGCATGCCGAGGGCGCCGAGGGAGAAACCGACCGTCCAGGATGTGCGTCCGTAGTAATCGACGGGCCCTTCGAAGCCGAAGAGGCCGTAGAGGACGTGCTCCAGGCGCTCCGTGATGCTCGGGTCCCCGATGACCTTCCCGGGGTGGACGCTGACGATCACCAGGCCCAGAGCGATGGAACCCGCTCCGAGGAGGACGAAGTTGGCAAGCGCCCGCCAGCGGCTGCGCGGATCGGGCAGTGCCGTGAACTCACTCCGATGGCGCAACAGGAGCGCGAGAAGCGCGAGCGAGATCACCACGCCGATGATCGAGTGGCGGTACCCGAACTGCGCCACGGCGCCCACGGGCAGCAGCACCACGGCGGCCCGCCAGGCCCGGCGCTTGTGGCGCCGCAGGCCGTGCGCGAGCAGGAGCAGCAGGACGCCGGAGCTGAGCGCCATCGCGGCGGCGAACGGGCCGAGCGCGCCGGGCAGCACCTCGGCGATGGCGTGCATGCGGCTGTGCCGGAAGCGGGGGAAGACACCTGCCGCGACGTTGAGCAGGCCGACGAGCGTGCATGCTCTGGCGACGAGGGTCGGCACCGCCTCGGGCCGTGGGCCGCGCAGTATCCGGCGCAGCCGACCGCTGCGGTGGCGGTCCTCACTGTCCGGAACCCCGCCCGACATTTCCCCATCTATCCTGACAGACATCGCATCCCGTAGTTCTGCGAGAGACCTTGATTCCGGCGCCAGAACGGCATCCGGCAACATTGCGTTCTCTAGGACGGTCCTTCTGGGACACGGGTTCATTCCCGACCGGAAACCGCTGGAAAAGCTCTGGCAAGGACCCCGGTAAGCGCCGGCAAGGTCCGGGCCGGATCCGGTCAAGCCGCGGCACATGCGCGGCACAGGTAGAAAGCGCAGGCAGGAACACCCCATGGGTCTCACGAGCAACAAGGTCCTCGCCCTTGCGGTCTTGCTGGCGGTGCTGCTCTTCGTCGGCACGATCTGGCTCTGGCCGCGGCTCGCCCGCCGCAGCTGGAAGGCGATCACCGGCCGCGTCGGGCTGCTCATCGCCACCCAGGTCGCGATCTTCGCCTCGGTGGGCCTGTCGGCCAACCAGGCCTTCGGCTTCTACGCCACGTGGGCCGACCTCTTCGGCCAGGAGACGGCCCCCGGAGTGGTGGTCGACCACGATCCGGCCAAAGGAGCCGGTCCCGTCAAGGTCGTCGACACCCAGACCGTGAACGTGCCGGGAGGCAGCCGGCCCGCCGCCGGGGGCCAGATCCAGAAGGTCCAGATCGGCGGCAAGAAGTCCAACATCGCCAGCCCCGCGTACGTCTACCTGCCGCCCGAGTACTTCCAGCCGCAGTACAAGAACCGGAAGTTCCCCGCGGCCGTGGTGCTCACCGGCTACCCGGGCACCGCGGAGGCGCTCATCAAAGGGCTCCACTACCCGCAGACCGCCCACAAGCAGGCCGCCGACGGCAAGATGCAGCCGATGATCCTGGTCATGATGCGGCCCACGGTAGCGCCGCCGCGCGACACCGAGTGCGTGGACGTCCCCGGTGGCCCGCAGACCGAGACGTTCTTCGCCAAGGACCTGCCCGGAGCGATGGCGGATCACTACAGGGTGGGCGTCAAGCCCGAGAACTGGGGCGCCATCGGCGACTCCACGGGCGGCTACTGCGCCCTGAAGCTCGCCGTGCACCACCCCGAGGCGTACGCCGCGGGCGCGGGCCTGTCCGCCTACTACAAGGCGCCCCTCGACGTCACCACCGGCGATCTCTTCCATGGCGACAAGGAGCTGCAGCACCGCGCCGACCTGCTCTGGTACCTCGGCCACAAGCCGGCGCCCAAGACGTCCCTGCTGGTGACCAGCAGCAAGAAGGGCGAGGACAACTACGGCGACACCCAGAAGTTCATCAACAAGGTGAAGCCGCCCACGCGCGTCTCGTCGATCACGCTGGAGAGCGGCGGGCACAACTTCAACACCTGGCGCAGGGAGATCCCCGCCGCCCTGCAGTGGATGAGCGGACGCCTCAGCGACGACTGAGACGGCTCTGTACTGACCGACTGAGACGGCTCCGTACTGACCGACTGAGACAGCTCTGTACTGACGGCTCAGTCCGTGCCGATCGCCGTCACCGACTCAAGCTCGACCTCCGCGCGGGCGATGGCGCGCGCCTCCGCCGCCGTGGAGCGGCGCAGCGCCTCGTGCAGCCGGGCCGGGGTGAGCACGCCGAGGAACCGGCCCTCGCTGTCCTTGTCGATGACCGCGATCCACCCCGCGTCGTGCTGCAGCATCGTCGCGAACGCCTGCTTCAGGCTCGCGCCCACCGGCAGCCACGCCTCCATGCGGCGGGCGTGCGCGCGGACCGTGCCGCTGCCCACGCGCGCGTGCTCGGCGGAGATCCAGCCGTGCAGGTTGTTCTCGCCGTCCAGAACGACGGCCCAGCGGGCGTCGAGCTCCTTGGGCAGCGGGTCGTCGAGGTGCACCACGGGGGGCTGCTCCAGGTCGCCCTCCTCGATCGGTGTCACGGAGAGCCGCTTCAGGCCCCGGTCCGCGCCGACGAAGTCGGCCACGTAGTCGTTCGCGGGGGCGCCGAGGACCGTCGAGGGGGTGTCGAACTGCTCGACGCGGCCCTCTCCGTAGACGGCGATCCGGTCGCCGAGACGGACCGCCTCCTCGATGTCGTGCGTGACGAAGAGCACGGTCTTGCGCACCGCCTGCTGGAGGCGGAGGAACTCGTTCTGCAGGTGCTCGCGCACCACCGGGTCGACCGCTCCGAAGGGCTCGTCCATCAGGAGCACCGGCGGGTCGGCCGCCAGGGCACGGGCCACGCCGACGCGTTGGCGCTGCCCTCCGGAGAGCTGCTCGGGATAGCGGTCGCCGAAGACGGCGGGGTCGAGGCCGACCAGGTCGAGGAGTTCGGCCGCGCGCTCGCGGGCCTTGCCGCGCTTGACGCCGAGGAGATGCGGGACGGTCGCCGTGTTCTCCAGCACCGTTTTGTGCGGGAAGAGGCCGACCTGCTGGATCACATAGCCGATACGGCGCCGCAGTTGGACCGGATCGATTCCGGATATGTCGTCGCCGTCGACGAATATCCGGCCCGCGCTCGGTTCGATGAGCCGGTTCACCATTTTCATCGTCGTCGTCTTGCCGCAGCCCGACGGGCCGACGAGCGTGACCAGTTCACCCTCGGCGACCTCGAAGGACAGATCGTCGACGGCCGTGGTGCCGTCCGCGTAGCGCTTGGTGACGTGCTCGAACCGGATCATGGTTCCCCATTGTGGAGGGCGGTGGCGGGCTTTGCGTAAAGGCAGTGTTGCGGCCGTACAACGAGTCTCTGCGATTGTCAGTGCCGCGCGTTAGGGTCGCCAGACACGGGGGGACGTGTGTACGGCATACGTCCGGGGATTCGGGGGAGGTGGGGCGCGTGGCCGAGCAGAACTGTCTGGTGACGAACGACTGGATCTGCGGAGAATATCTCCGCACCCGCAGCCAGGAGTTGATCGATGCGACCCTGCAGCACGTGGGGATCACGGTCGTCTCCGTGGCGATCGGAGTCGCGGTGGCCCTGCCGCTCGCGCTGCTCGCGCGGCGCTGGCGTTTCCTCGCGGGCCCGATCCTCGGCGTGACGACCGTCCTCTATTCCATCCCCTCGCTGGCGATGTTCTCCCTGCTTCTGCCCCTCTTCGGGCTCTCGGCCTCCCTGGTCGTCACGGGCCTCGTGCTGTACAGCCTCACGGTCCTCGTGCGGAACATCCTGGCCGGCCTCCAGGCCGTCCCGGAGGAGGCGCGGGACGCCGCCCGGGGGATGGGGTACGGCCCGGCGAGGCTGCTGTGGGAGGTGGAGCTGCCGCTCGCGCTGCCCGCCCTGCTCGCCGGCGTCCGCATCACCACGGTCTCCACGGTCGCGCTGACGACGGTCGGCGCCATCGTGGACTACGGCGGCCTCGGCACCCTCATCCTCGACGGCCTCGACACGACCTTCAAGGCCCAGGTGCTCACGGCGTCGGTGCTCTGCGTGCTCCTCGCCGTCGCCGCCGACCTGCTGCTGCTCGGGCTCCAGCGGTGGCTGACGCCATGGACGCGAGCCCATCGAATACGGACGAGCCGCGCCGCGCGGAAGGCGTCCCCGGCCAAGGTGGCTGAGCCTGTATGAACGCGATATCCGGGGCGTACGACTGGCTGACCACCGGCGCCAACTGGCAGGGCGAGAAGGGGGTGTGGCACCGCCTCGCCGAGCACCTGTACTTCAGCGGTGTCTGCCTCGCCGTCGCCTGCGTCATCGCGCTGCCCCTCGCGCTGTACCTGGGTCACATCGGCAAGGGCGGCGCCCTCGCGGTCAACATCTCCAACGTCGGACGTGCGGTGCCCACCCTGGCCCTGCTGATCCTGCTCACGCTCACCCCGCTCGGTGAGCACGGCGACGCGCCGACCCTGATCGCGCTGGTGCTCTTCGCCGTCCCGCCGCTGCTGACCAACGCGTATCTGGGGATGCGCGAGGTGGACCGGTCGGTGGTGGAGGCCGCGCGCGGGATGGGGATGAGCGGCGGCCAGCTCTTCGCGCGGGTCGAGCTGCCGCTCGCGTACCCGCTGATCATGACCGGCGTCCGGTCGGCCGGTGTCCAGGTCGTCGCGACGGCCACGCTCGCCGCGATGGCGGGCGAGGGGGGCCTCGGCCGCATCATCACGGCCGGGTTCAACCTGCAGAACACGCCGCAAGTGGTGGCGGGCGCCGTCCTGGTGGCGCTGCTCGCGCTGCTCGTGGAGGGGGTTCTGGTGGTCGCCGGACGCCTCTTCGACCCGATGCGGCGCTGACGGTCCCGTACAGATGCGGCGCTGACGGTCCCATACCGCCAGTTCTGATTCGGTTCTGATTCTTTCTTCCTTTCGAAATGGTGGTTCACCGATGAACAGCAACACGCGTCGTGCGCGACGGATGGCAGGGGCGGCCGCGGCCGTCGTGGCGCTGACCGCTGGTCTCGCCGCGTGCGGCGGGGACGACCTGGAGTCGAAGGGCGACGGGGCGGACAAGGCGGGCGACGGCAGCAAGGGCTCGCTCGTGGTGGGCTCCGCGCGCTTCACCGAGCAGAAGGTGCTCGCCGAGCTCTATGTGGGGGTTCTGGAGGATGCCGGTTATGACGCGCAGGTCAAGACCGTGCAGAACCGCGAGATCTACAAGCCCGAACTGAAGAAGGGCTCGATCGACGTCGCGCCCGAATACGCGGCGACGCTCGCGGAATTCCTCAACCTGGAGAAGAACGGCCCGAAGGCGAAGCTCGTCGCCTCCAGCGATCTGGACGCCACGATGAGCGCTCTGGAGAAGCTCGCGGAGCCGCAGGGCCTGAAGGTGCTCCCGGCCGGCGAGGCGGTCGACCAGAACGCGTTCGCGGTCTCCAAGGAATACGCCGAGAAGCACAAGCTCAAGACGCTCTCGGACCTCGGCAAGTCGGGCGAGAAGGTCAAGATCGCTGCGGGCGACGAATGCGAGACCCGACCCTTCTGCGCGCCGGGCCTGAAGTCGAAGTACGGCATCGACGTCACCGGAATCGACCCCAAGGGCGTCGGCAACACGCAGTCCAAGCAGGCCGTCAAGAACGGCACGGACCAGATGCTGCTGACCACGACGACCGACGCGACGCTGAAGAACTACGACCTCGTGATCCTGGAGGACGACAAGAAGCTGCAGAACTCGGACAACATCGTTCCGGTGGTGAACGCGAAGGAGGCCGGGGGCAAGGAGATAGCCGCCGCGCTCGGGAAGCTGACCAAGACGCTCACCACGGAAGACCTCATGGAACTCAACCGGAAGGTCGACGAGGAGCGGCAGAAGGAAGCGGATGTCGCGCACGAGTATCTGAAGTCGAAGGGCCTGATCTGAAGTTGATCAAGAAAAGGACCGGGAAGTTCCGCGGCCGAAGCGGAAGTTGAGCGCTGAAGCAGAGCGGATGAGGGGCGATGAAGGGGTGGGGAGTTGTGGCGAGTTCTGGTCGTGATGCCTGCTTTTTGCCGGGCGGGGCACCAGACTTCGCCTACGCGCGGTAAGTTTCTGGCCATGCCACGTGGACGTCATCGCCATTCCCCACCCCTGCACAGGCTGCTTCCTCCCTCGACGGTCGCAGGCGTCTCGGTTCTCAGCGCCGGCAGCGCCTGGATGTTCGCGGAACCGATCGTGCTCCGCGGACTCGTCGCGGCCGCGGCGGCCGCCGCCGTCGTCGGCTCGGTCGTCATGCGCCGCTGGGACCAGGCGGCCGGCAAACGCGTCGCCGAACTCGGCCGGGCCCGCGCGAGCGACGAGTGGCGCTACGAGGAACGGATAGCCGAGGCCGAGGGCGACCTCGAGGAGTCCCGCGAACTGCGGGGCAAGCTGGAGACGAAGCTGCGCGCCAAGCGTGCCGAGCTCGCGGCACTGCGCAACGAGCACGCGGCGCTCCTGCGGCGGTACGCCACCGCCGAGACGGAGCGGGCCAGCGCCCTTGAGGGGCGGCGGCTGCTCGCCATCGAGGCGGCGTCCCCGGCGCCCGCGCTTCCGGCGGCGGGAGCGGGCGGCGGTACCGGTACCGGTTCCGGCGCGGAGGACTTGGTGCCCGCGGTGCGGGCCGGGGCGCCGGTGCCGAAGGCTCGTACGGAGGCTTCACCCCGTACGGAGGGTTCACCCCGCACGGAGACTGGTGCTGGTGCTGGTGCTGGTGCTGGTGCTGGTGCTGGTGTTGGTTCCGGTTCGAGTGGCGAGGCGGCCAGGGCTGCCGCCAGGCCTGGTGCGAGCCCCACCCCCGCACTCTTCCTGCGGGCCAACGCGGCGCTCGACCGCATGGCCCCGACAGCGGAGGACGATTCGCGGGGGAAGCCCGGGGCGGCCGATGGATACGGCGGGCACGAGCGCGCGGTCGCCGTCGCGCCGCCCGTGCAGGCGCGGCGCCCGGCACCCCAGGGCGGGTTCGACTTCTTCGGCACGAAGAACGTGGCGCCTGCCGCGCTGGAGTCCGTGCAGAACGAGGACCTCGCCGACGTGGTGGGCGAGGAGGCCCTCGCGGTCCACAAGGCGGAGGCCGAGGGTGAGTTCAAGAACGCGCCCGAGGCCGACGCGGCGCGGGGTGTCGGCCAGGTCATCGACCTGACGGCCCACGACGAGACGGAACAGATCGACGTGGCGGAGCTGAGGACGGCCCTGCGGGCGTGAGCGCTCCACCTCCGTAGCTCCACCTCCGTAGCTCCACCTCCGTAGCTCCACCTCCGTAGCTCCCCCGTCAGGCCATCCAGGGATCAGGCCATCCAGCGATCCGGACGCGCCGTCCTGCGGCCCGTCCGGGACCGGTCGGCCTGGGCCTGGAGAAGGCCGGCCGCCTCGGCCGCGGGACGCAGTCGGGCCGTCACGGTCTTGTTGGCGCCCGTGTCCACCCGTACGTCGGCCACGCCCTTGTACCGCTCCCACGGCCCCTGGGAGAGCCGCACGCTCTGCACCTTGGCGTGCGGCACGAGCGACAGGCGGCGCTTGAGCAGGCCGTGGCGGGCCGCGAAGACCTCGCCGGTGACCGCCAGGCCGTACCCCTTCCACCAGAACGGCACGCACCACGCCGCGCGCGCGGGCGGCGGGTCGAGGTCGGCCGCCACCGGCACCCGTACGCCCGGCAGGACCCGGCCGATCACCGCCTCCGCGTGTTCCCGCGGCGCGACCGGCACCAGGACGCCGTTGGCCGAGCCCGCCACGTCCAGCTCGACCCGCACCCAGCCGCGCCGCCGCCACAGCAGCGGCTGCACGATGTGCACGGTCTGCACGCGGCCCGGCGGCACTGTCTCGTGGGCCTTGTCGAGCAGTCCGTGGTCGATGCGGATGCCGTCCGGGGACTCACCCACCGTCCAGTCGTACTCCTTGATGAAACGGCCGCCGCTGCTCGCGAACGCGCCGCCGATCATGGGCAGAGCGGTCGCGAGGACGGTCCAGGCGTTGTGCGTGGCGAGCCAGAGGAACGTGGGCACCACGGCCGCCGCCAGGAGCAGCGCCCAGGGCCCGCCGGTCAGCAGCAGCGAGACGGCGAGCATGCCCGGCTGGACGCGCAGCAGGTCCCGCACGGGCGCCTCGCCCACCTCACGCGCCTCCTCGGGGGCGAAACCGGCCGCCCGCGCGAGGAGTTCGGCACGCAGTCCGGCCGCTTCCCGTTCGCCGAGGAAGGCCAGCTCGTCCTTCTTCTCCGCGCCGACGACGTCCAGCTTGAGCTTGGCGACGCCCGCGATACGGGCGAGCAGCGGGCGCGTCACGTCGACGGCCTGGAGCCGGTCGAGCCGGATGTGGGCGGTGCGCCGGAAGAACAGGCCGGTGCGGATGCGCAGTTCGGTGTCGGTGACCGAGAAGTGCGTGAACCACCAGCTCAGGAAGCCGTACACGGCGCCGCCGATGACGATGGCGGCGCTGGCCAGGAGCAGGGTGGTGGCGGTCAGTTCGGAGAGGCGCTGCTGGGTGCCGTTCGGGTCGTGGACCGCCCAGCCCACCAGGATCGCGAAGGGCGCCCACGCGCGGCGCAGCGGTGTGACGGGGTGCAGCCGCCGCTCGGGCGACGCGCCGTCCGTCACCGGGCGGTCTTCGTCACGGGCTTCCCGTACGTCGCTCACAGCCCCGCCGATCGGGCCTCGCCGAGCTCGGTCAGGCGGTCGCGCAGCCGCTCGGCCTCCTCGGGGAGCAGTCCGGGGATGCGCGCGTCGGTGGCTGCCGCCGCGGTGTGCAGCTGGACGCTCGCGAGGCCGAAGCGCCGCTCCACGGGCCCCGATGTCACCTCGACGAGCTGCATGCGGCCGTACGGCACGACGGTCTCCTCGCGCCAGAGCACGCCCCGGCTGATGAGCAGGTCGTCGGCGCGCTCCGCGTACCGCCACGAGCGCCAGTTCCGCCCGAGGACCGGCCAGCCCCAGGCCACGACGGCGAGCGGCAGCAGTGCGAAAGCGGCCCAGGCGGGCCCCGCGAACAGGCCGAGCGGCACGCCGACGGCCGCCGCGAGCGGCACCAGCCAGACCACCAGGAGGAGCCGCCGCAGCCTCAGCAGTCCTCGCGGCAGCCCGGCCCATTCCGGCTCGGTCCGCTCCGGCTCGGTCCGCTCCGGCTCGGTCCGCTCCCGTGCCGGTCCTGCGGCCCCCGCTGCCCCCGCTGTCCCCGTGTCCATGCCTCAAGCGTACGTAGCGCCTCTGACACGGCGACGCGTGCGAGAGACTGTGGCCATGAGTCCCACGACGGAGACCACCACGGAGACCGCCACAGAGACCACGCTCGGCATCGGCGGAGCGGCCGAGAGCACCGACATGGTGCTCAACATCGGCCCCCAGCACCCGTCCACGCACGGTGTGCTCCGCCTCCGCCTGGTCCTTGACGGCGAGCGCATCCAGCACGCGGAGCCGGTCATCGGCTATATGCACCGAGGCGCGGAGAAGCTCTTCGAGGCCCGGGACTACCGGCAGATCGTGATGCTGGCCAACCGGCACGACTGGCTGTCGGCGTTCTCGAACGAGCTGGGCGTCGTCCTCGGCGTGGAGCGGATGCTCGGCATGGAGGTCCCCGAGCGGGCCGTCTGGATGCGCACGCTGCTCGCCGAGCTGAACCGGGTGCTCAACCACCTGATGTTCCTCGGCTCGTACCCGCTCGAACTGGGCGGCATCACCCCGGTGTTCCACGCGTTCCGCGAGCGCGAGGAGCTCCAGAACGTGATGGAGGAGATCTCCGGCGGCCGCATGCACTACATGTTCAACCGGGTGGGCGGCCTCAAGGAGGACCTGCCCGCCGGATGGGCCACCCGCGCGCGGGCGGCCGTCGCGTCGGTGCGCTCGCGCATGGACGTGTACGACCGGCTGGTGCTCGGCAACGAGATCTTCCGGGGCCGCACACGCGGCGTGGGCGTCCTTACGCCCGAGGCGGTGCATGCCTACGGAGTGAGCGGTCCCATCGCGCGTGCCTCCGGAGTCGACTTCGACCTGCGCCGTGACGAGCCGTACCTGGCATACGGCGAGCTGCAGGACACCCTCAGGGTCGTCACGCGCCAGGAGGGCGACTGTCTGGCCCGTTTCGAGTGTCTCCTGGAGCAGACCCACGTCGCCCTCGACCTCGCGGACGCCTGTCTGGACCGGCTCGCGGACCTCCCGCAGGGCCCGATCAACCAGCGCCTGCCAAAGGTCCTCAAGGCCCCCGAGGGGCACACGTACGCGTGGACCGAGAACCCGCTCGGCGTCAACGGCTACTACCTCGTCAGCAAGGGCGAGAAGACCCCGTACCGCCTGAAGCTGCGCTCGGCCTCGTACAACAACATCCAGGCGCTGACCGAGCTGCTTCCGGGGCAGCTGGTGGCGGACATGGTGGCGATCCTGGGGTCGCTGTTCTTCGTGGTCGGGGACATCGACAAGTAGCGCGGCTCTACGGGGTGTGCGGTGAGGGGTTGAGCAGGGCGTCCAGGCGTACGCCGACCGGCTGCAGCAGCCACCCGAAGTCGCCGAGGCCGCCGCGGGCGGTGAGCTCCGCGGCTTCGCCCGCGCGGGAGAGGCCTCGCACGTACGCGGCCGGGTCGCTGGCGGCGAGCGTGAGCGGCGGGCGGGCGCCGCTCACCCCGAGGCCATCCAGCGCCGCGCGCTGGGTGAGCAGCGCGGCCCCCTCCAGGGCGCAGGCGTCCAGCGCCACGTGGGCCGTGATGTCGTGGTCGCCGTCGGGCACCGGCGCCGTCTCGCGACCCGCCCTGAAGCCCGTCAGCGTCCCGAACGGCGGTCGGGTGTCCCGGGCGTGGGCGTAGTCGACGGCGACCGCCAGACCGCGCCTCAGGGCCGTCACGGCCGCCGCCCACGCCTCGTCCCTGGGGCGCCCGATCTCCGCGCGCAGTCCGGGCTCGGACGCCAGCGGCCACCAGCGCGCCAGCCAGTCGGCGTCCGGCCCTTCGACGGGGCCGCCCGGCGCCTCGGTGCCGTCGTCGTGCACGAGCACCCGATGCGGGATTCCGTCGGCGGCGACCTCGGCGACGTCCACGGGGACGTTGTCCAGCCACTCGTTGGCGAAGAGCAGGCCCGTGACGCCGTCCGGCAGTGTGCTCCGCCACTCGATGCGCGGGTCGAGGTCCGCGGGGCGCTCCGCGCGCTCCACCGCGTACGCACGCACGCGTGCCGCCACATCGGAGGGGAGCGCGGCCAGGACGCTCGCGGTCAGTTCGCCGCGCCCTGCGCCCATGTCCACGAAAGCCACCTCGTCCGGGTGACCGAGCGCCGCGTCCAGACGCGCCAGCAGGAGCGCCACGGCGCCCGCGTACAGGGGTGAGGCGTGCACCGAGGTCCGGAAGTGCGCGGCGGGGCCTTCGCGGCGGCGGTAGAAGCCCTCCGGCCCGTACAGGGCGGCCTCTGTGGCCTCGCGCCAGCCGCGCAAGGCGCCTCGCCGCCGCTCTTCGTTGTCGTTCGTCACAGCCCGCAGGCTAAGGGGGCCTCCACCTTGGGGAGTACATGTGCCCGACAGGGATCGGACCTTCGGTTGACCCGGGGGCACCGCTGGGTTACCTACGCTGGGTTACGTGCAGCGCCTCTACGACTTCCTCCGCAGACACCCGACCTGGGTCGACGGCTTCTGGGCCTTCGTCCTCCTCGGGATCTCCGGGATCGGTCTGGTGGCCATGGCCGACGGCGTCGGCCGCGGTCCGAGCGCCGTGGCGATCCCGGTCGCCGTCGGCCTCTCCCTGGTGGTGGCACTGCGCCGCCGGGCGCCCGAGAAGATGCTGGTGCTCGCCGCGGTCCTCGGCTTCGTCCAGCTCGTCTTCGACGTGCGGACGATGCCGGCGAACTTCGCGATGCTGGTGATCATTTACACGGCGGCGGCCGTCGGGGAGACGTGGGCCTCGCGGTTCGCGCTGGTGGGCGGCTTGTGCGCGGCTCCGCTCGCGATGATGCGCTGGCCCTCGGACAACAGCAGCGTCTTCGGCAACGTGCTCTTCACGATCTTCCAGATCGTCCCGTTCGCGCTCGCCTGGGTCCTCGGCGATTCCATCCGCACCCGCCGCGCCTACCTCGCTCAGCTGGAGGAGCGCGCCGACCGCCTGGAGAGGGAGCGCGAGGCGCAGTCGAAGGTCGCGGTGGCGGCCGAGCGGGCCCGTATCGCCCGTGAGCTGCACGACGTCGTCGCGCACAACGTCTCGGTGATGGTGGTCCAGGCCGACGGCGCCGCGTACGTCCTGGACGCCGCGCCCGACCAGGCGAGGAAGGCCCTGGAGACCATCTCGGGCACCGGCCGGCAGGCGCTGGCCGAGATGCGCAGGCTGCTCGGCGTGCTGCGCACCGGTGAGCCCGAGGAGAGCGGCGAGTACGTGCCGCAGCCCGATGTCGAGCAGCTCGACGAGCTCATCGAACAGGTGCGTACGGCGGGTCTGCCCGTCGACTACAAGGTGGAGGGCACCCCCCGCCCGCTGCCCAGCGGCGTGGAGCTCACGGCGTACCGCATCGTGCAGGAGGCGCTCACCAACACCCGCAAGCACGGCGGGGAGAACGCCGGGGCCAGCGTGCGCCTCGTCTACTTCGACGACGGCCTCGGGCTGCTCGTCGAGGACGACGGCAAGGGCGCCCCGCACGAGCTGTACGAGGACGGCGGGGCCGACGGCAGCGGGCACGGTCTGATCGGCATGCGGGAGCGTGTCGGCATGGTCGGCGGCACGCTGGACGCGGGGCCCCGTCCCGGTGGCGGCTTCCGCATCAGTGCGCTGCTGCCGCTCAAGCCTGCACACTGACACCCTCACCCGAGCTTCCCGCTCACCCGAGCTTCCCGCTCACCGAGCTTCCCGCTTACCGAGCTCCCGCTCACCGAACCTCCCGAAGGGACTCCCTTGATGTCGATCCGCGTGATGCTCGTCGACGACCAGGTGCTGCTGCGCACCGGGTTCCGGATGGTGCTCGCCGCCCAGCCGGACATGGAGGTCGTCGCGGAGGCGGGTGACGGCGTCGAGGCCCTTGAGGTGCTGCGCGCCACCGAGGTCGACGTGGTGCTGATGGACGTGCGCATGCCGAAGCTGGACGGCGTGGAGACGACCCGGCGCGTCTGCCAGGACACGAACCCGCCGAAGGTGCTGATCCTGACCACCTTCGACCTCGACGAGTACGCCTTCTCGGGGCTGAAGGCCGGTGCGTCCGGCTTCATGCTCAAGGACGTGCCGCCGGGGGAGCTGCTCGCCGCGATCCGCTCCGTGCACAGCGGCGACGCGGTGGTCGCGCCGTCCACCACGCGACGGCTCCTCGACCGCTTCGCCCCGATGCTGCCGAACACCGGCGGGCAGCCGCAGCACAAGCAGCTGGAGCGCCTGACGAGTCGCGAGCGCGAGGTGATGATCCTGGTCGCCCAGGGCCTGTCGAACGGTGAGATCGCGGCGCGGCTCGTCCTCTCGGAGGCGACCGTCAAGACGCACGTCGGACGCATCCTGACCAAGCTGGACCTGCGGGACCGGGTGCAGGTGGTGGTCCTCGCGTACGAGACGGGTCTTGTACGGGCCGGGGGCTAGGGCCACCGGCCGGTTCGGCAGGTCCTACCGCAGCACCCCCTCGATGAAGTCGCTGCCCAGGCGGGACACGACGCTGATGTCCAGCTGGTGCTGGACATAGCGGCCGCGGCGGCGCGTGGTGATCAGACCGGCCTTCTTCAGGACGCTCAGGTGCCGTGATATCTCCGGCGCCGTCATGCCGTGCGCGTCGGCCAGCTCGCTCGTCGTGTACGCCCCGCGCGCGAGGTGGCGGCACAGCCGCATCCGCACCGGGTGGGCGAGCGCGGACATGCGGCGGGTCAGTTGCTCCACGGTGGGCGGGTCGGTGAGGCCAGGAGAGCTGATGGGGTACGTGATCGACGCCTGCCAGCCCTTGCGGTGCAGCACCCACAGGTGCGGCCAGCCGAGGCTGGTCGGCACGATCGTCAGGCCGCCCGACCCCGTGGTGGTGCGGCCGACGCTGATCTTGTCGACGGTGATGAGCCGCTCGCTCTCGTCGAGGGACACCGCCGTGGACATGGCCTTCAGGGCCTCCGCGAGCCCCTTGTGCCGCAGCAGCTCCGTCTTGTGCCGGGCGTCCGCGGCCAGTTGATGGCTCACCCTCGCCCAGGTGTCGGCGAAGAAGGCCTCTTCGCAGTCTTCCAGCAGTGAGCGAAACCATGCGCGGACGACCGGCGGATCGTCGAGCAGCCGCTTGGTGAAGCGCACCTGGTGCGGGCCGCGGGCGGCGGCCAGGTCGAGCGCGCGCCGCTGCACGGCGGGGTCGGCGAGAAGCCTGCGGTCCGGCTCCGCGTACGTCGACTGGCAGGTGAACTCCAGGGCCGCGTCCACGAACTGTTCGTCGGTCAGCTTGTCCAGCTGGTCGAGCTCCTCGGCGAGCGTGGCCCCCGGCCGTTCGTTCTGCCCGGGGAGCCCGGCGAAGGGCGTGAAGACGTCCGAGAACGTCGTGCGCCAGAGGAAGTCGGCCTCGCACATGCGGTCCGCCAGGCACGGGTCAAGGCGCGTGGAGACGGCTGTCGCCCAGCCCTGGAGCCCGGGGTGGTGGCCCGGTTCGGACAGCGCGTGCAGCGCCATGCCGAGCTCGGCCAGGGGCGAGGGAACGACGTGGATCCGCTCCTGGGACAGCCCGCTGATGTCGATGCTCACGCTCATGACCCCATGGTGCACCGCGCCACTGACAGCGCGTCGCGTCGATTGACGAGCGCCGTCAATCGACGCGACGCGGGGGGTGCGGGGGGAGCAGGCTGTGGTCATCGAGAGGCACGGCAGCGTCGCCGTGACCGATGGCCCGCACCGGGGCCACCCCGTTCCGCACCCCATTCACTACTGCACTACTTCCCCCGCTTCACTACTTCCCCCGCTTCACTACTTCCCCCCACTCCCCGTGGCACGACCAGCCCATCGGTGTCCGTTAAGTACTATTTATCCCGAGAATCCCAAGAGGTGTTCCGTCATGAGCGTCACCCAGCAGTTCCTCCTCGACAGCTACCGCGCCGCGCAGCACGGCCAGCCGACGCCGCCCGCGCCCGGCCGGGACGACTGGCAGGCCGTCCGCGAGGTCCGCGACTACGAACGCTTCCGTGCCGTCGTGGCGGAACGCCCCGCCCACGGCCGGTTCCGCGCCGCCCTGGCCCACTTCTTCCGCGGCGGCCGCGGCGGCCGCCTCAGCGGGGGATCCGTCGCACGAACTCCGCGACCGCTTCCTTGACGTCGCCGGCCGTCCACTCCAGGCCCTCCTCGGTCACGGTGACCTCCGTGACCGAGAGGCCGGGCGGCCCGTCCGGGAACCAGCGCCCGAAGAGCAGGGTGCCCGTCTCCTCGGCCTGCCCCAGGCAGGCCTCGTTCAGTACGTCCGGCGCGTACGGCAGCCACACCTGGAACTGATGGGTGTGCGGGCGCTCGGGGTGCACGCGCGACCAGGGCACCCCCGCGGCCGCGAGCCCCTCGCGCAGCGCCTCGGCGACCACGCGCGCGTGGGCCACGTGACCGGGCAGCCGGGGCAGTGTGCGCGCCAGGCCGAGCAGGGCCGAGACCGCGGCCGGGAACTGCTGGAACACCTGGCCCCCGTAGCGGTGGCGCCATGCCCTCGCCTCCTCGACGAGCGTGCGCGGCCCGGCCAGCGCGGCGCCGCTCAGCCCTTCGAGGGACTTGTAGAAGGACACGTACACGGAGTCGGCGAGCCCGGCGATCTCCGGAAGGCCCCGGCCGAAGTGCGTGGTGCACTCCCACAGCCGGGCGCCGTCGAAGTGCACGACCGCGTCCCGCTCGCGGGCCGCCGCCACGACCTCCTCCAGCTCCTCCCACTCCGGCAGGACGAAACCGGCGTCCCGGAGAGGCAGTTCGAGCATCAGCGCCCCGAAGGGCTCCCCGAAGTCCCGCACCTCGTCCGCCGTGGGCAGCCGCGGCTCGTCCGTCGGGTGCACCGTGCGCAGGCCGCTGACCGCGGGGAAGGCGCCCCCCTCGTGCAGCTCGGGGTGCGCCTTCGGATGCAGCGCCACCGTCGCGTTCCCCGTACGGCCCGCCCAGCAGCGCAGCGCCACCTGCTGGGCCATGGTGCCGGTCGGGAAGAACGCGGCGTCCTCCTTGCCGAGCAGCCGCGCGACCTCGGCCTCCAGAGTGGCGACGACCCCGTCTCCGTAGACATCGGTGGGCTCGTCCGGGCCGACGACCTCGGGAGCCGCGGCCGCCAGGGCCGACAGACGCTCGGCGAGCGGTACGTGCAGGGGTGAGCGGTGCAGGGTCCGGGTCGCGCCCCGGGCGGCGGCGCGGCGGCGGGCCGCCTGGAGGTCGTGCGCGTCCGCATCCCGCGGTTCCGGCGGTTCCGGCTGCTCCGGCTGTTCCGGGGACGCGCTGTGCTCTTGGGGGGCGCTTTGGGAGGGCATCCTCCGAGCATGGACCGTCCCGCCGGAACCGGTCACATGAATAACCACAGCCTGTGGACAGCGAAGGACGCGCTGCCGACCGATCGCGTTAGCATGACGAGAAATCGTCCGGTACCCCGAGCGGACTGGAACGGAAGGCGCCGCCGCGTGAACGCATCGCATCAGCCAGACCCGCGGGACCGCCCCGCGAGGCTCACCGTGGGAGTCGTGGGAGCGGGCCGCGTCGGCCCCGCGCTCGCCGCGGCGCTGCAGCTCGCCGGGCACCGCCCGGTGGCCGCGTCCGGCGTGTCCGACACCTCCGTACGGCGGGCCGCCACCATGCTGCCCGACGTCCCCCTCGTACCGCCCGCCGATGTGCTCGACCGCGCCGACCTGGTGCTCCTGACCGTCCCCGACGACGCCCTGCCCGGCCTCGTCGAGGGCCTCGCCGAGACCGGGGCCGTGCGCCCAGGACAGCTGCTCGTGCACACCTCGGGGCGGTACGGCACCAACGTCCTGGAACCCGCCCTGCGCGCGGGGGCCCTGCCGCTCGCGCTGCACCCCGCCATGACGTTCACCGGCACCCCCGTCGACGTCCAGCGCCTCGCCGGTTGCTCCTTCGGCGTGACCGCGCCCGAGGAGCTGCGCCTCGCCGCCGAGGCCCTGGTCATCGAGATGGGCGGCGAGCCCGAGTGGATCGCCGAGGAGAACCGCCCGCTCTACCACGCGGCCCTCGCCCTGGGCGCGAACCACCTGGTCACGCTGGTCGCCGAGTCCATGGACCTGCTGCGCGACGCGGGCGTCGCCGCCCCGGACCGGATGCTGGGCCCGCTGCTCGGCGCCGCCCTGGACAACGCGCTGCGCTCGGGCGACGCGGCCCTCACAGGACCCGTCGCACGCGGCGACGCGGGCACCGTCGCCGCGCACGTCGCCGAGTTGCGCAAGCACGCCCCGCAGACCGTCGCCGGTTACCTCGCGATGGCCCGCGCCACCGCCGACCGCGCCCTGGCCCACGGCCTGCTCAAGCCCGAGCTCGCCGAGGACCTCCTCGGTGTGCTCGCCAACGGCGGGAGCGCGGGCGGCGCCGAAGGGGGCGACCGATGACCACCGCCCTGCTGCACACCGCCGAGTCCCTCCGCACGCGCGCGCGTGCGGGCCGCCGTGCTGTTGTCATGACCATGGGCGCCCTGCACGACGGACACGCCTCACTGGTCCGCGCCGCCCGCCGCCTCGCCGGACCCGAGGGCGAGGTCGTCGTCACGGTCTTCGTGAACCCCCTGCAGTTCGGGGCGGGCGAGGACCTGGACCGCTACCCCCGCACCCTTGACGCCGACATCAAGATCGCCGAACAGGCGGGCGCGGACGTCGTGTTCGCCCCCTCCGTGGACGAGGTCTATCCCGGCGGCGAGCCCCAGGTCCGGATCGGCGCGGGCCCCATGGGTACCGTCCTGGAAGGCGCCACGCGCCCCGGCCACTTCGACGGCATGCTCACCGTCGTCGCCAAGCTGCTGCACCTTACCGGGCCCGACGTGGCGCTGTTCGGGCAGAAGGACGCTCAGCAGCTCGCCCTGATCCGCCGCATGGTGCGCGATCTCAACTTCCCCGTGGAGATCGTCGGCGTCCCCACCACCCGCGAGGACGACGGCCTGGCCCTCTCCAGCCGCAACCGCTACCTCTCCCCGGCCGAGCGGCGCACCGCCCTCGCCCTCTCCCAGGCCCTCTTCGCGGGCCGCGACCGGCACGCCGCCCAGGAGGCCCTGCGCGCGCGTGCCGCAAGCGCCCCCGCCTCACGCGCGCGTGCCGTCGCCCTGAGCGAGCTCGGCGAGTCCCGCGCGGCGGCCGACGCGCACGCCGTGGCGTACTCGGCGGAGCCCTCCGCGACCGGCGGCCCCGCCGCCGTCGTCGCGGCCGCCCGCCTCGTCCTCGACGAAGCGGCCCGCCTGCGCCCCCCGCTGGAGCTGGACTACGTGGCGCTCGTGGACCCCGCCGACTTCAGCGAGGTCCGCCCGGGACACCGCGGTGAGGCCGTCCTCGCCGTGGCCGCCAGGGTCGGCTCGACGCGACTGATCGACAACATCCCGCTGACGTTCGGAGCCGCCCTATGAGCGCGCACCGCACGCGTCCCAGCGCAGCTCTCGCACGCCCGATCGGAGTCACCGCATGAGCGCCACCGGAATACGGTTGTACGCGCCCGCCCCCGGCTGGTCCCTCGAAGCCGACGTCGTGGTCGTCGGCTCCGGAGTGGCCGGACTGACGGCAGCCCTGCGCTGCTCGGCCGCCGGCCTGAGGACGGTCGTGGTGACCAAGGCCCGCCTGGACGACGGCTCCACCCGCTGGGCCCAGGGCGGCGTCGCCGCGGCGCTCGGCGAGGGCGACACACCCGAACAGCACCTGGACGACACGCTCGTGGCGGGCGCGGGCCTGTGTGACGAGGAGGCCGTGCGCACCCTCGTCACCGAGGGCCCCGATGCCGTACGCCGCCTCATCGAGACCGGCGCCCTCTTCGACACCGACTCCGAAGGCGCCATCGAGCTGGCCCGCGAGGGCGGCCACCACCGCCGCCGCATCGCGCACGCGGGCGGCGACGCGACCGGCGCGGAGATCTCCCGCGCCCTCGTCGAAGCCGTCCGCGCGCGGTCCATCTCGACCGTGGAGAACGCGCTCGTCCTCGACCTCCTGACGGACGCCGACGGCCGCACCGCGGGCGTCTCCCTGCACGTCATGGGGGAGGGCCAGCACGACGGCGTGGGCGCCGTCCACGCCCCCGCCGTGGTCCTCGCGACCGGTGGCATGGGCCAGGTCTTCTCGGCGACCACCAACCCGTCCGTGGCCACAGGGGACGGCGTCGCGCTGGCCCTGCGCGCGGGCGCCGAGGTCTCCGACCTGGAGTTCGTGCAGTTCCACCCCACCGTGCTCTTCCTCGGGTCGGACGCGGAGGGACAGCAGCCGCTCGTCTCCGAAGCGGTCAGGGGCGAGGGCGCGCACCTCGTGGACGCCGACGGCGTGCGCTTCATGGTCGGACAGCACGAACTGGCCGAGCTCGCGCCGCGCGACATCGTCGCCAAGGGCATCACGCGCCGCATGCAGGAAAAGGGCACCGAGCACATGTACTTGGACGCCCGGCACTTCGGCGCCGACATGTGGGAGACCCGCTTCCCGACGATCCTCGCCGCCTGCCGCGCCCACGGCATCGACCCGGTCACCGAGCCCATCCCCATCTCCCCGGCCGCGCACCACGCCTCCGGCGGAGTCCGTACCGACCAGCACGGCCGCACCACCGTCCCCGGCCTGTACGCCTGCGGAGAGGTCGCCTGCACCGGCGTCCACGGCGCCAACCGGCTCGCCTCCAACTCCCTGCTCGAAGGCCTGGTCTACGCCGAGCGCATCGCCGCCGACATCGCCGCACAGCACGCGGAGAACGCCCTCCACGCGCGCGTGCCCGCCCCCGTGACCCAGCCCGAGACGCCGACGCACCCCCTGCTGCCGCCCGAGGCCCGCTTCACCATCCAGCGCGCCATGGCCGAAGGCGCCGGAGTCCTGCGCTCCGCCGAGTCCCTCAGCCGGGCCGCGGCCCAACTGGCCCGCACCCACGCCGAGGCCGCGGGCGCCCTCGCCGAGCACGGCAAGACCGCCGAGCCCGGCGTCGACACCTGGGAGACCACCAACCTCCTCTGCGTGGCCCGCGTCCTGGTGGCCGCCGCCCAGCGCCGCGAGGAGACCCGCGGCTGCCACTGGCGCCAGGACCACGCCGACCGCGACGACGCGGCCTGGCGGCGCCACATCGTCGTACGCCTCAATCCGGACCGGACCCTTGCGGCCACCACGACCGAGACCTCCGACTTCCCTCCGACCCGTCCCAGTCCCCAGGAGCAGTGACCGTGAGCACCCCCGACGACCTCCCCCTCGCCACTCCCTCAGCCGCAGGCGGTGGCTGCGGCGACGCCTGCGGCTGTGGCGGTGGCGACACGTTCGACCCCTTGGAGTGCGGCCTCGACCCCGCTCTCGCGCTGCTCCTGACCGAGGCGGGCCTCGACCCGCTGCAGATCGAGGACATCGCGCACATGGCCATCGAGGAGGACCTGGCCGGTGGCGTGGACGTCACCACGGCCGCGACCATCCCCGAGGACGCCGTCGCCACCGCGGACTTCGGCGCGCGCCAGGCGGGCACCGTCGCGGGCCTGCGCGTCGCCGAAGCGGTCCTCTCCGTAGTGTGCGAGGAGGAGTTCGAGGTCGAGCGGCACGTGGAGGACGGCGACCGCGTCGAGGCGGGCGACGTCCTCCTGAGCATCACCACCCGCACCCGTGACCTGCTCACCGCCGAGCGCAGCGCGCTCAACATCCTGTGCCGCCTCTCCGGCATCGCGACCGCCACGCGCGCGTGGACCGACGCGCTCGACGGCACGAAGGCGAAGGTCCGCGACACCCGCAAGACGACCCCCGGCTACCGCGCCCTGGAGAAGTACGCGGTACGCATGGGCGGCGGCGTCAACCACCGCATGTCGCTCTCCGACGCGGCACTGGTCAAGGACAATCACGTCGTCGCGGCGGGCGGCATCACCCAGGCCTTCAAGGCCGTGCGCGAGCAGTTCCCCGGCCTGGCCATCGAGGTCGAGGCCGACACGCTCCACCAGGTGCGCGAGGTCGTCGAGGCGGGCGCCGACCTGATCCTCCTGGACAACTTCACGCCGGGCGAGACCGCGGAGGCCGTCGCCCTCGTGGACGGTCGCGCGTTCCTGGAGTCCTCGGGCCGCCTCACCCTGGAGAACGCCCGCGCGTACGCGGAGACGGGCGTCGACTACCTCGCCGTCGGCGCGCTCACCCACTCCTCCCCGGTCCTCGACATCGGCCTCGACCTGCGGGAAGCGGTGCGGGACTGATGCTCCTCACGATCGACGTAGGCAACACCCACACCGTCCTCGGCCTCTTCGACGGCGAGGACATCGTCGAGCACTGGCGCATCTCGACGGACGCGCGCCGCACGGCGGACGAACTCGCGGTGCTGCTGCACGGCCTCATGGGCATGCACCCGCTGCTCGGCGACGAGCTGGGCGACGGCATCGACGGCATCGCCATCTGCTCGACGGTCCCCTCCGTCCTGCATGAGCTTCGCGAAGTCACCCGCCGCTACTACGGGGACGTCCCCGCGGTCCTGGTCGAGCCCGGCATCAAGACCGGCGTACCGATCCTCATGGACAACCCCAAGGAGGTCGGCGCCGACCGCATCATCAACGCGGTCGCGGCGGTCGAGCTGTACGGCGGACCGGCCATCGTCGTCGACTTCGGCACGGCGACGACCTTCGACGCGGTGTCCGCGCGCGGGGAGTACGCGGGCGGGGTCATCGCCCCCGGCATCGAGATCTCCGTGGAGGCCCTCGGCGTACGGGGCGCCCAGCTCCGCAAGATCGAGCTGGCGCGCCCGCGCAGCGTCATCGGCAAGAACACGGTGGAAGCCATGCAGGCGGGCATCCTGTACGGCTTCGCGGGCCAGGTCGACGGAGTCGTGAACCGCATGGCGCGCGAACTGGCCGGTGCGGGCGGCGACCCCGACGACGTGACGGTGATCGCCACGGGTGGGCTCGCGCCCATGGTGCTCGGCGAGGCGTCGGTCATCGACGAGCACGAACCGTGGCTGACACTGATCGGTCTTCGCCTCGTCTACGAACGGAATATCTCCCGTACCTGACCGATTGCCGATGGCTGCGTGTGCAGAACCCTCCGCCTTCTGCAAGAGTCTGCGCAGGGACGGGACTTGAGCGGGTGTAGGGCGGGTTGGGGCGGATGAGGCGCACGAGACTGTTGGGCTCTGCGGTGGTGGCGGCGGCGCTGGTGGCAGTGATCGGTGGCCCGGCGACCGCGGCGCGGGCCGCCCAGCCGTCCGCTCCGGCGTTGGCCGGGGCGAGTGCGGGGGTCCTGCCGTGGCTTGCGGTAGCGGCGGTCGCGGCGCTGGGGGTGGGCGCGGTGGCGTACGCGCTGGCCCGCCGCCGAGCGGATTAGCCCTCCCGGGCGGGGCGACGAGAACGGGCCCGCCGCTTCGCGGCGGAGGGGGTGGGTGGGGAGCTTCCCCGCTTTGCCGTATCGCTGGGAACAGGGCCGCCGCTTCGCGGCGGAGGTGTATCCCACCCGCCCACCCGTTTCCCCGCGACGTATGGCGAAGTAGGAGCCGTGCCCCACCCAAGGCGCCCCCCCCAGACAACGCGCCGCGTACTGGCGTTAAGCCGATTTTGTCCGTTTGGCGCGTATCGTCAGGCCATGCCCACGCCATACGGATCCCGGGGCGGGATGGCCTTCAGCGCGGAGGAGCTGCGTGTGCTCCGTCGCGCTCTGGCGCTCGCCCTGCACCCCAGTCCCGCCCGCGACGAGGACGTCAAGGACTGCCTCCGTCTCGCCGAATCGGTCGACGAAGCGGCGCGCGAAGGCGCCAGGCTGCGCGCCTTCCTCGTGGCCGACCTCGCCCGCTACCGCACGGCCCTGCCCGGCACCGCGACCGGCTATCTCGGACTCCTCGACGACGTCCTCGCCACCGGCTACCAGCCGGGCGCCGACGACCTCGCGGCGCTGCGCGCCCTGCGCGGCAACCCCGTCGCGGCCGCCCTCCTCGACCGCTGCCGCATCCTCGCCGAACGGTCCGTGCGCGCCCGTCTCGCGGGCCGCGCCGTCCCCGTACAGGAGCGCGCCGCCGTCCCCGCCCCCGCCCACCGCAGCACCCGCCTGCTCGCCCTGCCCGGCGGCCTCGGCAAAACCGCCGCCAAGAGCGAGCCCGCCGCCAAGAGCGAGCCCGCCGAGCGCCGCCCGGCTCCCACCCCCACCCCCGCCCCGGAACCACCCCGCCCGGTCCCGACCCCGGCGGAGGTGTTCCCGCCCAAGCGCCGCCCCGAGACACCCGCGGACCCGCCGCACCGGCTCGCCGCGGGCTAGCTACTCTGGTGGGCATGGACTACGTTTCCGCGCTCGTGCCCCCCGTAGTGATGGCCGTCTTCTTCACCGGGCTCATCGTGACGATCGTGAAGACCCAGGGCGGTGCCAACAAGGCCAAGGAGGACGCGGCCGTGGACGCCGCGATCACCCGTGCCGAGGCCGTCCGGCAGACCCCGAAGGCCGGCAGCGCCTGAGCGACCGCGCGCCACCGGACCTCGCCGTTCCGGTCACTCGGCGTGCCCACTCACGCACCAAGGCGTACGACTCACGTGCCTTTCGAGTCGTACGCCCTTTTTGTTGCATAAATTAGGGGTACGCCACGTCCCTCACGCATCACGCCAATAGTGACGTCTCACACTATTATTCAGCTGTGCCTCGTCCATTGGGAGAACTCGAAGACTCAGTCATGACGCGGGTGTGGAAGTGGAACCGCCCCGTGACCGTTCGAGAAGTCCTGGAAGACCTTCAGGAGGAACGGTCCATCGCGTACACGACCGTGATGACCGTTTTGGACAATCTCCATCAGAAGGGCTGGGTGCGCCGCGAAGCGGAAGGCCGTGCCTATCGATATGAGGCGGTCTCCACTCGCGCCGCCTACGCAGCCGCACTGATGAACGAAGCCTGGTCGCAGAGCGACAACCCGGCCGCGGCTCTCGTCGCCTTCTTCGGCATGATGTCGGCGGAACAGCGGGAAGCGCTGAGCGACGCGATGCGTATCGTCCAAGGCCCCGAGAACCCCGGCTCGGCGGTGCGCGCCGCAGAACGATAGCGTCCGCTCATGCCAGCAGAGGTCCCCGAACGCAACGAACTCAGCGAACTCAGCGCAAAAGCGGTCTCGGTCCGCAGGGCGCGAACCTCCGATGTGCCGGCCGTGCGCCGGCTCCTCGACTCCTACGTCCGCGAGCGCATCCTCCTGGACAAAGCGACAGTGACGCTTTACGAGGACATCCAGGAGTTCTGGGTGGCGGAACGCGACGACAACGCGGAGTTGGTCGGCTGCGGCGCTCTGCATGTGATGTGGGAAGACCTCGCAGAAGTACGCACACTGGCGGTGAACTCCGAGGTCAAGGGGGCCGGAGTGGGACATCAGCTGTTGGGCAAGTTGCTGCAGACAGCTGGCTGGCTCGGCGTCCGCAAGGTTTTCTGTCTCACCTTCGAAGTCGACTTCTTCGCGAAGCACGGCTTCGTGGAGATCGGCGAGACTCCGGTTGACGGAGATGTCTACAGCGAGCTCCTGCGTTCCTATGACGAGGGCGTCGCGGAGTTCCTCGGCCTCGAACGAGTGAAACCGAACACCTTGGGCAACAGCCGGATGCTTCTGCATCTGTGATCGTCGCGCGGTATTCCTGGCGGCAGTCTGCCCCGGTGGCCTATGTCCGAAACGCGCATGTTTCCAGGCTCGTAGGGGTGTCCGGTCTCTCCCAGGGGTTTGTGTTTTTCGGGCAAAAGCGGTTTGCTTTCCGACGTACTGCAGTACTGCATATAACAGGGGCCGGTGAATCGGCGGCGTGCGTCGTGCGGACCGGCCTCACAGTTATCGATGAAAGGAAATCCGGTGGCACAGAAGGTTCAGGTCCTTCTTGTCGATGACCTCGACGGTGGCGAGGCAGACGAGACCGTGACGTTTGCGCTGGACGGCAAGTCGTACGAGATCGACCTCACCACGGGCAACGCGGACAAGCTCCGTGGCGCCCTTGAGGACTTCGTCAAGGCAGGTCGGCGCACCGGTGGCCGCGGTTCGAGCGGTCGCGGCAAGCCGCGCGGCGCCGCGTCCGGCGGCAGCCAGGACACCGCCGCGATCCGCGCCTGGGCCAAGGAGAACGGTTTCGAGGTCAATGACCGCGGCCGCGTTCCCGCGTCCATTCGCGAGGCTTACGAGAAGGCCAACGGCTGACGGCTGCGACGCCGCAACCGGACCCGGTGACACTGTGTTGCCGCCGTGTCCACGAGTCGTACGAGACCGGAGCCCACGGCGGGGTCGCTGTGGAGCGTTGTCCCGCCCCTCCCCATCGCGGGCAGGGACGGCAGCGCAGGCAGCGTCGGCTCCACCTCACAGCCGGGCTCCGGGGGTCGCAGCCACACGGCGGCCCCCCGCGAGCCGGACCACCCCGGGGGCGTGGGCGCGACGATCCGCCCGCCCGCCCCGACCGCGGTGAGGCCGAGGGGGATGTCTCCCCACTCCAGCCAGTCGAGCAGCCCCGGCAGTTCGTCCGCGCTCCCCGCGCCCACCAGAAGCCGCATCGTTTCCCCGCGCAGCGCCACCGGAGCCTTCGGCCCGAGGTGACGCAGCGCCGCGAAGCCCGCCTCCGCCGGCAGTTCGAGGACGTCGAAGCGCAGCCCCGTCAGGAGCTGCACAGGGCCGGGTCCGGGGGCGGTCGCCCAGCCGAGCTCGTTCTCGTACCACTGCCGCACCGGGTCACTCTGCTCGACCGGTACACGGGGCTGAGGAACTGTGGGGGCCATGTCGGAGCAACAGCCGTGGGCGCGCGAGGGTTACGGAAGGTAGCGGCTCGAATGCGTTACGTGTCCGGAAAGGGGGCGTAAGGGCGTGTTCCGCGGCGCAAGGGTGTTCGCCCGTAGCTGAGGGAACTGGGGCGCGCCGCATGGACTGTCGGTCCTGACGGGTAAGACATCCCTAGTGGGAAGGGGCGACACGCAGTCTTGGGCATCTCACGTTCGCCATCGGCGTAGTAGCAGTGAGGGTAACTGTCTGGCCTGCGGGAACATCGTCTCGCACCATCGGGTTGGAGCAGTTGTCGGCGTTCGAGGTCAGGTCTTCCCCTCGGAAGGGGGCCGGGTGTCGGCAGTTGGAATGAGCGGTCCCCGCTTGCGGGACTAAGCTGCGGAAGGACAGGGAGGGGACCGACCCCTTACTGCCTGACCGCTCTGAGGAGCGATTAACGATGTTCGAGAGGTTCACCGACCGCGCGCGGCGGGTTGTCGTCCTGGCTCAGGAAGAAGCCCGGATGCTCAACCACAACTACATCGGCACCGAGCACATCCTCCTGGGCTTGATCCACGAGGGCGAGGGTGTCGCCGCTAAGGCCCTGGAGAGCCTCGGGATTTCGCTCGAGGCGGTCCGCCAGCAGGTGGAGGAGATCATCGGTCAGGGCCAGCAGGCCCCGTCCGGGCACATCCCCTTCACCCCCCGTGCCAAGAAGGTCCTGGAGCTGTCGCTCCGCGAGGCCCTTCAGCTGGGCCACAACTACATCGGCACGGAGCACATCCTGCTCGGCCTGATCCGCGAGGGCGAGGGTGTCGCCGCCCAGGTCCTGGTCAAGCTGGGCGCCGATCTCAACCGGGTGCGGCAGCAGGTCATCCAGCTGCTCTCCGGCTACCAGGGCAAGGAGACCGCCACCGCAGGCGGTCCTGCGGAGGGCACGCCCTCCACGTCCCTGGTCCTCGACCAGTTCGGCCGGAACCTCACCCAGGCCGCTCGTGAGTCCAAGCTCGACCCGGTCATCGGGCGCGAGAAGGAGATCGAGCGGGTCATGCAGGTGCTGTCCCGCCGCACGAAGAACAACCCGGTCCTGATCGGTGAGCCCGGCGTCGGCAAGACCGCCGTCGTCGAGGGCCTCGCCCAGGCCATCGTCAAGGGCGAGGTGCCCGAGACCCTCAAGGACAAGCACCTCTACACCCTGGACCTCGGCGCGCTGGTGGCCGGCTCGCGCTACCGCGGTGACTTCGAGGAGCGCCTGAAGAAGGTCCTCAAGGAGATCCGCACCCGCGGCGACATCATCCTGTTCATCGACGAGCTGCACACGCTGGTCGGTGCGGGTGCCGCCGAGGGCGCCATCGACGCGGCTTCCATCCTGAAGCCGATGCTGGCCCGCGGTGAGCTGCAGACCATCGGTGCGACCACGCTCGACGAGTACCGCAAGCACCTGGAGAAGGACGCCGCGCTCGAGCGCCGCTTCCAGCCCATCCAGGTCGCGGAGCCGTCGCTGCCGCACACGATCGAGATCCTGAAGGGCCTTCGCGACCGGTACGAGGCGCACCACCGTGTGTCGATCACCGACGAGGCCCTCGTGCAGGCCGCCACCCTGGCCGACCGGTACATCTCGGACCGCTTCCTGCCGGACAAGGCGATCGACCTGATCGACGAGGCCGGTTCCCGGATGCGCATCCGCCGGATGACCGCGCCGCCGGACCTCCGCGAGTTCGACGAGAAGATCGCGGGCGTCCGTCGCGACAAGGAGTCCGCGATCGACTCGCAGGACTTCGAGAAGGCCGCTTCCCTGCGCGACAAGGAGAAGCAGCTCCTGGCCGCCAAGGCCAAGCGCGAGAAGGAGTGGAAGGCCGGCGACATGGACGTCGTCGCCGAGGTCGACGGCGAGCTCATCGCCGAGGTCCTCGCCACGGCGACGGGCATCCCGGTCTTCAAGCTGACCGAGGAGGAGTCGAGCCGCCTGCTGCGCATGGAGGACGAGCTCCACAAGCGCGTCATCGGCCAGAAGGACGCCGTCAAGGCGCTCTCGAAGGCGATCCGGCGTACGCGAGCGGGTCTGAAGGACCCGAAGCGCCCCGGCGGTTCGTTCATCTTCGCGGGCCCGTCCGGCGTCGGTAAGACCGAGCTGTCCAAGGCGCTCGCCGAGTTCCTCTTCGGCGACGAGGACGCGCTGATCTCCCTCGACATGTCGGAGTTCAGCGAGAAGCACACGGTCTCGCGTCTCTTCGGTTCGCCCCCCGGTTACGTGGGTTACGAAGAGGGCGGCCAGCTGACCGAGAAGGTCCGCCGCAAGCCGTTCTCCGTCGTCCTGTTCGACGAGGTCGAGAAGGCCCACCCGGACATCTTCAACTCGCTTCTGCAGATCCTGGAGGACGGTCGCCTGACCGACTCCCAGGGCCGCGTCGTGGACTTCAAAAACACGGTCATCATCATGACGACCAACCTTGGAACCCGTGACATCTCGAAGGGCTTCAACCTGGGCTTCGCGGCCCAGGGCGACACGAAGTCCAACTACGAGCGGATGAAGAACAAGGTCAGCGACGAGCTGAAGCAGCACTTCCGCCCGGAGTTCCTGAACCGCGTGGACGACGTCGTCGTCTTCCCGCAGCTCAGCCAGGACGACATCCTCCAGATCGTCGACCTGATGATCACCAAGGTGGACGAGCGTCTGAAGGACCGGGACATGGGCATCGAGCTCTCCCAGTCCGCGAAGGACCTGCTCTCGAAGAAGGGTTACGACCCGGTGCTCGGCGCGCGTCCGCTGCGACGCACGATCCAGCGCGAGGTCGAGGACACCCTCTCCGAGAAGATCCTCTTCGGCGAGCTGCGCCCCGGCCACATCGTGGTCGTCGACACGGAGGGCGAGGGCGAGACCGCCACGTTCACCTTCCGTGGCGAGGAGAAGGCGGCACTGCCCGACGTGCCGCCGATCGAGTCGGCCGCCGGTGGCGGCTCCGGCCCGAACCTGAGCAAGGAAGCGTAGCTTCAGAGCACGCTTCACAAGGCACGCTGCACAGGTTGCAGAGGGGCTGCCCCGGAACCGTTCCGTACGGTTCCGGGGCAGCCCCTTTCGCATGTGGTGCTCACGCCGTGATCGTGACGCCCTCCGGCACGTTCCGTACGCGCGGCAGGCGTGGATTGACGCGCAGGACGCGCAGGTGGGGGAAGCGGGCCAGCCACGACATGTCCGGGTCGGGCAGCTCGGCGTTGATCCACAGATGTGTGAGCCGGTCGGGGACCAGGCCGGCCAGAAGCTCGTCGGTGCGCATGATGCCGGCCACCTGGATGCGCGGCCGCCCGCCGAGCCCCCGTAAGGCCGCGAGTTCGGCGGCGTCGGAGACGGGGAAGTACAGGCCCTCCGGGCCGAGGTGGGCGATGATCTCGCGCGCGTACCGCTCGGTGTCGAAGTGCCGCCAGGGGCGGGCCAGCTCGGTGCGGATGGCCAGCGACGAGCGGGTGCGCAGCCGGGCGAGGTAGTCGATCGCCGCGTCGTCCTGGACGCGGGTCGCGGTGATGGCGAGGAGCAGCGCCTGCTGGTCGCCGGGGACCTGTTCGGGCTCCGGCAGCTGTTCCAGGACGATGGGGCCCACCCAGCCGAGGCTGCGGGCGCCCTGTTCGGTGGTGGGGCGCAAGAGGTTCTTCGTGCGCCGCTGCACGAGCTCCTGCATGGCCGGGTCCAGCTCGCTGACGTGTTCCAGGCAGGCGGCGGCCATCAGGCGCCGGTGGTTGACGTGCGGCCTGCGCAGGCCGGGGGCGGCGGCGAGGAGGCGTTCAAGGAACCCGGCGCACTCGTCGGGTCGGGCGTGGGCGGCGGCCATCCGGATGACCTCCTCCCACTCGGGCTGGTGGGCGTGGTCCACGAGGGTGTGCAGGTGGCCTCGGGCCACGATCTCCTTGGCCGCCAGGTAGTCCTGGAAGGTGCGGTGGATGAAGTCGACGGAGACGCCCGCCTGTTCGCGCAGCAGGCCGGTGCGGTGCAGCAGGTGGCGGAAGATCTTCTCGCCGTCACCCGCGGCGCGGGCCGACGGGATGGCGGGCAGCGCTCCGTCGAGGACCTCGACGACGCGTCGGCGCGGCAGCTCCGAGAGGCCCTCCGCGAGCATGGCGTGCGCGAGCTTGCGAAGGAGCAGTTCCCGGGCGCCCTGCTGCAGGCGCACGTCGTCCGCGTACAGCACGTCGCGTTCGGGGTCGCGGCGCTGCAAAAGCATCTCCAGGGCGGCGTCGTAGAGCTCCTTGCGGCCCTTGGGCAGGGAGCCGGAGCGGTCCCGGTTGAGGGCGCAGATCAGCCCGCACATCAGCGGGTTGGTGGCGAGCTGGCGCAGCTCGCGGTAGATCCGTACGGAGTGCAGGAGGCGCTGTTCGTACTCCTTGAGGTCCTCGCGGTCCGGCTGCTCCCCGTACGCGTCGTCGCCCATCGCGGCGGTATGCCAGTCGCGGATGAAGCGGGTGACCTGGTCGCGGGACATCGGGGCGAGCGACAGCTCCGTGAAGCCCTCCTCGGCGAGGCGCTCCTGGGAGAGCCAGCCGTCCTCGACCGCGGAGGGGCGCGAGGTGACCAGGCAGGCGGTGCCGGAGAAGATGCGCAGGAGGCGGCGGAGCTGGTCGCGCAGGGCGCCGCGGGTCTCCTCCGGGGCCTCGTCGATGCCGTCGACGAGGAGCAGGGCGCGGCCCGCGAGGAGCGTGCGCACGACCCACCCCTCGGGCGCCTGCCCGGCCAGCGGGTGGCGCACGGCGCGCAGGAAGTCGTCCGGGGCGGGGAAGCCCTCGCGGGCGAAGCGGCGCACCGGCAGGACGAAGGGCACCCGGGCGCCCTCGCGGGCGGCGGCCACGGCGAGCCACTGCACGAGGGTCGTCTTGCCGGAGCCCGCGACGCCGCGCAGCAGGACCCGCTCGTGGCCCTCCAGGGCCCGGTCGGCGAGGAGGACGGTGCGCGGCTGCCCGCCCGCCGCCGGAGCGCCACCGGTGATCTCCTCGGCCTGGAGGCTGAGGTAGGTGTCCTCCAGGGGCCAGCGGTCGGGCGCGTTCGCGAAGTCGACGCCGACGATGGTCAGCCAGCCGTGCTGGCGCACGACCTCCTGCGCGTACGCGGTCTCGAAGTCGGCGTCTTCCCGGGAGGGTTCGGGGCGGCGGACCGCGGCGGCCGCCTCGGCGTCGCTCAGGTCGACGAGCTGACGGATGCGGCTGGCGCGTTCGGCCAGGTGGCGCTGGATGTACGGGGAGCGGCGCACGAGGTGGTGCAGGACGTGCAGGCAGACGGCGACGAGCAGTTCGTCGTGGAACCAGGCGGCGTCGGGGCTGAGGCGCCGGTCGGCGCCCTGGACGGCG
Source organism: Streptomyces sp. NPDC046465 (assembly GCF_040646035.1). Taxonomy (NCBI): domain Bacteria; kingdom Bacillati; phylum Actinomycetota; class Actinomycetes; order Kitasatosporales; family Streptomycetaceae; genus Streptomyces; species Streptomyces sp. NPDC046465. The sequence continues at coordinate 258,676 of NZ_JBEYZK010000012.1, forward strand.
CCGCGCAGCCGCCGTGCGTAGTCCTGCGGGCCCAGGCGCACGGCGTCGGCGTCGGTCAGGTCGAGCTCCCCGACGGCGAGCAGGGTGCGGGTCAGGACGTCGGCGACGGCGGGCAGCTCACGGGTGGGCGTGGAGTGCGTCTCGGCGGCGAGGTGGATGAACTCGGCGGCGGTGCGGTGGACTTCGTCCGGGTCGGCCGGGGCGTCGGGGCCCCGCCAGGTGGCGATGGCGGCGATCAGGTCGGGGCCCTTGGGGGGCCGGGGCGGGACGCGGAACAGTCGTCGCACGAGGGGGGCGGACAGGGCCGAGGGGGTGCGTACTACGGGCTCCATGGGCATCGGGGTCCCTGGGTCGGGTTGTGCCGTAGTCAGGTCTTGCCGTAGTCAGGCCTTGCGGTAGCCAGGTCTTGCCTTAGGGGTCAAGCCTAGGTCAATTCCCTTGCCGCTTAGGGAAGTTGATTCGGACGCCGGGTGGTACCTGCCGTAGGACGTCGTCGCTCACCGCGTTCTCGACGTCGAGGTCGGTGAGGTGGGGGAAGGCCGAGAGCCAGCCGAACCCCTCCACGGGGTGGGGCGCGTCCAGGGCGATGTGGGTGAGCAGTTCGGGTACGAGGAGTTCGACGAGGTCCTCCACGCGGTAGGCGCCGAGGACCCCCACGCGCGGCCAGCCGCCGATGGAGCGCAGGACGCGGAGGTCCTCGGGGCCGTGCACGGGGATGATGGGCCGCCGGGTGAGGTGCGTCAGGACTTCCCGCGCGTAGAGCTCGCGGTCGAAGACCGACCAGGCCGCCGCGAGGACGATCTGGACCTGGAGGTCCGGGTGGTCGCGGAAGTACGTCAGGTAGTTCAGCGCCGCCGGGGTGCCGATCTTGGCGGCGACCAGCGGCACCAGATAGGCGCGGTCGCCGTGGACCTCCTCGGGCTCGGGCAGCAGATCGAGCGCCAGATCGCGGCCCACCTCCGCCAGGACGTAGGCCTCGTGTTCCGACTGTGGCGGCACGAGGGACCGCATCCCTTCCTCCACCATCTCCCGTACCTCCGGTGCCAACTCCGCCGCGTACGGGAGGGCGGCGGCGGCGAGCAGTCTGCCGTGCGCACTGCCCCGCTCCATGAGGCGCCGCAGCATCTGCTCCGCCTCCTTGGGCCGCGCGTGCGCCACGGCCAGCAGGATGACGTCCTCCCACTCCGCCCGGCCCGCGTGGTTGAGGAGCAGGTCGAAGTCCAGCTCCTGCACGGCGAGCCGGGCGCCGAGATAGTCCTGGAAGGTGCGGTGCAGGAAGTCCACGCGGCCGTCGGCGGGCTCGCGCAGCAGGCCGGAGCGGAGCAGCAGCGAGGCGTAGATGTCCTCGCCGCCGCCGTCGAGGCCCATCGAGGGGGCGGCGTCACCGAGGATGCGCACGGCTTCCGAACGGTCCATCTCCGCCCGGCTGTTGCGGATCAGCCACCACGCGAGCTTCTGGAGGAGCTGCACCTGGGTGGCGAACGAGAGGCGTGCGTCGTACGAGGGGTGGAGTCCCCGCTCGACGTCGCGGCGCTCCAGGAGCATCGTCAGGGCGGCCTGATACAGCGATTTCCTGTCCTGTGGAAGGAAACCGCGCCGGTCCCTGTGCAGGGCGCAGAGCATGCCGCACATCAGCGGGTTCGTGGCGAGCCGGTTCAGTTCGGAGGCCCTGCGCACCGTCCGCAGCATGGCGTCGCCGACGGCTTCGTCGACCCCCGCGGCGTGATGCCAGCGGTGCACGAACATGGCGACGTCGTCGTGTGTCATCGGCGACAGCGTGAGCTCAGCGAAGCCGGTGGCGTCCAGCCACTTGTCCGGGACGGCGGAGGGGCGGGACGTGACGAGCCACAGATTGCCCGGGAACGTACGCGTCAGATCCCGCAGCCATCGCCTGGCCGCCGTCCGCCGGTCCTCGGAGATCTCGTCCATCCCGTCGACGAGCAGCACGCCGCGCTGCGCCCGCAGCACCCGCTCCACCCAGCCCGCAGGCTGCTCACCGGCGACGAGGCACCCGACGGAAGTCAGGAACTCGCTCGGTATCGGCAGCTCGGCCCCCGGCCGGACGATCCGCCGCATCGGCAGCACGAACGGCACGCGCCCGATGAGGTGGGCGAGCCCGTGCTCGTACGTCAGGTCGGCCGTGGTCACCGCGAGCCACTGCACGAGCGTCGTCTTCCCGGACCCGGCGACGCCGCGCAGCAGCACGTGGTCGTGCTGGGCGAGGACCTGTTCGGCGGCGACGTGGGCCGCGCCCTCCCCGGGGCGGTTTCTGGTCGCCTCCAGGCTCAGGTAGGCGGCGTCCAGCGGCCACTCGCTGGTCCCGGCGTAGACGTCGAGCCCGTAGATGGTGAGCGTGCCGTGCCGCGCCGCGATGTACGCCGCGTACCGCGCCTCGAACGCGGCGTCCTCGCTGGACTGCGACGGCAGCCGTTCGAGCAGCACGTCGACGGCCTTGACGAGCCGCGCGAGCTGCTGACTCTGCGCGGTCTGCTGCCGGGCGATGTAGGTGGAGCGCTGCGTGAAGAAGTTCAGGATGTGCAGCGATGCGGTGTGCAGCAGCCGCTCGTAGAAGAGTTCCCCGTCGGCGCTCAGCCCGAAAATCGAGACGGTCGCCCGCTCCCGCAGCCTGCGCGCGAACTCCTCGGGCCCGAGGGCGACGGCTTCGTAGTCCTCGATGGTGAGGGTGCCGAGTGCGCTCAGGGAGAGCGCGAGCGCGGTCCTGACGGCGACGGCCTCGGCGGCCTCCACGGGCCGCTCGCCGGGCCCCGTCGCCTTCAGCGCCCTGCGGACCAGCTCGTCCGCGATCTTCTCGACGTCCTTCGGTGTGACGCTGCGCTTCTCGCCGGAGAACGACACGAGGGCGGAAATCCGCACGGGCTTGGCGACGAGCCCCGCACCCGGCTGATCCTTCACGAAGAGCTTCTTCACGAGCGGCGCGACCGCGCTGGACGCGAGTCGGGCACCTAGGGCTCCGGGGTCGACCATGTGTTGAGCGTAGGGCAACGGGCCCTTGCTCAGGGGGAGTTAGGAGGGGATCGGGCGGCTGTCCGGGGTGGGCTCGACGCTGTCGATGGCGTCCTGCACGACGCGGGCCAGATCCTCTTCGCGGGACACCAGTTCCAGGTCCTGCGGGGCGAGCGTGGAGTAGGAGGTGACGGCCATGGGGTTGTTGCTGGCGTCGAGGGCCAGCTGGACGGCCGCCTTGTTGTGCCGGGCTCCGATGAGGAAGCCGATGGTCGCGTCATCCCGCTCGGGTTCGCGCACCAGCTGGTCGACCACGCTCACGTAGAAGTTGAGCTTGCCGATGTGCTCGGGGCGTACGTCCTTCGTCTTGAGCTCGAAGACGAAGTAGCGATGCAGCTGTCCTTTGACATCGAAGTTAGTCGTGTGCAGTCCCCTGACCTGGGTCGACTAGGTTGGTTGTCAACGATTCTGCTCGTGTGATGGCGGACAACGGATATCCCCCGCTCGCGGACCGGCTTGGAGGTCCTCTCGGGCGGAAGCGCCGCTGCGCCCGACGGCCTTGTAGGGGTACATGCGCGACGTCGGTCCTGGCTGTCGGTGGGGGGTGTGGGCCGTGGTGACCGGGCGGCGGTGTCGGGGTGGGCCGCCGCCCGGCTTGGGCATCAGGCCCGGGACTGCTGGAAGGCCCACAGGGCGTTGTCGGATCCACGGTGCGCGACCAGGATGCGGTTGTCGTGGAACTTCGCCGGGATCGGCAGGCCGGGGAGGTTGCCGCCGATGCGGTCCACCTGGGTGAAGGTGTCCTCGTTGGGCTTCTGCTGCTCGGTGACGTACAGGCTGCGGTCGCTGGCGACGACAAAGACCTCCAGGCGGCCGTCCATGGCCAGGATCGCCGTCGGCGTCTCCACGATCTTGCCCGACAGCGGCTGGGGCGCCTTCCAGCCGCTGTAACCGGGGGCGTGGACCGCGTGGTGGCCGGTGGTGCCCTGCCGCCAGAAGACGCGGATGCGCTGGTCGGCGTCGGTGACCGCGAACGGGCTGCCCACGACGCCGGCGTTGCGCGCCGAGACGATGATGTACGAGGTCCAGCTGGTGGTGGCGTCGGCGGCCTTCTGGGCGATGCCCCACACCTCGTCGGCGGCGCCGTGGACGAAGACTTCCAGGCGGCCCTCGCCATTGCGGGCCACGGTGGGAGCCAGCTTGTTGTTGGCGGCAGTGCCGCCGCCGAGGCTGTCGGGCTGGCCGAAGCCCGCGTAGTCCACCTGGGTCTGGTCGACGTGCCACAGGGTGGTGTCGGTGCCGTTGTAGAAGACCGAGATCCGCCCGTCCGCGTTCAGCGCGGCCGCCGGGTTGCTGGCCGCCCCGGAGGCGATCTTCGCGGGGCTGCCCCACCCGCCGTTGATGACCAGCTGGGGCAGGTGCCAGATGCTGTCGTCCGGGCCGCGCCAGAAGACGTGGATGCGTCCGCTGGGGCTGCGCAGCGCGATGGGGCTGCCGTCGACCGTACCCGCGGTGTTGGGGAAGGGAGACCAGTCCTTGACCCAACTCCAGTCGAAGTTCTGCCACTTGGTGTAAAGATCACTGCCGCCGCCGCGGACGAAGACCTGCAGCCGGTCGTCGGCGTTGGGGGCCAGGGCGGGGTCATCGACGATGCCACCGGCGAGACCGAAGCTGTCTTTCCAGGCTAAGCCAGGCGTAGTTGAAGGCGCCACGAGAACTCCCTGCTAGATGCGAGATGGAGTCGTGCCGCCATGGACAGTAACCGCACGAGCCACCCCCCGGAGCCAGCCCTCCGAGAATGTCCGGAAGCGACATCGGCAGGGCAAGGCACCTTGCAGGCCTGGCCGAGAACGGACGACGCCACCTACTCCAGCGCTGGGCGCCCACACGACACGACACCTCGACGCACGGGGCAGTGCTCTCCACCCCTGTCGATTGCAGCATTCGTCCCCCTTAGCGTGATCGCCTCTCCGACTAGATTCACTGTCAGAAGAGCCGAAACGACTGAGTTTGCTGTCGAACGCCTCGATTGGATGACAAAGGACAGCAGCTTGAGGTGGTAGAAGAGCAGGTCGATACGGAATTCGTCGCCGCCGATGACGACGGGGTACTGGCACCCCACGAACGCGAAGCCGACCCCGAGCTCAGTGAGGAACCGGATCATCCCGTCGACGATGGCCGTCTCCAGCTCGCTCGGCGTGGTGCTCGTCGAGACCGAGGAAGTCGAGGCGGTACGGGTCCCTGGCCAGCTCCTTGAGCGCGTCGGAGCCCTCCGGCACGGTCGCGGCGAAATTGTTGGCGGCGGCGCCCTGGGTGAGGTGCAGGCCCTGGTGGATGAAGCGTTCCAACAGCGCGCGGGATCAGCCGTTGCGGGCGGCTTGGGCGGCGTAGAAGTCCAGCTCGGGCTGGGTTTCCAGCTTGGTCATGAGGACGGTGATGTGTCCCCAGGGCAATTGTGCAACGGGCTGTTGCACAATTGGCCCCGGCCAGGTGCGAGCCATCTTGTGCGTGTACATCAGGTTGCTTCGGGAGAACCCGCGCTGATTTGGGAAAGCCGCCTTGAGGTTTGCGGCCAGGCGGGCGACGACCTTGGTACCCCACCCCTCCTGGGCCTGCTGCCCCAGGATGAGATGCCCGATCTCTCAGTACATCTGGACCAGTTCGGTATTGACGGCCCGCTGGGCGCGTACCCGTGCGCCGGACACGGTGCCCTTGATCTCGCTGAGGAGGTCGCCGTACCAAAACGGCAGGCTGTTCTGCTGGGCCGGGATCTCCGCTTTGGCCTCGGTGTTCTTGCTCATGAGGCCGAGAATCGCGCAGTGGGCCTTTAAGGGAGGGAAGTTGGCGTCAAGTCATCCGAACGTGTGCTCGTCGGTCGGGCGTGCCTAGCGGGGACTTGGGGACGGGCTACTGAGGGTGTGTATGAGGGCGGCGAGGGCTTTTGGGGTGGTGGTGAGGGTGGTGGCGTCGTCGCTCTCTCGGAGGTGGATGGCGGGGGCGGTGTCGGTGCCGGTGGCTACGTAGAGGCAGTTGGCCTGGTCGCCGCTGTAGGAGGACTTCTGCCAGTCGAGAGTGCTCATGCTGGCCCAAGCGGTTGGTCGGTGCCGGCTGACTTGGTTGTGCGGATGGTGAGTGTGTGCATGAGGTTGGCCAGGGCTTCTGGGGTGGTGGTCAGGATCGTGGCGGGGCTGTCACTTTCGCGGAGGCGGACAGTGCCGTTGGGGGGCGGCGGCCAGATAGACGCAGTTGGTGCCGCCCGCTTCGCTGAAGGAGGACTTCTGCCAGTTGAGTGCGTTCATGCTTTGGGCTCCCGGGAGAAGGTCAAGAAGTGGCCGGGTGGGTGATCAGGGTTCGTATGAGTGCCGCGAACGCAGCTGGGTGGGTGGTGAGGGTTGTGTCGGGGGCGTCGCTTTCTCGGAGGTGAACTGTTTCGGCGTTGGGGCTCGCCGCGACATAGAGGCAGTTGACGCCTGCCCCGTCGCTGAAAGAAGACTTCTGCCAGACGAGTTCATTCACGGCGCTTCCCTAATGCGTGTAGAGGACATGGTGAATCAGGCCCCATGAGTCCCGTTGCTCGTGGCTGCCCGGTGGCCCCTCGGCCGTCACCGGCGAGAGGGCGTTTCGCTTGAGCGAGTCGAACGTGCTCTTGTAACGGGTGATGGATTCGGTGTCGCCCAGCAGGAGAGGAGCGGCCGGGTGATCCAACAGCACTGTTTCCAACCCCGCTACGCCTGAGTCAAGGATCAAAAGCGGCGTGCCGAACCAGGCGCGAGCGCCGGAGTCGAAGGGCAGGATCTGGATGGTCGTGCCAGGGCGCTGTGCGGCGCGTACGAGGTGAGCGAGTTGGCCCCGCATCACTTCTGGGCTACCCACAGTGATGCGCAGGGCAGCCTCGTGGATGACGGCGTGGAGTGCTGTGGTGGAGTCACCCGAGAGGATCTGTTGGCGGGCGCGGCGGAAGTCGACCAGCGCCTCGATCTCCGTGGGGGAAGCGCCCGGTCGCGAGCTGTAGAAGAGTGCCCTCATGTAGGCCTCGGTCTGGAGCAGGCCCGGGATGAGGAGTGTTTCGTAGCTCTGGACGTCAGTAGCGCGCGACTCCAACTCGGCCAAGTCGAGGTTGTGTTGCGACAGGGCCTTACGGAACGCCGTCCACCACCCTTTGCCGTCGCTCTCCGCCATCCTGGCCAGTATGGCGATGTAGGGCTCAGATCTGACGTCGTAGGTGCACAGGAGTGCGACAAGGCGGTCCGCCGAGATGGCCGTCCGGGCTGCCTCGATGTGACTGAGGTGGGCGGCACCCAGACCGATCCGGCTGCTGGCCGCGTTGACCGAAAGCCCTGCGGCTTCGCGAAGTTTGCGGAGCTCAGCGCCGAGCCGTCTCTGCCGTTCGGTGATGTGCGTGCGCAGGGCCATGCGGGTTCTCCTGGTGGTTGGACCACAGTTTGCCGCTACTGATTGGGTGCGGTCCAGCAATCTTCGTAAGCAGGTTGCAGATCTGAGCCACCTCTCGCTACCTTGTGTGTGGCGACGCTCACGCACTGAAGTCGGAAGCCTCGCTGTCGACGCAGCAATACCGCCACACCCGCCCGCAGAAGCGCACCGCCCGATCCAACTCCCCTTGCCGGACGGGGCGTTGCTCGCGAGGGGTGACAGGCCACTGCGGCCGGGACGGTGGCGGCGGCCGGTCCATCCGTCGAAGCAGCGACCCAACGCCATGGAGGCGTCTCATGGGCGTACCCGAATACGGCACCGAAACCCGCAGGCGTGAGCCCGGACTTCCGCAGACCTACACCCTGTTCACCCCCGGCGGAGCCCAATGCGCCAAGATCTGCCGCGACTTCGTGCACGGCTCGCTGGAAACCCTCGGCCTCGGCCACCTCAGTGACACCGCCGCGCTCTGCACCTCCGAGCTGGTGACCAACGTGCACCGGCACACCCTCGGCGACGTCCACCTGCGGACCTCCGTCGCCATGACCCACGTACGCGTCGCCGTCTATGACGGGAACGAGCGGCTGCCGTCGCCCCGGCGAGCCCTCGCCGAGGACGACTGCGGGCGCGGGCTTTTCCTCGTGGGCGCGCTGTCCGACCTGTGCGGGGTGACTCCCGTAGGGGTCGGCAAGGGGGTGTGGTTTCAGCTCAATCGGTGACGGGGCCGTAGAGATGTGCGGCGATGTGGTCGGGCAGGGCGTCCAGGCCCGTGGTCATGGCGGGGGCCTGCAGCTCCGTCAGGCTCGGGTGGTGGGCCAGGGCGGCGACGTCGACGGGGGCTTGGCGGGCACCGCTGCTGCCGGAGGGATTGTGCAGGAACAGGCGCTTCAGGCCCGGCGCGACCGTGCCGAGGCGGGGGGCCATGGTCGTCCAGGACGCGTCGGGGACGAGCTGCAGGTGCACCAGGCCGGGCAGCGCAAGGCCCGGCGGGACGACCATGAGGGCATGCGACGGCAGGTGCAGAGCGGTGAGCCCGGGAAGGGCCGCGAACATCTCCCAGTCCACCGCGCGCAGCGGATCGTCGTCACCGAAGGTCACCCGCTCCAGCCTCGGCCACCGGAGCAGCGACTGCAGGTCGGCCAGGCCGCCCCGGGAGTCCACCAGTCCGAGAAACGTCAGCGGGGCCTCGGACGGGAACGCCGACAGGCTCCACCGCTCCTGCGCGCCGACGATGCTGAGCCCGTCCAGGCGGCTGAGGGCGGCCAGCGCCTCCTCCGAAAGGCCGGTCGGAGGGAACCTGTTGAGCAGCAGAAACGTAGGCTCGCAGGCCGCTATGAAGCGGGAGGCGACGTCCGGGGTGACGCCTGGCCTGATGTCCAGCTTCTTCGGGCGCAGCCCCAGCCGTTCCAGTTCCAGGACCTGCTCGTCGGTCCGGAGGGTGAAGTGGATGTCCTGGTCGTCGAGCCGGGCGATGACCTGCTCCGCGTACGGACGGCATTCGTACCGGTGCCACCCCCACATCAACTGGCTGCGCACGCCCACCACGGGGTGCCGGGTGAACCGGGCGAGGAAGGGGATCGCCGCGTCCGAATCCACGTGCGTCGCGGTGATGGCCACCTGTAGCGCCTCGGCGTCGGGCAGGCCGTCGGGACCGGGGAGCAGGTCGAGCACCATGGGCCCGACCTGCCCCAGCGCACGGGCTTCCGCCGTGGTCCGGGGCGGGATCAACGCCGCTGTCCGCCGCTCCACCTCCTCCCGCACCGCGGGCGCCAGCTCCGCCGCGTGTTCCAGGCAGGCCGCCGCCAGGAGATGGATCCGCTTGCGGGCCCGCTCCTGCGGGTGGCGGTCCCCGTGCGTGAGCAAGTCGCCCAGGATCTCCGCACGTTCACGCGGGCGTGCCTGCGCCACCGCCATGCGGATGACGTCCTCCCACTGGTCGTCCGCCGCGTGCCGGGCCAGGACCCCGAAGTCGCCCTCGTCGACCGCCGCCCGCGCCCCCAGGAAGTCCTGAAACGTGCGGTGGACGAACTCGACCGTGGCCGGGCCCGGTTCGCGGAGCAGGCCGCTGCGGTGCAGGAAGTGGGTGTAGACCGCCCGCGCGTCACCGAGCGGGGCCAGCTCCGGCACCGCGGGGAGTGTGTCCGCGATGATGGACTCCGCCCTCGAAGCATCCATCTCCGTACGGCCGTTGCGGATCAGCCAGTACGCGAGCCGCTGTAGGAGTTGGACCTGCGGCTCCTCCCGCAACTCCGGCACAGCCATGTGGCGTTCCCGGTCCCTGCGGACGAGCAGCATGGAGAGGGCCGCCGTGTAGAGGTCCTTGCGGCCCAGCGGCAGGAAGCCCCGCCTGTCCCTGTGCAGGGCGCAGATCAGGCCGCACATGAGGGGGTTGGTGGCCAGCCTGCCCAGGTCCGGCTTCGACCGCACCGCCTCCAGGAGCTGCGCCTCGTACCCGGCGAGCGCGGCATCCTCCTCCGGGACCCCGGTGGCCGCCGCCGCGTGCCAGCGCTCGATGAACGCCGCCACCTCCGCCTTCCGCATCGCGGAGAGCGTCAGTTCCGTGAAGCCCTCCTCGGTGAGCCAGTCCCCCCGTACGGCCGAAGGGCGCGACGTCACCAGCCAGCGGTTGCCCGGAAACGCGTCGATGAGGTCGCTCAGCCAGGCGCGGGTCCGGGCGCGCTCGGCGTCCGGGACCTCGTCGATCCCGTCGATCAGAACCAGGGCGCGGCCCGCCGTCAGAACCCGCGCCTCCCACCCGCGCGGCTGGGTGCCCGCCAGCGGACAGCCGACGGAGGCGAGGAAGTCCGCAGGCGCGGGCAGCCGCTCGCCGTGCCGGGTGAGGGTGCGCAGGGGGAGTACGTACGGGATGCGGTCGGTCAGGTACGCCATGGGCAGGTGCGTCTCGGGAAGGCCCGTGCCGACCACGTTCCGGCGGGTCGCGCTCACCGCGAGCCACTGCACGAGGGTGGTCTTGCCGGAGCCCGCCTCGCCCCGCAGGAGAACCCGGTCGTGGGAGGCGAGGGCCTGGTCCGCGGGGATCGGGGGCGTGCGCTCGACGACCTCCACCTCTTCTACGTGGTGCTCGGCCCCCGCCGCGTAGCGGACCGTCTCCACGCGTCCCGGCGTCTCCGCCTCCAGCGACATGTAGGCCGCGTCCAGCGGCCACTTCCCCGGCGAGCCCGCCAGATCGATGCCGAAGATCGTCAGCTTGCTGTGCTTCTTCGCGACGTACGCGAGATAGCGCCGCTCGAAGGCGAGGTCCTCCGCTCCGGCGGTCGGCCTGCGGGCGATCAGCTCGTCGACCTTCGTGATCAGTTCGTCCTGCCCCCGGCTCTGCGCGACCAGGGTCGCCGCCACGAACGTGGACCGCTGGGTGAAGAACTGCAGGATGTGCAGGCAGGCCCACTCGGTGACCGAGTCGAGGTAGAGGGCGGCGTCTTGAGACAGCCCGGCGGCGAGGGGCCGGTCGGAGGGTGCCGCGGCACGGAAGAGGTCGCGGGCCAGCTTCTGGTGGCCGAGGCGGACCGCCTGGACGTCGTCCATGTCGAGGTCGCCGAGCGCGAGCAGCACCCGGGCCAAGGCGTCGGTGACCGCCTCGGCCTCGTCCGGCGGGAAGGAGCGCTCGCCGGGGAATGTCAGGGACGTCAGCACGAGCCGCTCCGCGAGACGGCGCACGTCACGCTTGCCCAGCGTGCGCTGCTCCCCCTTGAACGACACCAGAGCGGACAGCCGCACAGGCTTCTCCACAAGGCCCGCCCCCGGCCCCTCCCGCACGAACAGGCTCTTGATCAGTGGGGTGATGGCGCTGGACGCCAGACGCGTACCGATGACCGCGGGATCCATGGGCGTGAGCGTAGCCCCGGTCACATTCGCGGCGGGGTGGATCTCGGGGGCCGGTGACATGGCGCACAGGACCTACGTCACGTACTAGACGGAATAGTCGACGTCGGGGGACGTGCGCTCGGGACCTTTGGCCCGGGGCTCCCGGGACCTTCGTCGTGCCCCGGCGGGATCGGCCCGCGCCCGGTGGGGTGCGGAGTTCGGGGCCCGCCCGACGTGCGGTTAAACCGGTGCCACGGCCGAACATGTCGCTATCGGGCCAAGAGGGAATTGTCCGGATTTCGTCGCCTCAAGGGGACTAAATGCTGCCGGACTTCTACTGCTTCGGGTAGTAGAAGGGGGGTTTGAGCATCCGTGGGGGTGGGGGTTACCAAGGGATGGCCGACCCGGCGAAGCGTGGTCAGCGGGCGATCCGCCCGCCCCGCCTGCCGGGTCCGTTCATGCCCCCCTCGGTCGTCGCGTCAGGCGCCGCCGCAGTCGTCATCACGCAGTCGTCATCACGCAGCCGTCATCACGCCGTCGTCATCACGCAGCCGTCACACCCCGGAGGACATCCCCATGTCGAAGCGCACCAAGTCCCACCGTCCCGGCACCTCGCTGTTCCGTACCCAGGCGGCCGCCGTCGTCGCCCTCGGCGTCGGCGCGTCGGTGATGCTCGGGACCGGGGTCTCGGTCGCCGCCGACACCAAGGGTGGCGCGCTGCCCGGCGTCGCCGTGGATTCCGTCCAGGCGCAGGCCGCCGCGCAGGCGAAGAAGGCCGCCGCGGAGGCGAAGAAGGCCGCCGACGGCAAGAAGGCCGCGGCCGCGAAGGCCGCCGCCTGGATCGACCCGGTCAACGACTACACGCTCTCCGCGAGCTTCGGCCTCGGTGGCAACATGTGGTCCTCCAAGCACTCCGGCCAGGACTTCGCCGTGCCGATCGGCACCTCGGTCGCTTCCGTGCACGGCGGCACCGTCGTCAAGGCCGGCCCGAACGGCGCCGGTGACGGTCCCGCGTACGGCAACGCCGTCGTGATCAAGCACAGCAACGGCACGTTCTCGCAGTACGCGCACCTCTCGAAGATCGACGTCCGGGTGGGCCAGGCCGTCGGTACCGGCCAGCACATCGCCGCCTCCGGCAACACCGGCAACTCCAGCGGCCCGCACCTGCACTTCGAGATCCGTACGACGCCGAACTACGGCACGGCCGTCGACCCGGTCGCCTTCCTCCACTCGGTGGGCGTGAAGGTCTGACCCGTAGCACCGCTGATCCCCCAGCAGTGCTGATCCCCCAGCAGTAACGACTAGGCGCCCGTGTGCGCCCGCGTCACCAGATCGATGGCGACCTCCAGGATGGCCTTGCGCTTCTCCTCGGGGTCGCCTTCGGCGTCCTTGAGCACGAACATCCCGCCGTGCATCGTGAACAGCGCGCTGAAGCAGCGCACCTGGTCGGACATCGCGGCGTCCGGGTCCTTGAGGATCTCGTAGAGGCCGAGCATGCGGTCCTTGAAGCTCTCGCCCGTCTTCAGGTCGCGCATCGTGGCCTGGTTCTCCTGCATGAAGCGGAAGAGCGGCGCCGCGTGGATGAGGATCTCGCTGTAACGGCTCAGGGCCTGCTGTTTGACGTCGAGGGAGACCGGCCGCGGCTGCTCGTGGCCCCATGCGATCAGCTCGTCGATCGGCCTCGTGAGGTCATCGAAGATGCTGGTCAGGATGTCTTCCTTGGTCTTGAAGTGGTAGTACAGCGCCGCCTTCGTGACCTCCAGGCGTTCCGAGATCTCGCGCAGGGACGTCTTCTCGTACCCCTGCTCGGCGAAGAGTTCGAGGGCTACGTCCTGAATGCGCTGGCGGGTGTTCCCGCGGCGCTGCTGTTTGCCGGTGCCTGTGCTGGTGCCGGTACCTGTGCCCGTGCCTGTGCCCGTGACCATCGGGTTGCTCCTCGACTCCACTGAACTTCGATTTTACTTACTTGACGCCCGGCTAGTTACGGGTCTACCTTCCCTCAGTGTAGTCAACTAGCCGGGCGGCAAGTAAGTGCCAGGGGTCCCGGGGTCGGTCCGGAACGGTGCGGGGAGTACGGGGAGTGGGGAACATGTCAGAGAAGACCAAGGAGAAGCCGGGGGCGGGGGCATCGGTGAAGGCCGAGCCACAGCCGCGCAGCGTGCGCGTCGTGCTGATGGCCCTGATGATCACGATGCTGCTCGCGATGCTCGACAACATGATCGTGGGCCCCGCGATGCCGACCATCGTCGGCGACCTCGGCGGCATGGAGCACCTGTCGTGGGTCGTGACCGCCTACACCCTGGCCACCGCCGCCTCCACCCCCATCTGGGGCAAGCTCGGCGACATGTACGGGCGCAAGGGCTCCTTCCTCACCGCCATCGTCATCTTCCTCGCGGGCTCCGCGCTGAGCGGCATGGCGCAGGACATGGGACAGCTCATCGGCTTCCGCGCGATCCAGGGCCTCGGCGCGGGCGGACTGATGGTCGGCGTCATGGCGATCATCGGTGACCTGGTGCCGCCGCGGGACCGCGGCAAGTACATGGGCATGATGACCGGCGTCATGGCGGTCGCGATGATCGGCGGACCGCTCGTCGGCGGCTCCATCACCGACCACCTCGGCTGGCGCTGGGCCTTCTACATCAACCTGCCGCTCGGCGCCTTCGCCCTCGCCATGGTGACCTCCGTCCTGCACCTGCCCAAGAAGAAGGCGCAAGGACGCATCGACTACCTCGGCGCGGCCCTGCTCACCGTGGGCATCAGCGCGCTCGTGCTGGTCACCACCTGGGGCGGTTCGGAGTACGCGTGGAGCTCCGCCGTCATCATGGAGCTCATCGCGATCGGCGTCGCCTCGCTCATCGGCTTCATCCTCGTACAGAAGAAAGCCGCTGAACCGATTCTGCCGCTGCACATCTTCCACAGCCGCAACTTCTCGCTGATGGCCGTCATCGGCTTCATCACCGGCTTCGTGATGTTCGGCGCGATGCTCTTCCTGCCGCTCTACCAGCAGTCGGTGCAGGGGGCGTCGGCGACCAACTCCGGTCTGCTGCTCCTGCCGATGCTGCTCTCGATGATGGCCGTCTCGATGGTCGCGGGCCGGGTCACCACCTCCACCGGCAAGTACCGGGTCTTCCCGATCGTCGGCACCATCCTGATGGTCACCGGCTTCTTCCTGCTGTCGCAGATGGACACCGGCACCTCGCGCCTCACCTCCGGCCTCTACATGGCCGTGCTCGGCGCAGGCATGGGCTTCCTGATGCAGATCACCATGCTGGTCGCGCAGAACAGCGTCGAGATGAAGGACATGGGCGTCGCCTCGTCCTCGGCCACGCTCTTCCGTACGCTCGGCTCCTCCTTCGGTGTCGCGATCATGGGCGCGCTCTTCAACAACCGCGTCCACGACGTGATGGCCGACCGCGCCGGAGCCCTCGGCGGCAAGGTCACCGAGACCTCGGCGCAACTGGACGCGGCGAGCCTCGCCAAGCTGCCGGCGCCCATCGTGGACGCCTACCAGCACGCGGTGTCCTCCGGTACGCACTCGGCCTTCCTGCTGGGCGCCCTCATCAGCGTCGTGGCGCTGATCGCCTCCTTCTTCGTGAAGGAGATCCCGCTGCGCGGCTCGGACCCCGCGGACAAGCCCGCCGGAAGCGCGGACAAGCCCGCCGGGAGCGCCGACGAGACGGCCGGGAGCGCGGACGGGGACTCCGCGCGGGCAGCCGGGAAGACGGTCGCGGAGCCCGTCTGACCCCTCTCCCCCCTGCCCCGCCTCGGCGGACAACGGCCCCCGGCGCATCACGCGCCGGGGGCCGTTGTTGTGCGTGTGGGGTACGAGGACGTACCGCTGGGCTCAGAAGTTGTCCGGGAGCTTGAGCACCGGATAGCTGCCCGTGTTCGTGGGCGCGTGCTCCGGCAGCCACAGCACGGCCACCGCGCCCTCGGAGGGCTCGTCGGGCGCCGCCCCCGCCGGGCGTACGTTGCGGAAGGTGAGCCGCGCGCCGAGTACGCGAGCCTGGCCCGCCGCGATCGTCAGACCAAGCCCGTGCCCGTGCCCCGCCCGGTCGGTGCTGCCCGTACGGAAGCGGCTCGGCCCCTCGTCCAGGAGCGCCTCGGGGAAACCGGGCCCGTGGTCGCGCACCCGGACCACGCGGCCCTCGACGCTGACCTCGATGGGCGGCTTGCCGTGCTTGGCGGCGTTGGCGACGAGGTTGCCGAGGATGCGTTCCAGGCGGCGCGGGTCGGTGGTGACCTCCGACTCGTGCACGATCGTCACCGTGATGTCGGTGGTCAGGAGCGCCATGCGCCGGGACACGAACTCGCCGAGCGTGATGTCCTGCAGCTCGGCCCGCTCGGCGGCGGAGTCGAGGCGCGCCACTTCGAGCACGTCCTCGACGAGCGTACGCATCGCCTGCGCCCGGTCCCTGACCAGCTCGGTTGGACGCCCGGGCGGCAGCAACTCGGCGGCCGTCAGCAACCCGGTCACCGGCGTACGCAGCTCGTGCGCGATGTCCGCGGTCACCCGGCGCTCGGCCTCCAGGCGCTGCTTGAGCGCGTCGGCCATGGCGTCCACGGCGCGCGCCACGTCGTCGGTCTCGTCCTTCACGACGCCGCTGATCGCGTCGCTGACACTCACGTCCGTCCGGCCCTGGGCGACCTCGCTCGCCGCCGTCGCCGCCTTGCGCAGCCGCCGCGACAGCTGCCCGCCGATCAGTACGCCAAGCGCACAGCCGCCGAAGACGACCGCGATCGAGCCGATCACCAGGGCCTGGTCGAGGTCCTTCATGACGGTGGCGCTGCGGTCCGTGAAACGGGAGTGCAGCGAGAGGACGTGCCCGTCGGCGAGCGGTACGGCGGCCCAGATGTCGGGCGCGCCGCCGGGCTTCTCCTCGACGAAGGTGGCGCGGCGGCCCTTGAGCACCTTCTGCCGCAGCTCCTGCGGCAGCTCCGGGTCGTCGACCTTCGTGCCGAACTGGAGGGTCTGCCGCTGGGAGGCGGAGGAGTAGAGCCGCAGGGCGAACTGGATGCGTTCGTCCTGGACGTCGCGCGAGTTGTCGAGCATCGAGACCCGCGCGGCGTTGTGCACGACCAGGCTCAGAGCGATCGCGACCAGGGCTCCGACCAGCGCGATGGCCGCGGCGATCTTCCAGCGCACGCCCGTACGCAGGCGCGCCCCGGACCGGAGCCTCAGCCGGATGCGCTCGACCGCCCTGCGCCCCCCGTTCATATGCGTCGTCCCCTGAGTCTTCCGAGTTCCGTGGCTGTCACGCGTCCGCTCACGCCTTGAGCTTGTAGCCGAAGCCGCGGACCGTCTCGATGCGGTCCTGGCCCACCTTCGTACGCAGCCGCTGCACATGGACGTCGACGACGCGGGTGTCGCCGCCCCAGCCGTAGTCCCACACCCGCTCCAGGAGCTTGTCGCGGGAGAGGACCGTGCCGGGCGCGGAGGAGAACTCGAGGAGCAGGCGCATCTCGGTCGGCGTCAGCCCCACCGTCGCACCGTCTTTCCGTACCTCCATGCCGACCGTGTCGATCTCCAGGTCGCCGAAGTGCAGCACCCCGCCGTCCGCGTCCGCGCCGTCCTCCGACCCGGAACTCGCCGAGCCGGGGCCGCTGGCGTGCCCGAAGCGGCGCAGGACGGCGCGGATCCGGGCGACCAGGACGGCGCCGTCGAACGGCTTGGTCACGTAGTCGTCGGCGCCGGCCTCGAGGCCGAGCACGACATCGATGGAGTCGGCACGCGCCGACAGCATGATCACCGGAACCGTGGACTCGTCGCGGATGCGGCGGCAGAGCGAGACGCCGTCCAGGCCCGGCACCATCACGTCGAGCAGCGCGATGTCCGGCTGGTCGGCGCGGAACGCCTCCAGGCCGGAGAGGCCGTCGGGCATCGCGGTCACCTCGAAGCCGTCGCGCTCCAGAGCGAGCTGGGTGGCCTCGCGGATGACGTCGTCGTCCTCGACGAACAGGACGTGGGTCTGCTCTGCCATCGGCTGCTCTCAGTCCTTTTCGGTGCGTGCGGCGTGCGGTGTTACGTGGGGCGGTGGTCGGTCGTGGGCCGGTGGTCGGTCGCGGGCCGTGCGTCAGTCCGCGGACGGCTCGCTCGGCTCCGCGCCCACCGCGTTGCCGAAGTCGTTGCGCGTACGCCCCGACTCCGTGAAGCGGTTCGACGACCACCGGTATGTGATCACTTCCTCGCCGGAGGGGTAGGCCACCGAGTCGCCCGACTCGTACAGCTGCTTCGTCACGACCAGGGCGCCCCGGTCGATCTCGGCATAGACGGAGGCGGGCTCCTCGGCCTGGAAGACATTCTCGTACTTATCGCCCTGAGCGCGATAGACGTAACTGCCGATGCCCACCGCGTCACCGCAGGTCAGCACATTCACCACCACATCGGAGACCGATCCGCCGGTCAGGTTCCCGTACGACACGTCGACCGGGTACGCCTTCCCCACGCACGGCTTCAGATCCCGCTTGATCGCCGGGCTGACCTTCGGGTCCTCCTTGACGAGCCGCACCGCGTCGATCTTCTTCGTCGGCACGGAGGCCGAGGGCGAGGGGGAGGGCGCCGTGGACACCACGGGCTCGCTGCTTGCCGGGCCCTCGTCGCGCGCGCCGGAACCCCCCGTCGCGCAGGCGGAGAGCAAAAGGCCGAGGGCGGCGACCCCGGCCATCGCCGCGGTCGCCGCCTTGACGCTTCGTCTGACCCGAGGGCCTAGGCCGCGCAACTCTCCCGCTCCTCACGTTCGAGCGCGCGCGCGTCCAGGTCGCGGCTCTCCAGCTCCTGGCGGAGCCGGGCGAGCGCCCGGTGCAGCGTGCTCTTGACCGTTCCGGCCGACATGCCGAGGGCGGCGGCCGTCTCCTCTGTGGACATCTGCTCCCAGTGTCGCAGCACGACGACGCTGCGTTGCTTGGGAGCCAGAACCTTCATGATGTCCATCAGCAGCGCGCGGTCCGCGTGCTGGTCGGTGGAGTCTTCCACGCTCGCGTCGGGCAGCTGCTCGGTGGGTACTTCCTCGAGCTTGCGGGCCCGCCACCACTCCGTACGAGTGTTGATCATGACGCGGCGCAGGTAAGCGTCCGCGAGCCGCTTGTCGGCTATGCCGTCCCAGCGTCCGTACGTCCGCACGAGCGCGGTCTGCAACAGGTCCTGCGCGTCCACGGGGTCCGGAACCAGGCGTCGGGCACTGCGCAGCAGGGCATCCTGCCGAGTGCGGACGTACTCTTCGAACTCGAGCACCTCGCCGTGCGCCATACCAAACCGCCTCCGTTCCATCCCCATTGCCGACCGCTGTCCCTGCTCTGCGGTACGGGTATGAAGTTACGGAGGCGTTGTCACGAGGTTGTGCGGAGCAGCCAGCGGCGGGCGCACGGCTGTACGTAGGTTGTGTAACAGACGCCGGACTTGGGTGGATGCCTGCGTTTTCCAGGGCCTTGGACCGCGTCATCCGTGCGGTCGCAGGCGGTCGCGGGCGGTCGCAGGCGGCCGAGGCCCTCGGGGGGGTACCGCCCTCCGTCCGGTGACGGACGGAGGGGTGTCAGGTCAGCGGCAGACGGTACAGACCGTCCGCCATCGGCTCCACCAGACCGTCCGCGACAAGACCGTCCAGCGCGCGGGCCCGCTGCACGGGCTCACTCCACACCCGGTCGAGCGTGGCCTGCGGCACGGGATCCACGGCCTCGCGCAGCACGGCGAGCAGCTTGCCCCGCACCTGCCGGTCCGTCCCCGCGTACGTCTGACCGCGGCGGGCGGGACCCTCGTGCGCGGGCTTGCCCGCCGTGCGCCACGCGCACTGCGCGGCGATCGGGCACTGCCCGCAGTTCTCGTTCTTGGCGGTGCAGACCAGGGCGCCCAGCTCCATCGAGGCGGCCGCCCAGCGGGACGCGGTGTGCTCGTCCGTCGGCAACAGGGCGCGGGCGAGCTTGCGCTCGGCCGCGGTCGTCGCGTTCGGCGGATACTGCACGCCCGTCACGGCCCGCGCGAACACGCGCCGCACATTCGTGTCGAGCACGGCGTGCCGCTGCCCGTACGCGAACGACGCCACGGCCGCCGCGGTGTACTCCCCGATGCCGGGCAGCGCGAGCAACTGGCCGTGCTGAGTGGGTACGTCGCCGCCGTGCCGCTCCGTTATGGCGATGGCGGCGCCGTGCAGCCGCAGGGCGCGGCGTGGATAGCCGAGTCGGCCCCAGGCGCGGACGGCCTCGCCCGGCGCCTCCTTGGCGAGATCGGCGGGGCGGGGCCAGCGGGCCAGCCACTGTTCGTACACGGGCAGGACGCGGCTGACCGGCGTCTGCTGGAGCATGAACTCACTGACCATCACGCCCCACGGCCCGGCGTCCTCACGACGCCACGGCAGATCACGGGCGTGCGTGTCGAACCACGCGATGACGGGAGTGTGCAGGGCCTCACCGGCGGACTCGGACACGTCTCCGGAGGCGGGACCGGAGCCTTGAGTCGAGCCGTGAGTGGGGCTGGGGACGGGGCCGGGGCCGGATGCGGGGCCGTTCGGCATGGGCTTCGTGGGCACAGTCATGGCACATCCGATCCTGCCACGGGGCCGCCGCGGCGCGGGCCAACCGCGCGGTTCGCTTCGGGGGTTTTACGGGGCGAGGCACCCGCCCGCAGCACCTGCCCGCCTCGACCTGACGATCGGCAGGGGCGGCCGGAGCCAAGCGGGACGTAGCGTCAGAGGGATGGGCGCAGAGGAGAGCGGGGGGCGGGGAGAGTGGGGCGAGTGGGGCGAGTGTGGCGAGTGGGAGGGGTGCGCGGACGTGTAGAGGGCGTGCTGCTGTGGGCGGCGCTGGCCGTGCCCGTCCTGACCGTGAACCGCCTCGGCCTGAACGAGCCCCGCCCCGCCGCACAGCAACTCACCGCCCTGGCCGTCCTCGCGGTGGCCACCACCACCCGGCGCGCCCGCCCCCTCCTCGCCTTCGTCCTCACGGCCGCCCTCGGCCTCCTCACGGCCCCGTCCCTCTTCACCCTCGCGTACGGCCCGGCCTTCGCCGTCTTCGCCCTGCTCCTCGGCCGCCGCGCGGCCCACGCGCGTCCCGCCCTGCTGGTCTGCGCGGCCATCGCCTTCGTCGGCACCGTCAAGATCGCGGTACGGGACGTCGACCCGACCGTGGAGTGGCTCGTCCTCATGGGGACGCTGGTGTTCGGCGCGGTCTTCCCCTGGCTCGCGGGCCGCTACTGGCGCCAGGGCCGCGAGCTGGCCGCCGCAGGATGGGCCCGCGCCGACCAGCTGGAGCGGGAGCAGCGCATCGTCGCCGACCGGGCCCGGCTGCGCGAACGGGCCCGTATCGCCCAGGACATGCACGACTCCCTGGGGCACGAGCTGAGCCTGATCGCCGTACGGGCGGGCGCCCTCCAGGTCGCCCCCGACCTGCCGGACCCGCACCGCGAGGCCGCCGCCGACCTCCGCGCCGCCGCCTCGCAGGCCACGGACCGGCTGCACGCGATCATCGGCCTGCTCCGCGAGGAGGGCGACGAACGGGCGCCGCTGGCCCCGGCGGGCGAGAGCGTCGGGGCGCTCGTGGCCCGCGCCGCGGAGTCGGGCTTGAACATCACGTACGTCGACGTCGACGTCGACGCCGACGCTCACGAGAACGATGACGCGTCGACCCGCGCCACGGTCCACCGTGCCGTCCGGGAAGCCCTCACCAACGCCGCCAAACACGCGCCGGGCGCCCACGTCGCCGTAACGGTGACGCGCGACGACCGGGCGACGACGGTCACGGTCACCAATGGCCGCCCCCGTGGAGAGGTACCGCCCCCGCCCGGCGGCGGCTCCGGACTGCGCGCCCTGCGCAGCCACGTCACGGATGTGGGCGGCACTCTCGACGCTGGCCCGTACGGACACGGCTTCCGGCTCACGGCCCGCCTCCCGGCCGAGGGCACCGCCCCCGTGCCGCCCCCGCCCGCCGGGGCCCGCCTCGCGTACGCCCGGCGCCGCACGGTCCTGGCCTTCGGCGCCGCCGTCACCACGGGTGCGCTGCTCGTCGGGGGGACCTTCGCCTGGTACGCGTACTCGCGGACGCACTCCGTCCTCACCCCCGCCGACTACGCGCGCCTGCGCATCGGCGAGAGCCGTGCCGAGGCGGAGCGCGTGCTGCCGGACCGGACGGTCGCCGACCCACCGCTGGAGCGCGCCCCGACACCGCCGCCCGCGGCCGCCGACTGCGCGTACTACCGGGCGAGCGGCGAACTCTTCACCGCCGTGCCGCACTTCAGGCTCTGCTTCGGCAAGGCCGGGACCAAGAACGACGACCGCCTCGTGGACAAGGCCGTCGTCCCCACGGCGAGCGAGGCCCACGAGAAGGACAAGGAGCAGGCACGGTGAACGAGGACATGAACAGGAGAGAGGCGCGGGCGGTAGATGTGGTGGACGCGATGGACGCGGTGGACGCGGTGGACGCGGTGGACGCGGCAGAGAGGGCGAGCGGCACCGCGACGCCTGTCATCCGCGTCCTGCTGGCCGACGACGAGGCCATGATCCGCGCGGGCGTCCGCGCCATCCTCGCCGCGGGCCGGGACATTGAGGTCGTCGCGGAGGCGGGCGACGGGCGCGAGGCGGTGTCGCTGGCGCAGGCCCACCGCCCCGACGTGGCGCTGCTCGACATCCGTATGCCCCGCCTCGACGGCCTCGCCGCGGGGGAGGAGATCGTCCGTACGGCTCCCGGTACGGCGGTCGCGATGCTGACGACGTTCTCCGAGGACGCGTACATCGCGCGCGCCCTGAGCGGCGGAGCCACCGGATTCCTGCTGAAGTCCGGCGATCCGCACGAACTCATAGCGGGCGTACGCGCGGTGGCGGGCGGTGCCGCGTTCCTCTCGCCCAAGGTCGCCCGGCACGTCATCGACGGCTTCAGTGCCCGGCGCATGGGCCGCGGGGCCGAGGCCCGGGCCCGGGTCGGGGCCCTCGCCCCGCGCGAGCGCGAAGTGCTCGGCCTGGTCGGGGCGGGCCTGTCCAACCCGGAGATCGCGGTCCGGCTGCATCTCGTGGAAGGCACGGTCAAGGCCTACGTGAGCGCGGTCCTCGACCGGCTCGGGGTCAAGAACCGCGTTCAGGCGGCGATCGTCGCGTACGAAGCGGGGCTGGTTCCGGAGACGGACTGACCGGGTCAGCTCCAGTGCGAGTCGTCGCGGCGGGGGAACGACATCGTCGGCTGGTCGTACGCGGCCGGGTCATACGTCGCCGGGTCGTACGCGGTCGAGCCGTATGCGGTCGAGCCGTATGCGGCCGGGTCGTACGCGGTCGAGTCGTACGCGGTCGAGTCGTGAGCCGAAGCCGGAGCGGCGAACGGGGCGGGGGCCGGGGCAGCGGCACGGAAGGGGCCCGGGCCCGCGAACCACTTCACGACCCCCGTGGACGACCCGCGCATCGCCAGAGTGACCCGCGCCACCGGACGCGTGGCGACCCGTACGAGCACGAACACGACCACCGCTCCGAACAGCAGACCCACCACCACGTCGTGCGGGTAGTGCACACCGACGAAGACCCGTGAGAAGGCCATGAGCACGGCCATCGGCACCGTCAGCGCCGCGATGCGCGGCCACGCAAGCGCGAGGCCGACGGCGGCGGCGCCCGCGATCGTCGAGTGGTTGCTGGGGAAGGACCAGTCGCCGTGCGGCGGGCACTGGACGAGCGGGTTCAGGGCGCCGGACACCGCCCGGCAGGGCCGCTCCTCGTCGATCGCGGACTTGGCCAACTCGCTGCCCACGTAAGCCACGGCGGTGGCCAGGGGAGCGAGCACCGCGATCGCCAGCGCGCGGGGCTCCCCGCGCCGGGCGCGCCACCAGGCGACGATGAAGAGCACGCCGAAGAGCAGCAGGCCGAGCTCCGTCCACACCTCGGCGAGGTGCTGGAACCACGACGGCGTGTCGTGGGCGAAGTCGGTGATGTCGCGGTAGAGGTCGTCCGTCATGGTGTCCATGATTGCGGACGGTACGGAGTGGGGCCGAATCGTCACACCTGGCGATCGACCTGTCACAGACCCTGCCGATGGACAGGGGGCGGGGTTCGAAAGGTGCCTCGGAAGGCGGTCAAGGAGGGTTCGTGTCCGGTTCCGGGATGATGATCCGCAAACTTTGTCGCTCAAGGCGGCGGGTGGGGCAGGAGAAGTACCGGATCTCTCGTAAGGTTTGGGCGTGGGATCTCTGCGCAATCCGGTCGGGCCGCTTCCCTCCACCATCTACTGGCGTCGGAGGGCCATTCTGCTGTCCCTACTCGGCCTGCTGGTGCTCCTTCTCGTCTGGATCGTCACCTCCGGTGGCGGAGGCGGCAACAACGACGCCGACGGTCCTGGCGGCAACGGCCCCGCCACGTCCATCACTCCCGGACCCACCGATTCCGGGCCCGCGATCAGTGAACACCCGGGCGGGCGGGACGAGTCGAGTGAGGGCTCCGACTCCGGCTCGGACGGTTCCGGTGGCTCGGGTTCGGGCGGCTCCGGCGGTTCGGGCGGTGGCTCCGGGGGTGCCGGCGGCTCGGGGGGCTCCTCGGACGGCGGCTCCGGCGACGATGCCAAGGGCGGGGGTGGCGGGGGTGGCAGCGGCTCGGGTGACCGGCTGCCGGCCGGTTCGCGGCTGCCCAACTGCACCAGCGGCGCCGTGAAGTTGAAGGTGCGCAGCGTCCGGAACACGTACGCGATCGACGAGAAGCCGAAGTTCGAGCTGATCGCCGAGAACACTGGCGGCAAGGCCTGCAAGGTCGATCTCGGCGGCAAGGGAACCGTGCTGACGATCACTCAGGCGGAGGACGACGACGCGTTCTGGTCGTCGGACGACTGCCCGTCGGGCAACGGAAGCCTGCTGCTGCGTGTACCGGCGGACGGTCGGGTCACGCACTCCGTGCAGTGGGACCGGCGGGCCAGCGAGGAGCAGTGCGCTACGCCTTCGGCGGGGGCGGCGAAGGCGGGTACGTACCTGGTCGAGGCGAAGGCGCCCGGCCTGGGGACGGCGCGGACGTCGTTCGTCCTCAAGAAGGACTGACCCGCGCCACCCGCTCCGCCCCCTCCACCCGCTCCGCTCGTGCGCGCCGGGCCCTCAGTGAGGGCGGGCGGGTGGGAAAACCGCCGCGGAGCGGCGGGCCACTGCCGTCCGGAGCCGGACGAGCCCCCGCGCCGGGCGCAGACCAAGAGGGCCCGTACCCCTACCCGCGCACCCCCGCCGAAGGCTAGACGTACCGCTCCAGGATCGAGGACTCCGCCAACCGCGAAAGCCCCTCCCGTACGCTCCGTGCCCGCGCCTCGCCGACGCCGTCCACCGTCTGGAGGTCGTCCACGCTGGCGGCGAGCAGTTTCTGCAGGCCGCCGAAGTGCTCGACGAGGCGGTCGATGATGGCGCCGGGGAGCCGGGGGACCTTGGCGAGGAGGCGGAAACCCCGCGGGGAGACCGCGGAGTCCAGCGCTTCCGGCGAGCCCGTGTACCCCAGGGCGCGCGCCACCGTGGGGAGTTCGAGGAGCTCCGCGTGGGTGAGGGAGTCCAGCTCGGCCAGCGCTTCGTCGACCGTGCGGGACCGCTTGGCCGTGGGCTCGGGCACGTAGTCCCGGACGACCAGCTCACGCTCGGGCTCGACGCCGGCGATCAACTCGTCCAGCTGGAGGGTGAGGAGACGCCCGTCCGTGCCGAGCTCCACCACGTACTCGGCGATCTCCGTGGCGATGCGGCGCACCATTTCGAGGCGCTGGGCGACGGCGGTGACGTCCCGCACGGTCACCAGGTCCTCGATCTCCAGCGCGGAGAGCGTGCCCGCGACCTCGTCGAGGCGGAGCTTGTACCGCTCGAGGGTGGCGAGGGCCTGGTTGGCGCGGGACAGGATCGCCGCGGAGTCCTCAAGGACGCGCCGCTGCCCGTCCACGTAGAGCGCGATCAGCCGCATCGACTGGGAGACCGAGACGACGGGGAAGCCGACCTGCTTGCTCACCCGGTCCGCGGTGCGGTGCCGCGTGCCGGTCTCCTCCGTGGGGATCGTCGGGTCCGGCACGAGCTGCACGCCCGCGCGCAGGATTTTGGTGATGTCCTTGTCGAGGACGATGCCGCCGTCGAGCTTGCAGAGCTCGCGCAGGCGCGTCGCCGTGAACTCGACGTCCAGGATGAAGCCGCCCGTGCACATCGACTCGACGGTCTTGTCCCAGCCGAGGACGATCAGGCCGCCGGTGTTGCCGCGGAGGATGCGTTCGAGTCCGTCCCGCAGTGCCATGCCGGGCGCGACGGCGCTCAGGGAGGCGCGCATCAGCGCATCGGCACCGGAGCTTGAACCCGGCTTGCCGGGAACCGCTGCCCGGTCGTTGGCTGCCACTGCACTCCCTCGGTCGCAGGTTGTCCAAGCCTCTGCCGCCACCTTGCTTCGTACGCGGCTTCCTACGGATTCACAGGGAGCTTCGTACGGATGGGCGAGACCAGGGCAAAGTCTACCGGCGCTCTTCCTCCTCTCGTGGGGCCTCTCGGCGACGGGATGCCGGAAGGACACGCAGGGCGTCCCCCATGTCGGCGACTTCGATGACCTTCATACCGGCGGGGACCTTGCCGGGGTCGGCCGGTACGAGGGCGTGGGTGAAGCCGAGCCGGTGCGCTTCGGCCAGTCTGCGCTGGACGCCGGTGACCCTTCTGACCTCGCCCGCCAGGCCCACTTCGCCGATCGCCACGAGATTCTTCGGCAGCGGGGTGTCGCTCGCCGCGCTGGCCAGCGCGAGGGCCACGGCGAGGTCGGCGGCCGGCTCCGTCAGCTTCACGCCGCCGACCGTCGCGCTGTAGATGTCGCGCTTGCCGAGGGCCGTGATCCGGCCGCGCTGCTCCAGGACGGCCAGCATCATCGAGACGCGGGAGGTCTCCAGGCCGGAGGTGGTGCGCCGGGGGCTCGGGATCTGCGAGTCGACGGTGAGCGCCTGGACCTCGGCGACCAGGGGGCGGCGGCCTTCCAGGGTGACGGTCAGACAGGTGCCGGGAACGGGCTCGGCGCGGCGGGTGAGGAAGAGGCCGCTGGGGTCGGCGAGTCCGGTGATGCCTTCGTCGTGCAGTTCGAAGCAGCCGACCTCGTCCGTCGTCCCGTACCGGTTCTTGACGCCGCGGACGAGGCGCAGGCGCGCGTGCCGGTCGCCCTCGAACTGCAGGACCACGTCGACGAGATGCTCCAGGAGGCGGGGGCCCGCGATGGCGCCGTCCTTGGTGACGTGGCCGACCAGGAGGGTGGCCATGCCGCGCTCCTTGGAGGCGCGGATCAGCGCTCCGGCGACCTCACGGACCTGTGCCATGCCGCCGGGCGCGCCGTCGATCTCGGGCGAGGCGACGGTCTGGACGGAGTCGAGGACGAGGAGCGAGGGCTTGATGGCGTCCAAGTGGCCGAGGACGGCGGACAGGTCGGTCTCCGCCGCCAGGTACAGGTGGTC
Organism: Streptomyces sp. NPDC046465; assembly: GCF_040646035.1. Lineage (NCBI taxonomy): Bacteria > Bacillati > Actinomycetota > Actinomycetes > Kitasatosporales > Streptomycetaceae > Streptomyces > Streptomyces sp. NPDC046465. Next base: position 285,268 of record NZ_JBEYZK010000012.1, read on the forward strand.
GTCGATCGCGCCGATGCGGTCGGCGCGCAGCCGGACCTGGCTCGCCGACTCCTCGCCGGTCACATAGAGCGTGCGGTGCTCCTCGCTCGCCGCCTTGGCAGCGACGTCGAGGAGGAGGGTGGACTTGCCCACGCCCGGTTCGCCCGCGAGGAGCACCACGGCGCCGGGGACGAGGCCGCCGCCGAGCACCCGGTCCAGCTCGGGCACGCGGGTGGAGCGCGCGGTGGCCCGGCGGACGTCGACTTCGCCGATGGGCACGGCGGACGAGGTGACCCGGCCGGGGGCGGTGGTGCGGACCGCGGGCGCGCCGTACTCCTCGACCGTCCCCCAGGCCTGGCACTCGGGGCAGCGGCCGAGCCACTTGGCCGTCTGCCAACCGCACTCGGTGCAGCGGTAGGACGGCCGGTCCTTGGTGGATTTCGTACGGGCAGCCATGGTCGGAACCGTAGCCGAGCCCACTGACAACGCGGCCCGGCACCCGGTTCAGCCCACACCTCGGCCACCTCACCATGGGACCAGTTCACGGAATCAGTCCACGGAGTCAGTCCACGGAATCAGGAGTTCCTGTCCCCTTTTGAGGGATCTGTTCACCCGTAAGGATTAAATGTGCTCAAGAGGGAAGAAGGGACCTGCATCATCCGCATAACTTCGCACGGGTGATGAGCAGCAGGCCGGAAACTTCCGCGAACGCAACCGGCGCACACCGGGCGCACCGAGACGCGCGCAAGCGCGTGGTGCCCCGCCCGGCGCCCCGGACCGCGCCGCCCGCGCGCCACGAGCCGTTCCTGGACGGCCTGTTCACGTACTGCCTGTCCGTGCTCTGCGATCACGACGCGGCGACCGCGGCCCTGGGGGACGCACTGCACCTCGCCGATCGCCGGGGGGCCCGCGGCCCCGAAGCCGAAGCCGACCTCAAGGCCTGGCTCTACGCCCTCGCCCGCTGGGTCTGCCTGCGCCGCCTGGCCGCGGCCAAACGCGGCGGGGAGGGCCGCCACGCGCAGGGCTCGGTGAAACCGCCCACCCCGGCCGACCCCAGCCCCAGCCCCACCCACAGCTCCACCCATAGCCCCACTGCCACCCCCACCCCGACCCCCGCCCCCACCCCCACCCCCGAAGAGTCGGAGGAGACCGCGCGGCAGCGGCACCGTGAACTGGCGCGGCTGGCCTGGCCGGAGGCCGCAGGGACCACCCCCGAGCAGCGCGAGGCCCTCGAACTCGCCGTGCGCCACCAGCTCACCCCGGCCGAGGTAGCCGCCGTGCTCGGCATGGACCTCACCAAGGCCCGCAGCCTGCTCGCCTCCGCCGCCTGCGAGGTGGAGCGCACCCGCGCCGCGCTCGCCGTCGTGGAGACCGGCAGCTGCCCCATCGTGGCCCGCATCACCGGCGACAACCAGTTGCTGCTCGGCACCGCCCTGCGCCGCGAGCTCGTCCGGCACGTCGACGACTGCCCGCGCTGCCGCCGTACCGCCGAGCGCGCCGGTTCGAGCGCCTGGCCGGGCACGGCGGTCAGCCCGGCCGCGCTTCCCGTCGTCGCGGCGCCGCGGGCCGCCCTCCACGGGGCGATGGCGCACCTCCCGCGCGCGCGGGGCGGCGGTCCGCGCTACGACCGGCGTGGCTTCCCGATGGACCCCAAGGACCACGCCGCCCGCCGCGACCGCTTGCGCGCGCGCGTCGTCACGACGACGGTCGTCGCCACCGTGGTGGCCGCTCCGGTGCTCGCGCTCTGGGCCGCCTACCGAGGGGCGCCGCTCACCGGCGAGGGCCACGACGGCCGTTCCGTCACCGCGAGCGAGGACGGCGCCGGGGGCCTCGGCAGCGACCGCGCGCGGGACAGCTACGAGAACGCGGGCAACGCCCGCAAGGGCCCCGAGCCCCGCTTCACCGCGGGCAGCCGCTCACCCGACGTCTCCGTAGAGGTCATCAGCGGCGGGTCGTCGTCCCGTTCGTCGACCGGACCGGGGCGCCTCACGGTGGAGGCGCAGCCCAGCGGCGACACCACACTCATCACGCTGACGGCGTCCGGCAGCTCACCGGTCCACTGGTCGGCGAGCGAGGGCGCGTACTGGCTCTATCTGAGCCGTTCCTCGGGGACGCTCGCGCCGGGCGAGTCGGTCACCATCCAGGTGTACGTCGACCACACCCGCGAGCCGGCGGGACACTGGAGGGCACGGGTCTCCATCGCTCCCTCCGGAGCGCTCATCTCGATCGACGGGTACGGAAGCGGACGCCCCCCGGGCAAACCCGGCCCCGGCCCCGGACCGGGACCCAGGCCGAAGCCCACGGATCCGGGCCCGTCCCACCCCCACCCGTCCGACCCGGGCCCCTCGGACCCCGGCCCTTCGGACCCGGGGCCTTCCGACCCCGATCCCACGCCGACGCCCACGGACCCGACGCCCACGCCCTCGGATCCGGGAAACTCATCGCCGCCGAGCGACGGCGGCGGGCCGAGCCCGAGCTGAGTACCGCGCCTGCCCACCGGCCCTGGCCCCCCGGGCACCCGGCTCACCGCGAACGGCTCACCGCGAACGGCTCACCTGGAGCCCGCAGAACCTCCCGCACCCACGGGATCCGCCGGATGCGGCGCCAGCATCGGCAACTGGGAGGCGAGCCGCTCCTCGCACAGCTCCACGAGCCGGTCGTACCCCTCCTTGCCCATCAATTCCTTCAGCTCCGGGCCGTAGGACACGTACACCGGGTCGCCCGCGCCGTGCGCCGACGTCGCCGACGTGCACCACCAGTGCAGGTCGTGGCCGCCGGGACCCCAACCCCGCCGGTCGTACTCACCGATCGACACCTGCAGGATGCGCGTGTCGTCGGGCCGGTCGATCCAGTCGTACGTCCGCCGTACCGGCAGCTGCCAGCAGACGTCCGGCTTGGTCTCCAGCGGCTCGCGGTCCTCCTTGAGCGCCAGGATGTGCAGCGAACAGCCTGCGCCGCCCGCGAACCCGGGGCGGTTCTGGAAGATGCACGAGCCGTTGTACGGACGGGTCTGGCGGTCGCCGTCCTCGTCCGTGGCGACCCAGCCGGTCTCCCGGCCCACGTCGTGGTTCTGCCAGATGTCGGGCGTCAGCCGCTCGACGTACCCGGCGACCCGCTTCTCGTCGTCCTCGTCCGAGAAATGGGCGCCCAGGGTGCAGCAGCCGTCGTCGGCACGGCCCGCCTGGATGCCCTGGCAGCCGCTTCCGAAGATGCAGTTCCACCGAGAGGTCAGCCATGTCAGATCGCAGCGGAAGACCTGCTCGTCGTCCGCGGGATCAGGGAACTCCACCCAGGCGCGGGCGAAGTCAAGACCCTTCTCGTCCGGCTCCGGCTTGCCGGCCCTGCCCGACGTGGGACCCGACTTGGGACCCGACTTGGAACCCGACTTGGAACCCGACTTGGAACCCGACTTGGAACCCGACGTGGGAATCTTGGCCGGTTTCCCGGACTTTCCCGGCTTCTCCACCTTTTCCGGCTTTCCCTGCTTCGTCGGCTTCTCCGACGCGGCCTGCTTGGTCGACGGCTTCCCCGACTTCGATTTGTCGGTCTTCGCCTTTTTCGTCTTTGGCACGTCTCCAGGGTATGCGGGCGGCCGACCGCCCGGGGCCAGCCGAACGCGCCACGCGGCGTAGCGTTCCGTACATGAGACTCGGTGTCCTCGACGTGGGGTCGAACACGGTGCATCTGCTCGTGGTCGACGCCCATCCCGGTGCGCGCCCGCTGCCCGCACACTCGCACAAGGCCGACCTGCGCCTGGCTCAACTCCTCGACCCGGCTGGGGCGATCGGCCCCGAGGGCGTCGACCGCCTGGTGGCCGTCGTCCGCGAGGCGATGGAGGCCGCCGAGGACAAGGGCGTGGAGGAAGTGCTGCCGTTCGCCACGTCCGCCGTGCGTGAGGCGAGCAACGCCGACGCGGTGCTCGCCCGCGTCAAGGACGAGACCGGCGTCGACCTGCAGGTCCTGTCCGGCGAGGAGGAGGCCCGGCTGACCTTCCTGGCCGCCCGGCGCTGGTTCGGCTGGTCCGCGGGCAAGCTGCTCGTCCTCGACATCGGCGGCGGCTCCCTTGAGATCGCGTACGGCCTCGACGAGGAACCGGACGCCGCGGCCAGCCTGCCGCTCGGCGCGGGGCGCCTCACCGCCGCCTGGCTGCGGACCGACCCGCCGGACGCCTCCGACGTGAAGGCGCTGCGGCGCCACGTGCGCGCCCAGATCGCTCGCACGGTGGGGGAGTTCGCCCGCTTCGGCGCCCCCGACCACATCGTGGCGACGTCGAAGACGTTCAAGCAGCTCGCCCGCCTCGCCGGGGCCGCCCGTTCGGCGGAGGGCCTCTACGTACAGCGCGAGCTGAAGCGGAGGTCCCTGGAGGACTGGGTGCCGCAGCTCGCCGCGATGACCACGGCGGAGCGCTCGGAGCTGCCCGGCGTCTCCGAAGGACGGGCGGGCCAGCTGCTCGCGGGGGCGCTCGTCGCGGAGGGCGCGATGGACCTCTTCGGAGTCGAGACCGTGGAGATCTGCCCGTGGGCGCTGCGCGAGGGCGTGATCCTGCGCAGGCTCGACCACCTTCCGGCGCCGTGAGCGAGGGCGGCCACATGCGTGCTGATCCGGCCGACCCGGGGGGCATCCGCCCCGGGGAGGATGACGCGGCCCCCACCCTGAACGCCGGAACGGTCCCCGACCAGGGCGGTACGAGGCCACCTCCCCGGCGCCCGGACCGGGCCCGTACGCTGTCCTTCGTGGCAGAACCAGTGGTGCGCATCCCGGATGCGAAGGTCGCCCTGTCGACGGCCTCGGTCTATCCGGAGTCGACGGCGACGGCCTTCGAGATCGCCGCGCGCCTGGGGTACGACGGCGTCGAGGTCATGGTCTGGACCGACCCGGTCAGCCAGGACATCGAGGCCCTGCGCAGGCTGAGCGACTACCACCAGATCCCGATCCTCGCCGTCCACGCGCCCTGCCTCCTCATCACGCAGCGCGTCTGGTCCACGGACCCCTGGATCAAGTTGCAGCGCGCGAAGGCCGCCGCCGAGAAGCTGGACGCCTCCACCGTCGTCGTGCACCCGCCCTTCCGCTGGCAGCGGCAGTACGCGCGCGACTTCGTCGACGGAATCTGGCGGATGGCCGACGAGACGGACGTCCGGTTCGCGGTGGAGAACATGTACCCCTGGCGCTACCGCGACCGCGAGATGCTCGCGTACGCCCCCGACTGGGACGTCACCAAGGACGACTACCGCCACTTCACCGTCGACCTCTCGCACACCGCGACCGCCCGCACGGACGCGATGGAGATGGTCGAGCGCATGGGCGACCGGCTCGGCCACGTCCACCTCGCCGACGGCAAGGGCTCGGCCAAGGACGAGCACCTCGTCCCCGGCCGCGGCACCCAGCCGTGCGCCGAGCTCCTGGAGCGCCTGGCGACCACCGGCTTCGACGGGCACGTCGTCATCGAGGTCAACACCCGGCGCGCGATGTCCAGCGCGGAACGCGAGGCCGACCTCGCGGAGGCGCTCGCCTACACGCGGCTGCACCTGGCGTCGGCCGTGCAGGTGCCCCGCTCATGACGCGCGGCGCGCAGCCGGAGGCCACCGCGCCGCGCCGCCGCGGACGCCCGTCCCGTACACAGTCGGAGACCGCGCCCGCGACCCGCGACCAGATCCTCCGGGCGGCCCGCGAGGAGTTCTCCGAACGCGGCTACGAGAAGTCGTCCGTACGCGGCATCGCCAAGGCCGCCGGGGTCGACCCGGCCCTCGTACACCACTACTTCGGTACGAAGGAGCAGGTTTTCGAGGCGGCCATCACGGTCGCCTTCGCGCCTGCCCTGGAGGCGCCCGCCGCGATCGAGGAGGGCCCGCTCGACGGGGTCGGCGAGCGCTTGACCCGCTTCGTCTTCGGCGTCTGGGAGAACCCCGCGACGCGCGCCCCGCTGCTCGCCATCGTGCGCTCCGCGATGAACAACGACACGGCCGCCGCGGTCTTCCGCCGCCTCATCGCCACCCAGCTCCTCGGGCGCATCGCAGGCCGCCTGGACCTGCCGGACGCGGAACTGCGGGCCGAGCTCGCCGCCGCGCAGCTCGTGGGCATCGCCATGCTGCGGTACGTGATCAAGGTCGAGCCGCTGGCGTCGGCGGACGCGGAGCAGATCGTGGCGCGGGTGGCTCCGGTGGTGCAGGGGCATCTGACGGGGCCGTGAGGCCAGTCGCACACTCCGTAGAGGGCGCCGGAGGGGTGGCCGAGGGGTGCCCGAGGGGTGCCGAACCACGATCGCTCACCGAGACAGTCGTCCCGCCATTCGGACAGCCTGTCCAGATCCTGGAGCGGCGGCGTACGCTCGACAGCAGTCCTATCTCTCCGTAGATCGCCGATTTCCTGAAGGAGCGAGCGACGATGCCCGAGCTCAGGTCCCGCACTGTCACCCACGGCCGCAACATGGCGGGCGCCCGCGCCCTTATGCGCGCCTCCGGTGTACCCGGGGCCGACATCGGGCGGAAGCCGATCATCGCCGTGGCCAACTCCTTCACGGAGTTCGTGCCCGGCCACACCCACCTGCAGCCCGTCGGCCGCATCGTCTCCGACGCGATCAGCGCGGCGGGTGGCATCCCCCGCGAGTTCAACACGATCGCCGTGGACGACGGCATCGCGATGGGCCACGGCGGAATGCTGTACTCCCTGCCCTCCCGCGACCTGATCGCGGACTCGGTGGAGTACATGGTGGAGGCGCACTGCGCCGACGCCCTGATCTGCATCTCCAACTGCGACAAGATCACCCCCGGCATGCTGATGGCGGCGCTCCGCCTCAACATCCCGACGGTCTTCGTCTCCGGCGGCCCGATGGAGGCCGGCAAGGCCACCCTGGTCGACGGCACGGTCCGCAAGCTCGACCTGGTCAACGCGATCAGTGACGCGGTCGACGAGAGCGTCTCCGACGAGGACATCCTCCGTATCGAGGAGAACGCCTGCCCGACCTGCGGCTCCTGTTCCGGCATGTTCACCGCCAACTCGATGAACTGCCTGACCGAGGCCATCGGCCTCTCCCTGCCGGGCAACGGTTCGGTGCTCGCCACCCACACCGCCCGCAAGGAGCTGTACGAGCGCGCGGGCCAGACGGTGGTCGACATCACCAAGCGCTACTACGACGGCGACGACGCCTCCGTCCTGCCGCGCAACATCGCCACCCACGCCGCCTTCGAGAACGCCATGGCCCTCGACATCGCCATGGGCGGCTCGACGAACACGATCCTGCACCTGCTCGCCGCGGCCCGTGAGGCCGAGGTCGACTACGACCTGGGCGACATCGACGCCGTCTCGCGCCGCGTCCCGTGCCTGGCCAAGGTCGCGCCGAACGCCGCGCCCACGACGACGTACTACATGGAGGACGTGCACCGCGCGGGCGGCATCCCCGCGCTCCTCGGCGAGCTGTACCGCGGCGGCCTCCTCAACGAGGACGTGCACACCGTCCACTCGCCCTCCATCAAGGAGTGGCTGGGCGCCTGGGACATCCGCTCCGGCTCCACCTCGCAGGAAGCCGTCGAGCTGTGGCACGCGGCCCCCGGCTGCCGCCGCTCCGCCGAGGCGTTCTCGCAGTCCGAGCGCTGGGACACCCTCGACACCGACGCCGCGAACGGCTGCATCCGCGACGTCGCCCACGCCTACTCCAAGGACGGCGGCCTCGGCGTCCTCAAGGGCAACATCGCCGAGGACGGCTGCGTGGTGAAGACCGCGGGCGTCGACGAGTCGATCTGGACCTTCGAGGGCCCCGCGGTCGTCTGCGACTCGCAGGAAGAGGCCGTCGAGAAGATCCTCAACAAGGTCGTCAAGGAAGGGGACGTGGTGGTCATCCGCTACGAAGGCCCCAAGGGCGGCCCCGGCATGCAGGAGATGCTCTACCCCACCTCCTTCCTGAAGGGCCGCGGTCTCGGCAAGGCCTGCGCCCTGGTCACCGACGGCCGCTTCTCCGGCGGTACGTCGGGTCTGTCGATCGGCCACGCCTCGCCCGAGGCCGCGTCCGGCGGCACGATCGCGCTGGTCGAGGACGGCGACCGGATCCGCATCGACATCCCGGCCCGCTCGATCGAACTCCTCGTCCCCGAGGATGAGCTGGCCGCCCGCAAGGAGGCCCTCGGCGGCGTCTACGCACCCAAGGCCCGCGAGCGCAAGGTCTCCGCCGCCCTGCGCGCGTACGCGGCGATGGCGACGAGCGCCGACAAGGGTGCGGTCCGGGACGTGTCGCTGCTCGGCTGAGAGCTGAGACCCGAAACCTTTTGGGGCGCGGGCGCGTCCTTGGTGTGAGGAACACGCCAAGGCGCGTCCGCGCCGCTGTGTGCTGTGTACGGGGGAGAGCACCGTGAGCGAGAACGTCATCACACCCGAAACACCCGAAGTCGCCGATGAGCCCTTGACGGTCGCAGGAGCCATGACGGCGGGCCAGGCCGTCGAGGCCCTGGCCGCCAGGACCTACCCGATCGCCGCGGACGTCAACGTCCGCTCGGGCCCCGGCACTTCGTACGACAAGGTCGGCCGCCTGCGCGCCGGTACCCGCGTCTCCATCGCCTGCCAGAAGCCCGGCGAGACGGTCACGGGCCCGACCGGCACGTCGAAGCTCTGGGACCGGATCGGCAGCGGCCGCTACATCTCGGACACGTACGTCCGTACGGGCAGCGACGGGTACGTGGCGCCGCGCTGCTGAGACCCGACCGTCACGCTAGATCGCACGCTGACGCCGGACCGCACGCTGGCGCTGGATCAGGTCGGCCACCGCCCGGCAGCCCAGCCGCCCGGCCGAAGAAGCCGAACGGCGCTCCCGGCGGTCCCACACAGGTCAAGGCGAGGGCGCCGGAGGCTGGAGGTTGGAGGCCGGAGGCTGTAGGCCGGTGTTCAGCCGGACTTCGGCGGCTTCGTCGCGTCGTAGGCGAACACGGTGTTCCGGGCGGCCGTCACGACCACCACGCTGCCCGTGACGGTCACGCGCGGGCTGGCGTTCGTCTCGCCCGCCAGGCCCTCGGCGCGCGGCAACGTCGTCCCGAGGAGCTCGCCCTTGCGCGAGGAGAGCGAGACGACCCGGCCGCTGGCCGAGCTGAGGTACAGCGTCCCGTCGCCGTCCCCGCCCACCGGCCCCGACACGCCTTCCACGCCGGTCTGCCGCGACCACTTCTTCCGGCCCGTCGCCGGGTCGAACGCCGAGACGAGCCCGGTCTGCCCGCTCACGAAAACGGTGCCGTCGGCAAGGCCGGGCGTCCCGTCGTACGTCTTCGGCAGCCGGGAGTACGTGACCTCGTGCGCGTCCGGGTCCACCCGCGTCACCCCGTCGTACCCCACCGACTCGTACCCTTCCCGGCGCTGGTGCAGGAGTACGAGGTCGTCGTCGGCGGTGCCGACCGGCATGGCGGGACCCTTGACGGGGACGGCCTTGCCGAGCCGCCCGGAGGCGAGGTCGACCACGTGCAGGGAAGGGTGACGCACCGAGTCGTCGGACACCTCGGCGCGTGGCGCGCACATCGCGTACAGGCGGGCGCCCGCGGGAACCGGGGCACACTGCGTACCCGAGGGGAACGGCTGCTTCCAGGCCACCCCGCCGCTGTGCGCCCGCCGGGCCTCGAAGCGGCTGTTCGACGCGTCGACGGTGACGACGGTCGAGTCGATCACCACGGCGTCCTGCGTACGTCCCGTCACCGCCGTGGACTGTGCGCCGGACGGCACCGACCACAGCTCCTCGCCCTTGTCCGCGTCGAGGGCGACCACTTCGGTGGCGCCCTCCTGCGGCGATCCCTCGGCCCCGATGCGGTAGCCGAGCACGGTGTCACCGGTCACGCCCACCAGGTGCATGCCCTGCATCGGGACGCCGGGGCTTTTCTCCGTCCAGACGCGGGAGCCGTCGGAGAGCCTGAGCCGGGCCGCGACGACGCTGCCGCCCCCGCAGAACAGCGCGTCACCGCGCGCCACGCAGCGCAGCTCGTCCGGGATGTCCGGCCGCCCGCCCGCCACGGTCTTGCGCCACGGCTCGAAACCGCCCGGCAGCCGCGCCCCGGCCGCCGCGATGTCGCGGCCCTTGTCGTCGGCGCCGCCAGGACCGTCCGAGCCACCGGCCCGTACCACCGCGACGCCGCCGCCGATCGCGGCCACAGCGACGGCGGCCGCAAGCACCGGCCGCCAGCGCCGACGCAGCCGCGCACCGATCAAGGTCCCGGAACCGATAGGAGAACCGGAACCGGAAGGAGAACCGGAACCGGAAGGGGAAGGGGAAGGGGAACCGGAATCGGAAGGCGCCGACACGGCGGCGGGCACCGGAGTGTGATCGTCCGTAGCCAGATGGTGCTGCGTGTCCATCTCGCGGATGCTGCGCGGCCCGACGGCGGGCCCCGCCGTACCCCCCAGGTCGTAGGGCAGATCCCGTAGTTGTACGAGGAGTTCGTCCGCCGAGGGCCGCACGTCCGGGTCCTTGGTGAGACACGGCTCGACCACCGCGCGCAGCGCCTCAGGCACCTGCCCCAACGACGGCGGCTCGTGCACCACTTGGTAGGCCGTCATGTACGGACTGTCCGCGTCGAAGGGTCCCTGCCCCGTCGCCGCGTAGACCAGCAGCGTGCCCAGCGAGAACACGTCGGAGCGCGGCCCGACCCCGCGCGGCGCCTGCAACTGCTCCGGGGACATGAACGGCGGCGTACCGATCACCCGCCCCGTCATCGTCAGCGTCTGCTGGTCCGCCGCGCGCGAGATCCCGAAGTCGATGACGCGCGGGCCCTCGGGAGAGAGGACCACGTTGGACGGCTTGAGGTCCCGGTGCACGACACCGACGCGGTGGATGTCGCGCAGCGCCTCCGTCAGGCCGATGGCCAGCGTGCGCAGCTCGGCGCCGCCGATGGGGCCCATCTTGGCGATGTGCTGGGCGAGGGTGTGCCCCTCGATGAACGCCGTGGCCATCCAGGGGTGCTCGGCCTCGGGGTCGGCGTCGATCACGGCCGCGGTGAAGGCGCCGCTGACCCGGCGGGCCGCCGCCACCTCCTGCCGGAAGCGGATCCGGAACTCCTCGTCGTCCGCGAACTGCCGGTGGATCAGCTTGATCGCGACGGGCCGCCCCGACGCCGTGCGCGCCAGGTACACCGTGCCCATGCCGCCCGAACCGAGGCGCGCCTCCAGCGGATAACCGCCGATCTCCTCCGGGTCTCCTCCGCGGAGCGTCATGCTCACCGGCCTCCCCGTGTACCCCAGTACCCCTATTACGTCACGTCTTCCGCCGTCCAAACTAGTCGCCGGGCGGTATGGCCTGGCAAGGAGGGGGACGAAAAGGGCGCGCCCGCGTTTCGCGGGCCGTCGGGCACGGCAGGCGATAATCAAACGGTGAGCGACGAACCCGGCACCCAAGGCCCCTCCACCGACACGGCCGACCCCACCGGCCCTTCCGACCCCACCGGCCCTTCCGGCCCGGCGGACCCTTCCGGCCCGGCGGACCCTTCCGGTACGGCGGACGCCTCCGCTCCGTCCGGCACCGCCCCCGGCCCGCAGCCCGAGCCCATCCGCTTCTTCGGCACGACGTGGGTCGCCCACGACGGCGGCTACGGCGTTCGCCGCGCCGGCGTCGCCGTCGGCTCGCTGCTCGCGGCGGTCGTCGGCTGCTTCGTCCTGCGCTTCGCCTACGAGGGCCTGGCCATCGCGGCAGTGGGCCAGTTCGTGAACCTGCTCGTCGTGGTGATGTTCGCGATCTGCAGCGCCATCGCGTTCCGCCGCGCCTGGGACGGCTTCTCCCGCCGCCACGACGCGGCCTCGCAGGCCTCGACGCGCGGTCTGATGACGATCGGCTTCGTCGGCAGTCTCCTCGCCTACTTCCTCCGCTCCCTGAAGGAGGCCCCGGGCGAGAAGCTGCACCGTGAGGAGTACGAGGCGGCCTGCGAACAGTACGAGAAGCGCACGGCACGCCGCACGGGCAACCCCTCCCGCAAGAACAAGCGGAAGCGCTGAGGCGCCGCGCCACCGCCGCCCCGCGCCACCGCCGCCCCGCGCCACCGCCGAGCCGCGCCACCGCCCCGAGTCACCGCCGCCCCGCGGGGCCATGACCGCGGGACGGTCGAGGACAGCGACCTCGGGGGGTCCGGTGGGACCGGTGCATCCCATGCCGGGGCCGCCTGATTGGCGTGTGTCCGCCTTGACGGGCCCCGTCGGCGGGAGGATTATTCATCACATGGTGAATAAACGGAGTCCGGCAACCACCCCCGAGGTTTCGGCGCCCCGCCCCACCGGCCCCGCCGCGAGCCCGGCCGTCCTGGCCGAGAACCTGACCGCCGTCCGAGGCCCCCGCACCGTCCTGCGCGGCCTCGACTTCACCGTCCCCCGCGGCCAGATCACCGGCCTCCTCGGCCCCTCCGGCTGCGGCAAGTCCACGCTCATGCGCGCGATCGTCGGCACCCAGGCCAAGGTCACCGGCGTCCTGCGGGTCCTCGACCACCCCGCCGGAGCCCCCGCCCTCCGCTCCCGCATCGGATACGTCACCCAGAATCCGTCCGTCTACGACGACCTGACCGTCCGCCAGAACCTCGACTACTTCGCGGCCGTCCTCGACCCGGGCCGGGGCGCCGCCGAGCGCCGCCACGCCCACGTCACCCGCGTACTCGACGACGTCGCCCTCACCTCGCACGCCGACTCCCTGGCCGGCAACCTCTCCGGCGGCCAGCGCAGCCGCGTCTCCCTCGGAGTCGCCCTCCTGGGCACCCCCGAACTCCTCGTCCTCGACGAACCGACCGTCGGCCTCGACCCCGTCCTCCGCCGCGACCTGTGGAACCTCTTCCACGCCATCGCCACCGACCGCGGCGCCACGCTCCTCGTCTCCTCCCACGTCATGGACGAGGCGGAGCGCTGCCACCGCCTCCTCCTCATGCGCGAGGGCGAGCTCCTCGCGGACGACACCCCCGACGCCCTGCGCACCCGCACCCACTCCGAAACGGTCGAAGCGGCCTTCCTCCACCTCGTGGACGAAGCGGCCGCCACGGACACCCCCACCCTCACCAGCACCCCCACCGTCACCCACGCCGACGCCGACCGCCCGGCCCCGCCAGGGAGCAGCCCCCGATGAACGCCTACCGCACCCTCGCCACCGCCGCCCGCGTCCTGCTCCAGCTCCGCCACGACGTGCGCTCCATCGCGCTGATGATCCTGGTCCCGTGCGTGATGCTGCTCCTCCTGCGCTACGTGTTCGACGGCAGCCCGCAGACCTTCGACTCCATCGGCGCCGCACTCCTCGGGATCTTCCCGCTCATCACGATGTTCCTGGTGACCTCGATCGCCACCCTCCGCGAGCGCACCTCCGGAACCCTCGAACGCCTCCTCGCCATGCCCCTCGGCAAGGGCGACCTCATCGCCGGGTACGCCCTCGCCTTCGGAGCCGTGGCCGTCGTCCAGTCGGCCCTCGCCACGGGACTCGCCCTGTGGGCCCTCGGCCTGGACGTCACCGGCTCCGCCTGGCTGCTGCTCCTGGTCGCCCTGCTCGACGCCCTCCTCGGCACCGCGCTCGGTCTCTTCGTCTCGGCCTTCGCCGCCTCCGAGTTCCAGGCCGTCCAGTTCATGCCCGCGGTGATCTTCCCCCAGCTCCTGCTCTGCGGACTGTTCACGCCCCGCGACCGGATGCAGCCGGTCCTGGAGTGGATCTCCGACGTCCTCCCCATGTCGTACGCGGTCGACGGCATGAACGAAGTCCTCCACCACACGGAGGTCACCGGCGACTTCCTCCGCGACGCCGTCATCGTCGCCGCCTGCGCCGTCCTTGTCCTGGGCCTCGGCGCCGCCACCCTGCGCCGCCGCACGGCCTGACCCACCCGCTCCCCAGGCGAGCCCGCTCCCCAATGCGAGGATGGCCCTCGGACGACGCAACCCCGGAGGCCCCCGTTCATGAGCAGCAACACGAGCCAGAAAGTCGCCGTACTCGGCACCGGAAAGATCGGTGAAGCCCTGCTCAGCGGCATGATCCGCGGCGGCTGGGCGGCCACGGACCTCCTGGTGACCACCCGCCGCCAGGAACGAGCCGACGAACTCCGCACCCGCTACGGCGTCACTCCCGTCAGCAACGCCGACGCCGCCAAGCAGGCCGACACCCTGATCCTCGCCTGCAAGCCGCAGGACATGGCGAAGCTGCTCGACGAACTCGCCCCGCATGTCACCCCCGACCGCGTGGTCATCAGCGCCGCCGCAGGCATCACCACCGCCTTCATCGAAGAGCGCCTGCCCGAGCGCACGCCGGTCGTCCGCGTCATGCCGAACACGCCTGTCCTGGTCGACGAGGGAATGTCCGTCATCTCCGCGGGCAGCCACGCCTCGGGCGACGCGCTGGCCCACGCGGAGGCCATCTTCGGCGCCGTCGGCAAGACGCTCCGCGTCCCCGAGACCCAGCAGGACGCCTGCACGGCCCTGTCAGGATCGGGCCCCGCGTACTTCTACTTCCTCGTCGAGGCCATGACGGACGCGGGCATCCTCCTCGGCCTGCCCCGCGACAAGGCCCACGACCTGATCGTCCAGGCGGCGATCGGCGCGTCCGTCATGCTCCGCGACAGCGGCGAGCACCCGGTGAAGCTCCGCGAGAACGTCACGTCCCCCGCGGGCACGACGATCAACGCGATCCGTGAACTGGAGAACCACGGCGTGCGCGCGGCCCTCATCGCGGCCCTCGAAGCGGCCCGCGACCGCAGCCGCGAACTGGCCTCCGGCAACAGCTGACACGCCTACCGGCCCCCTCCATGCCGGGACCGGCATGGAGGGGGCGGCATGGAGAGGGCGGCCTACCGCATGTCCCCTACCGGCGGCAGCAGCCCGATCGCCCGATAGGCGCCGTCCACCGTCGGCTTGGCCATCCCTCTGGCCCGCTCCGCTCCCCGCCGCAGCACCTCATCCAGGTACGCGGGGTCCGCCACCAGCTCCTTGTGCCGCTCCTGCACGGGCCTGAGCAGCTCCACCACGGCCTCGGCGGTGTCCTTCTTCAGTGCGCCGTACGAGTCGTAGGCACCGCTCAAGGCTTCCGGGTTCCCACCTTGGCAAGCCGCGAGGATCTCCAGCAGGTTCGATACCCCCGGCTTGGCAGCGCGGTCGAACGCGACTTCGGACCCGCTGTCCGTGACGGCCCGCAGGATCTTCTTGCGCGCGACCTCCGGCTCGTCGAGCAGATAGATGATCCCGGCCCCGGCCTCGTGGGACTTGCCCATCTTCGACGTCGGGTCCTGCAGGTCCATGACCCGCGCCGCCACCTTGGGCGGCGTGGCCCGCGGCACCACGAACGTCTGTCCGTAGCGCTGGTTGAACCGCACCGCCAGGTCCCGCGTCAGCTCGACGTGCTGGGTCTGGTCCTCCCCGACCGGCACCTCGTCGGCGTCGTACGCCAGGATGTCCGCCGCCATCAGCACGGGATAGGTGAGGAGCGACAGCCGAACACTCCCGCCCCGCGCCTGCTCAAGGACGGACTTCTCCTTGTACTGGATCATCCGGCGCATCTCGCCGTCCGTCGCGACGCACTCGAGGAGATACGAGAGCCGGGCGTGCTCGTCCACATGACTCTGGGCGAAGACGGTGGCCCGCTCCGGATCGATCCCGGACGCGAGCAGCAGCGTCGCCGCCTGCCGACTGAGCCTGCGCACCCGCCCCGGATCGTGCTCCACGGTCAGGGCGTGCAGATCGACGATGCAGAACAGGGCATCGGACCGGTACTGATCGACCTCAGCCCACTGCCGGATGGCTCCCAGATAGTTGCCCAAGGTCAGATGCCCCGTCGGCTTGACCCCGCTGAAGATCCTCGTCATCTCTCCGCCTTCTGGTCAGGACCACCGGCCCGGCCGCCGGGCTCCAGGTCCTCCAGGGGGAGAAACAGAAACGGCCGCCGAGGCGGCGGCCGTTGAGTACATGCGTATGTACGGCCGCCCTCAGGCGGCCCACCACAGTTGGGCGTACGCACGTGTAGTCACGTCCTCCAGAGTAGACCCCCCAGGGGGCGCCGTCCTGGGGTTGACACGCCTGGGGCTGCTACGTAGTGTTCTCCGAGTTGCCCGACGTGAGCGTCGACCACTTGGTCGGTCCCCGGGCAGCCATTCCGCAAGAACCATTCAAGCGATCGACGTCGTGCGCCCTTCTGGGACTCGCCTTCGGTTTGTCTTCATGCGTATTTGCGAAATGAGGAATCGGCGTTCGAAAGGACGCCCCCGATTAGGTCGGGAGCCAGGATTCCGCTAAAGTCTCACTCGTCGGAACGGCCCAACAGCCGCGAAGACAACCCCACTTCGACTGGGAGTCAGGCCCGAAAGGATCTGATAGAGTCGGAACCGCCGGAAAGGGAAACGCGAAAGCCGAAAGGCCGGAGCGGGAACCGGAAAGGCACCGAGGAAGTCGGACACGAAAGAGTCTGATAG